>JBELMF010000057.1:0-18157 GCA_042096015.1 Sphingomonas sp.
GCTTGCGGGAGGGGTTGGGGGAGGGCCTGTCCATGCAGAGCCTGTCCCCGCGGACAAGCCCTCCCCTGGCCCCTCCCGCAGGCGGGAGGGGGATGTATTGGAAGCCCTCCGCAATCTCTGGTCCTGCTGGGCCGCGCTCGCCGCCGCGCGCGACAAGCGCGAGCCGCTCGCGCTCGACCTCCCCGAACGCCAGGTCGCGCTCGACGAAAAGGGTCGCCTCCTGTCGGTCGCCCCGCGCGAGCGGCTCGACGCGCACCGCCTCGTCGAGGATTATATGATCGCCGCCAACGTCGCCGCCGCCAAGGCAATCGAGGCGAAGAAGGCGCCGGTGATGTACCGCATCCACGAGCCGCCCGCGCGCGAGAAGCTCACCGCGCTCAAGGACTATCTCGAAACCTTCGACATCTCCTTCGCGCTCGGCCAGGTGATCAAGCCCGCCACCTTCAACCGCATTATCGAGCGGATCGGCGACGCCGATTTCCGCCCGCAGGTGATGGAGCAGATCCTCCGCAGCCAGACCCAGGCCTATTATGGCCCCGGCAACCACGGCCATTTCGGCCTGTCGCTAGGGTCTTATGCGCACTTCACCTCGCCGATCCGCCGCTACGCCGACCTCCTGGTCCATCGCGCGGTGACCAGCGCCCATGCACTCGGCTCAGGCGGCCTCAACGGCGACGAGGATTTCGAGCGGCTGGGCGAGACGATCAGCAAGCTCGAACGCCGCGCGATGGAGGCCGAACGCGACACGATCGACCGCTATGTTGCAGCCTTCCTCGCCGAGCGCGTCGGCGAAGTGGTCGATGCGCGGATCACCGGCATCCAGAACTTCGGCTTCTTCGCTACCGTCGAGGGCGTCGGCGGCGACGGCCTGATGCCGATCAGCGATCTGGGCGGCGAATATTTCCGCTTCGACGAGGCGGGGCGCCGGCTGGTCGGCGAGACGAGCGGCGAGGAATATACGCTTGGCATGCGCCTCAAGCTGCGGCTGGCGGACGCCAACCCCGTCTCCGGCGCGCTGCGCTTCGAGCTGGAGGAGGGCAGGGGCGCTCGGCCGGCCCGGCGCGAGGACCGCAAGTCCGGCCCGCCGCGCGTGCTGAAGCGGCGTGGGCGCCCCGGCAACATCCGGCATCAAGGACGGAAGAAGTAACATGGCGAACATCGTGATCCGCGCGGCGGAACTTTACTCGACCCGCCCACAGGGGCGCATCGTCGAGCGCCTCCGCACTGCTGGCGCAATCAAGCCCGCGGCTGCGGTAGCGTTCGTCCCGAGCGGCCGCGGTGAGCGACGGCTGCTCGATCGGATGGTGAAGTTCGGCGCTGTCGTCGACATCGACGGGCGCTATTGGCTCGACGAGCGCGCGCTGGTGAACTTCCGCAAGGAAGAACTGGCGCGGGTGCTCGGCGCAGTCGCCGTAGCCGGCTTCGCGGCGGCCGGAGCAATCGCTTTCGGGCGGTGAGTCGGTTCACGCGAGGGCGGGAAGACGCGAACGGTCCTAGAGGTCGATCCAGCCATCTTGATCCGCTTCCCCGGCGAAGGCCGGGGTCCAGTTGAGGATGAGACTGGGACGCGACGGCAGATACCTCCGCCCGCGCAACTGAGCCCCGGCCCTCGTCGGGGAGCTGTTTCAGGTCAGGCGGATCGAACCATAGGCACTTGGTTCTCACAGAAGGCGCAGAGAACGCAGAGGGAAGGGAGTGGGACCAGTCTCTCTTCGCGCGAACCCAATCACCCAGCCGTGAACGTCATTCCGGCATTCGCCACCAGCCGCGCCCGCAATTCCGGCCCCATCAACGCGCCAGGCGTCCAGATGCCGCCGTCACCCTGAACATCGTGCACCAGGCACAGCGCCGATTCGGCCAGCATCTTGCTGGTCGAACCGTAACCGGGATCGCGATCGCCCGTGACGACCGCGTCGAGCCGCGTGCCGTCCGGCATAAGGCCGGCGAACAGCACGTCGTAATGCCCGCTCTCGCGCTCTTCCTTGGTCGGGCCTTCGCCCGGCTTCGGCCCCTTGTCCCCGGCGAACGGGTTGAGCTTGGACAGCGCCTCGGCCGCGGCCTTGCCCATGTCGCCGAGGCCGGTGACCACCATCTCGTCATAGACGAAATCGCTGCCGTAGCGCTGGTCGAGCAGGAAGTTGGTGCGGTGGACGTTCTTGGTGTTGATTGGCGCCATCACGAACGGCGCCACCCAGCAGTTGATCGTCGGATCGAATTCCGGCAGCAGCCCGGCCGGCTGGTGTGGGCCATTATGCCCCGGCGTCAACGCGAACGGGCTGGCGAGCAGCGCGACCAGCGAGGGATCCTTTGCCGCCGCCGCCAGCGTCGCCTTGAGGCTCGCTGCGGTGCCGCCCGAGAAGGTGCCCTTCATCGTCCGCACCCGGCATTTCACCCGCGGCGCCGGCCGACCGAAGCGCTTCACCGCCTCTTCCTGCAGCGTCAGTACGCCCAAGTCGAAGGGGATCGAATCGAACCCGCAGGAGAAGACGATCCGCGCGCCGGTTCGCTTTGCCTCGGCATCGTGCGCGTCGATCATCTGCCGCATCCAGCCCGGCTCGCCGCACAGGTCGACATAGGCCGTGCCCGTCGCCGCGCAGGCCGCCACCAGGTCGCTGCCATATAGCTGGTACGGCCCGACCGTGGAGATCACCACCGCCGTCCGTTCGCACATCGCGCGCAAGGAGGCGGGATCGTCGGCATTGGCGGTAATCAGTGGCACGTCGGCCGCGATGCCCATTTCCGCGCGCACTTCCTGAAGCTTGGTCAGTGACCGCCCGGCCATCGCCCAGCGCACGCCGCTTGGGTAAGCCGTAGCGACATATTCGGCTACCAGACGGCCGGTATAGCCCGTTGCGCCATAGACGATCACGTCGAAGTCGGTCGCCATCGTTTCTCTCCCTGTCATGCCGCCTCGCTGAACTGAAGGCTGGCGAGCCGCGCATAAAGCCCGCTGCGCGCCATCAGCGCGGCATGATTACCTTGCTCGACGATCCGCCCGCCGTCCATCACCACGATCCGGTCAGCGGCGCGCACGGTCGCGAGCCGATGCGCGATCACCAGCGTCGTGCGATCCGCCATCAGCCGCTCCAGCGCCTCCTGCACCAGCCGCTCGCTTTCGGCATCGAGCGCGCTGGTCGCCTCGTCGAGCAGCAGGATCGGCGCGTCGCGCAGCAGCGCGCGCGCGATCGCCACGCGCTGGCGCTGCCCGCCCGACAGCCGCGCACCGCCCTCGCCCAGGAACGTGTCCAGCCCCTGCGGCAGATCGCGCAGGAACGCCGCCGCATTCGCCGCCTCAGCCGCCGCCCACAGCGCATCGTCATCGGCGTCCCAGCGCCCGTAACGAAGATTGTCGCGCGCCGAGGCGCCGAAGATCACCGTTTCCTGCGGCACCATGGCGATACGCGCGCGCAGCGCCGCGGGGTCGGCGTCGCGCAGGTCGACGCCATCGATGGTCAGCCGACCTTCGGCGGGGTCGTAGAAGCGCTGGAGCAGCTGGAACAGCGTCGTCTTGCCCGCGCCCGACGGGCCGATTAGGGCCACCGTCTCGCCCGGTGCGACGCTCAGCGAAAAATCGTGCAGCGCCGCTGCGTCAGGTCGCGTGGGGTAGCGGAACTCGACATGGTCGAAGCTAACCGCGCCGCGCGCCGGCTCCGGCAGGGCGACCGGCGCGGGCGGCGCGGCGATCTCCGGCGCCTCGGCGAGCAACTCGGTCAGCCGCCCGGCCGCACCCGCGCCGCGCAACAACTCTCCGTAAACCTCCGTCAATGCGCCGAAGGCGCCGGCCACAATACCGCCGGTGAGCACGAACGCGGCTATCGAACCGCCCGAGATCCGCCCGGCCGCAACGTCGGTCGCGCCTTCCCACAGGACGAGCGTGATCGATCCGAACACCAGCCCGATGACGATCGCGGTCATCAGTGCGCGCAGCAGGATGCGCCGCTCCGCCGCGGCCATGGTCGCCTCGACCGCGCCGGCGAAGCGATCGCTCTCGCGCTTCTCCTGCCCGAACGCCTGGACGATCTTCATCGCGCCGAGCGTCTCGGTGACCATCGCGCCGACATCCGCGACGCGGTCCTGCGAGGTGCGCGAATAGGTGCGCACCCGCCGCCCCATCAGCATGATCGGCAGGATGATCAGCGGGATGCCGAGCGTCAGCAGCCCGGCGAGCTTGGGCGAGATGGCGAACAGGTAAATCAGCCCGCCCACGCCGGTGAAGGCATTGCGCAGCGCGACCGAAACGGTGGTGCCGACCACCATCTCGATCTGCGCGGTATCCGCCGTCATGCGGCTGGCGATCTCGGACGGGCGGTTCTCCTCGAAGAAGCGCGGGCTCAGCGTCAGCAGGTGGCGTTGCACGCTGGTGCGGATGTCCGCCACCACGCGCTCGCCCAGCCACGACACGAAATAGAATCGCACTGCCGTGCCGATCGCCAGCACTGCGACGATCATCAGCATGTAATGGAACGCGCCCGCCACCGCCTCGCCATTCCCGGCGCCGAAGCCGCGATCGATGATCCGCTTGAAGCTGTAGGGAATGGCGATCGTTGCCGCGGAGGTGACCGCCAGCGCCGTCCACGCCGCGGCGATCTGCGCCGGGTAACGCTTTGCGTGGCGCCAGACGATGGACAGATTGCCCATCCGCCGGCTCGAAGGCGGTTCGCTCGTCACACTCGTCGACATGGCGGGCACCTAGCAGTGCGGGGAGTGTGGCTCAACGGCCACCACAACCGAGCAATCCGGATGCGTGATCCGTTGTGCAGCCGCACAATGAGATGCATTCCGGCCAGATCGTGCTACAGGATACCCGATGCTCTACGATGCCTATGAATTCAATCGGTCGCTGCTCGCCACGGCCAGTGCGATGGCCAATTTCGGTGCGGGCATGCTGCAGAACCCGGCAAACCCGTTCGCCTATTTCGGCGGCGGGCAGATCATGGCCTCGGCGCTTGAGGTGTTCGCACATGCAGCAGCGTCGCGCGGCAAGCCGGCGTTCGGGCTCGACTCGACAGTGATCGACGGGCGTGACGTTGCGGTTCACGAGGAGATCGTGCTGCAAAAGCCGTTCGGGCAGCTGAAGCGCTTCGTGCGTGAAGGCGTCGAGGGCGGGCCGCGGCTGCTGATCGTCGCGCCGATGTCGGGCCATTTCGCGACGCTGCTGCGCGGCACGGTGGAGCGCATGCTGCCGTTTGCCGACGTGTACATCACGGACTGGCGCGACGCGAAGCTGGTGCCGCTGTCAGACGGTAGCTTCGACCTAGACGATTATGTCGACTACCTGATCGAGTTTCTCGAGAAGATCGGTCCCGGCGCGCACATGCTCGCTGTCTGCCAGCCTTCGGTGCCCTGTTATGCTGCCGCGTGCCTGATGAGCGCGGACAAGCATCCTTGCCGCCCGAAGACGCTGACCATGATGGGCGGGCCGATCGATACGCGCGAGGCGCCGACCGCGGTCAACACGCTGGCGACCGAGCGGCCGCATTCGTGGTTCGAGCAGAACGTCATCGCCACAGTGCCGACGATGTACCCGGGCGCGGGCCGGCGCGTCTATCCGGGGTTCCTGCAGCTAACCGGCTTCATGTCGATGAACCTCGGCAACCACCTGATGAGCCATTGGGAGATGTTCAAGCATCTCGTCGCCGGAGACGGCGAGAGCGCCGACGCCACCAAGGATTTCTACGACGAATATCGCTCGGTCTGCGACATGGCGGCCGAATATTATCTGCAGACGATCGATCTGGTGTTTCAGACGCATGCCCTGCCGAACGGCACGATGACGCACCGCGGGCGTGCGGTTGATCCGGCGGCGATCACCGACGTGGCGTTGCTGGCGATCGAGGGGGAGAAGGACGACATCTCGGGGCTGGGGCAGACCAAGGCAGCGCTGACCGTCGCCAAGGCGCTGCCGGAGGAAAAGAAGCGTTACTACATGGCCGAGGGCGTCGGTCACTATGGCATCTTCAACGGATCCAAGTGGCGCGATCGCATCGCGCCGGTCGTCGAAGAATGGATCACCGCGCACGATTGAGGCGCAACGCTACCAGCAAGTACACGTCACCCCGGCCTTGATCCGAGGTCCCGCTTCTTCCTCTACGTTGGGACGGCATTGGGACCCCGGCTCAAGGCCGGGGTGACGATCAAACGGGATCAGGCGACCGAGCCGACCTTGGCGTGGCTCGACGATTCCGCCGCGTCGATCGTACCGCCGAACAGCATCTTCAGTCGCCCGCTCACCGCCACGTCGGTCTCCCACAATTCGGCCGAGGTGATGTCGAAGCGGTTGAGGCGTGCGTCAGCCTTGCCGTTCGGGAACCAGGCCTCGACACGATTGTCCCAGAGCTTGTCGAACGTCACCTGGTCGGTCTCCTGTGACACGCGACCGGCCAGGCAGCCGAAGAAATCATGCCCTTTACCCACGAACTGCGCCATCGCCTCGCCGCCCTTGGCGATGCGATTGTCGTGTGCGGAGAAGATGAACAGCGTGTTCGGCTGGTTCTCGTCGAGCTTGACGTTCATCGGCTCCGAATGCTGGCCGTCCATCAGCCCGATCATGATGAAGGGGCTTTCCTCGAGCTTCTCGAGAAAGGTTTCGGCGACCTCCTGCGGGCTGTCGTGATTGGCCATGTCATCGTCTCCTGCTTGTGACTTGGCGGGAGAACGAGAGGGACGGGGGTTGGTTGCGTCGCGTTAACCGCGCTGACATCGTGCACGGCGGCAGCAATCCAGCTGTCGCATAGTGAGGTGTACCTAGACGTTCACCGAACGGTGCCTGTTGCTGACGGTGCTCTTCGCCTTTGCGACTGTCGTCTTGAAGGTGATCAAGGCCGGCAGAGAGTAAGGTGCCGGGCGGGGTTCGTGTAGCAGCACGGGCCCCAAACATTTTGGGCCCCGGCCGTAGCAGCGACCGAGGCCCATAGTGAGGCGCCTATGACTACGCCGCAACCAATACATACCGTATTGATCGCTGGTTTTCAATTACAGCACCTCGAACAGCCCTGCCGCGCCCATGCCGCCGCCGACGCACATCGTGACGACGACGTACTTCGCGCCGCGACGCTTGCCCTCGATCAGCGCATGGCCGGTCATGCGCGCGCCCGACATGCCATAAGGGTGGCCGATCGAGATCGCGCCGCCGTTGACGTTGAGCAGCTCGTCGGGGATGCCCAGCTTGTCGCGGCAATAGATCACCTGCACCGCGAACGCCTCGTTCAGCTCCCACAGGCCGATGTCGCTGGTCTTCAGGCCGAACCGGTCGAGCAGCTTGGGGATGGCGAAGATCGGGCCGATGCCCATCTCGTCAGGCTCGGTGCCGGCCACCGCCATGCCGACATAGCGGCCGAGCGGGGTGAGGCCTTTCTTCTCGGCCAGCTTCTCCTCCATCAGCACGCTTGCCGAGGCGCCGTCCGACAGCTGCGAGGCGTTGCCAGCGGTGATGTTCAGGTCCGGCCCGAGCACCGGCTTTAGCGCCTTCAGCCCCTCCAGCGTCGTATCCGCGCGGTTGCCCTCGTCCTTCGACAAGGTGACTTCCTTGTAGGAGACTTCCTTGGTCTCCTTGTTCGTCACTGCCATGTTTGCGGTGACGGGCACGATCTCATCGTCGAACTTGCCCGCAGCCTGTGCGGCGGCGGTGCGCATCTGGCTCTGATAGCCATATTCGTCCTGTGCATCGCGGCTGATGCCGTACCGCTTGGCGACCACCTCGGCGGTCTGCAGCATCGGCATGTAGATGTCCTTGTGCATCGCCACCAGCTCGGGATCGGGCTGCACGCGCATCTGCGGTGTCTGGACGAGGCTGATCGAATCGACACCGGCGCCGATCGTCACGTCCATGTTGTCGACGACGATCTGCTTGGCGGCCGTGGCGATGGCCATCAGCCCGCTCGCGCACTGCCGGTCGAGCGACATGCCCGAGACGGACACCGGCAGGCCCGCACGCAGTAGCGAGGTGCGTGCGATGTTGGTCGCCTGCGCACCCTGCTGAAGCGCGGAACCCATGATCACATCTTCCACTTCGGCGCCGTCGATCTTGGCGCGTTCAACGGCGGCCTTGAGCGCGTGGCTCGCAAGAGTGGGAGAGAGCATGTTGTTGAACGCCCCGCGATAGGCGCGGCCGATCGGGGTGCGGGCGGTGGAAACGATGACTGCGGAACGCATGGATATGGTCCTTCTATTTCCCCCTTCTTGCTCCCCTCCCGCTTGCGGGAGGGGCTGGGGAGGGGCTGTCGATGCGAAGGTCAGGGTGCCGCATGCGGACACGCCCTCCCCCAACCCCTCCCGCAAGCGGGAGGGGAGTTCATTTACGCAAAAACCTGCGTGATCCACTCGGCGATCATCGCCGGCTTTTCCGATCCCTCGATCTCGATCGTGGTCTCGGTGGTGAACTGATACTGGCCGGGGCGCTTCTCTTCGAATTCGGTCAGCTTGGAGCGCCCGCGCACCTTCGACCCCGACGGCACCGGCGCCAGGAAGCGAACCTTGTTGCCGCCGTAATTGACGCCCATCTTCACGCCATCGAGCCGCGGCATCCCCGGGTTCTTGGCCGACAGCAAGGGCAGCAGCGACAGCGTCAGGAAGCCGTGCGCGATCGTCGTGCCGAACGGCGTCTGCTTGGCGCGTTCCGGATCGACGTGGATGAACTGGTGATCGCCCGTCGCATCGGCGAACTTGTTGATCATCTCCTGGGTCACCTCAACCCAGTCCGACACACTTTCCTTGCCGATCGCGGCCTTCATTTCGTCTGCGGTCACGACAACTCCCCTTGGCTTCTCATCCCTTCGCGGGTGCAGCGTGTCTGTAGGCGCGGCGAATGGGTGACTGCAAGTCTCCGTCGACCGGATCATGGAAAGTGGCGGTTTGTAAGAGGATCAGGAGCGGACCGTATCTTCTAAAATTCCGCCACGGCATGTTCGCGTGCGACTCGCTTGCACGCCTCACCATAAATAATGTTATGGTAACAAGGGCAGCTGCCGGAGGGGCGGCGCGAGAAGGAGAGGCGGCTTGGCCTACGAGCAGATTATCTATGACGTGAAGGACGGCATCGCGACCATCACGCTGAACCGGCCCGATAAGCTCAACGCATTCACCGGCACGATGATGGCCGAGATGATCGACGCCTTCGACAAGATCGACGCCGATGACGATGTGCGCTGTGTGATCGTCACCGGCGCCGGCCGCGCCTTCTGCGCCGGCGCAGACCTGTCGGCGGGCGCCAAGACGTTCGACTATGATAAGCGTTCCGACCGCCCCGACCACGGGAGCGGACAGGGCGGTCTGACCTACGAAATGGAAGAAGCGCGCGACGGCGGCGGCCGGCTGACATTGCGAATCTTCGAATGCCTGAAGCCGGTAATCGCGGCGGTGAACGGTGCCGCGGTCGGGGTCGGCTCCACCATGCAGCTGCCAATGGACATCCGCATCGCCAGCGACACCGCGCGCTTCGGCTTTGTCTTTGCGCGCCGTGGCATCGTGCCCGAGGCAGCGTCCAGCTTCTTCCTGCCGCGTGTCGTCGGAAT
Organism: Sphingomonas sp.; assembly: GCA_042096015.1. Lineage (GTDB taxonomy): Bacteria > Pseudomonadota > Alphaproteobacteria > Sphingomonadales > Sphingomonadaceae > Sphingomonas. Next base: position 9,510 of record JBELMF010000057.1, read on the forward strand.
CAGCCAGGCGCTCGAATGGTGCTATTCGGGCCGCGTGTTCGACGCGCAGGAGGCGCTCGCCGGCGGCCTCGTCAAGCAGGTGGTGCCGGGGGACGACCTGCTCGCCATCGCCACCACGCTCGCCCGCGAGATTGCCGATAACACCGCCCCTGTCTCGGTCGCGCTGACCCGCCAGATGCTGTGGCGTGGCTTGGGCTTCCAGCACCCGATGGATGCGCACAAAGTCGACAGCCGCGCGATCCTGTCTCGCGGCCGCTCAGGCGATGCCAAGGAAGGCGTCACCTCGTTCCTCGAGAAGCGCACGCCCAACTACCCCGACAAGGTGTCCGCCAACATGCCGGACTTCTTTCCGTGGTGGGACGAGCAGAAGTACGGGTGATGTATTGCACTTCGGCCTAGCGCCGTGGGGAGGGCTTCGGGTGGCGCTTCGACCAGGCGACAATCTCGCCGAGGGGCGCCACCCAGACATCGCGGCGGTTCGCTGCTAACCACGCGAGCAGAGCCTCATGCGCTGCGGCGGACGTTGTCAGATAGTCACCGCCGACGCCGTGAAAGACGTATACGGCAACGCGCCCTGCGCTCGCGACTTCCTGCGCATAGGCGATTAGCTGTTCGCCGGTGGCGGACTCGTCGAATGCTCGGCCGGCGATCCGCATCGGATCGCCCATCGCATCGCGTCGGCCTGAAGCCTTATCATTTTCGGAGCGCGCATAATCGACGATTCCTGCGGCCCGAAGGAGTTCCAGATAGTTCTTCCCGTTCACCTCATTGACGGTGCAGGGGCTTGCAAAGCCGTGACGCAGACGACCGTCGATCGCCGTCAGCAACACTTCCTGCTGCGCAATCTCCCGAACCATCTGTTCGGGCTGATATGCTTCGGTCGTGTAGCGAGGATCCGCCGGAAAGGCAGCGGCGGGGCAGGGATGGAACAGCGAGTGATTGGCCAATTCGTGTCCCTTGCGCGCCAAGTCTCGCCACCGCTCAACATCCTCGCGCTTGATGTTGCTGAGAAAGAATGTCCCTTTCAGTTCCGCACGCTCGAGCGCTGGCGCCGCAATATCGAGTTGTGAGGCAAGCGCATCGTCATAGGTCAGCGCCACCGCGGCCTTGGCGCCGTTGGGCCATTGCGCGGCTGCTGGCGCGGAGACCAGCGCGCAGAGCGGGATGAGCAATCGAAGGATCGGCATGCGCGAAGCATAGCGGAGCACGCACTCGAACCGCTAGACGGTTGGTCATGAGTAGGGCACATGACAAGAAACTGGCCGCCGAAGCCGCGGTGGCCGAGGTGCAGGATGGCATGTTCGTGGGGTTGGGCACCGGCTCCACGGCGGCATTCGCGATCGAAGCGCTCGGACGACGCGTTGCGGCAGGCCTTCGAATGCAGGCGGTCGCCACCAGCGAAGCAAGCGCCAAGGCGGCGGTCGCAGCTGGGATTGTGGTGCGTGACTTTGCCGATGTGCGCGCCATCGATCTGGCGATCGATGGCGCCGATGAGATCGACGCTCGACTGTGGGCGATCAAGGGTGCAGGCGGGGCCATGCTACGCGAGAAGGCGGTGGCAGCGGCAGCTCGGCGCTTCATCGTGATCGCGGACGGATCGAAGCGCGTTGAGAATATCGGCGCGGCGAAGCTACCGGTGGAGGTGCTTCCGTTCGCGCGCGCATTCGTGACCGCACGGCTGGAGGGCCTTGGGGCCGCCGTATCAATCCGACCGGGCTACGAAACGGATAATGGCAATCTGATCGCCGATTGTCACTTCCCGGTCATGCCCGATCCGCGGTTACTCGCCGACCAGATCGCCGCGATCCCCGGTGCGCTCGGGCACGGCCTTTTCATCGATGAGGTTGACGTCGCCTTTATCGCGCAGGGCGGTCTCGTCACCCGGCTCCAGCGGGAGACTTAAACAAGGAAGCCGATGGCGTTTCCGAAGCTGTGCAGCACTACCGGGATCAGCAGGCTGCCGGTGCGCAGCCGCAACCACACCGCGATCAGTGCGGGCAACGCCGTCAGCCCCATGTACATCGGGTCGAAACTGTAGCTGACGTCCGAGAAGGCGAAGGCATGGGTAAGCCCGAACAGCGCGCAGGAGATCAGCGCACCCCAAGTCCACTCTACGCCCAGGAAGCGAATGCGATCCGCAAGTGCGCGGTCCAGCGCCAGCAGCAGCAGGCCGCGATAGAAAAGCTCTTCCTCCAACCCGGGCATGGTAAGCTGGAACGCCACGGTTTCCGTTGTCGGTGGATCGTCGGGAAAGACCAGCGCGATGGCCAGAAAGAATGCGCAATACAGCAAGGCAACCGGGACCGCGACGCGCAGGCTGCCCGGCTTCTGACGGAGGGTGATGCCAGCCGGGCGCCAGCCCAAAGCGGGAGCCGCGGCTATGACAAGTGTGGCCGCAAGTGCCAGTACCTTGCCTTGCCAATTCCAGCGCCCAGGCAAAACATCGGGAATCAGGCCGTAAGCATTCGTCAGCAGCAGGTCATTGACAAATACCAACGCCGCCGCGACCCCAAGCCACCGCCAGGCCACATGCCCTGGTCGCATGACCGCGATGGCACCGGCGGCGGCGAACAGCATGGCGATCACACTGATGATGCTTACGATGCCGTCCATGTCCTGTTGTCCCCTCTATTGTCATGCGGGCAGCATGGCACCGCCAACCTGCATTTTGGCTGCACGCGGAGCCCTCTCGTTACGCGACTGGAACGCGGCCAGACGAACGTCTAGGGAGACGTGGACTCGGCAACCGGGCATTCCCCCGCGCGTTCGATCCAAAACCATCCAGTGAGAGCCCTGATGACCGACACCGCCACCCCTTTGCCTGCCGACGTCCACGAAGACGGCTCGCCCGAGCGGTTGCAGATCGACACGATCCGCACGCTCTCGATGGATGCGGTGCAGGCGGCGAATTCGGGGCACCCGGGCACGCCGATGGCGCTGGCGCCGGTCGGCCACACGCTGTGGACCAAGTTCCTGCGTTACGACCCCGCGCACCCGCACTGGCCCAACCGAGACCGCTTCGTGCTGTCGGTCGGCCATGCCTCGATGCTACTCTATTCGCTGATCCACCTTGCCGGCGTGAAGCAGCCCGACGGCGGCGAAGCGGTGAGCCTCGACGACATTCGCCAGTTCCGCCAGCTTGGCTCCAAGACGCCGGGCCATCCCGAGTACAGCCACACCGTCGGCGTCGAGACCACGACGGGCCCGCTCGGTCAGGGTTGTGGCAATTCGGTCGGCATGGCGATCGCCGAGCGCTGGATGGCCGCGCGCTACAACCAGGACGGCTTCACCCTCTTCGACCATGACGTCTATTCGCTCTGCGGCGATGGCGACATGATGGAGGGCGTCGCGGCCGAGGCAGCGAGCCTCGCCGGCCACCTCAAGCTCTCCAACCTGTGCTGGATCTACGACAGCAACCACATTTCGATCGAGGGCGGCACCGATCTCGCCTTCGACGAGGACGTCGGCATGCGCTTCCAGGCCTATGGCTGGAACGTCATCCACGTCGATGACGCTAACGACATTGCGGCGCTCACCAAGGCGTTCGAGCAGTTCCGCGCCACGACCGACAAGCCGACGCTGATCATCGTCCATTCGGTGATCGGCTGGGGTTCCCCGCGCGCCGGCACCGAAAAGGCGCATGGCGAGGCGCTGGGCGAGGAGAACGTCAAGCTGACCAAGCAGGCGTACGGCTGGCCGGAGGACAAGCTCTTCTACGTCCCCGAGGGCGTGCAGGAAGCGTTCGAAAAGGCGATGGTCGACCGCAGCGCCCCGCTGCGCGAGGCCTGGGAAGCGACGTACGACAAGTACAAGAGCGCGCACCCGGAACTCGCCGCCGAGGTGAACGCGATCCTCACCGGGACGCTGGTCGACGGCTGGGATGTCGACATCCCCACTTTCGACGCCGACGCCAAGGGCCTCGCCAGCCGCGATTCGAGCGGCAAGGTCCTGAACGCCATTGCCAAGAAGATGCCGTGGCTGATCGGCGGCTCGGCCGATCTCGCGCCCTCGACCAAGACCGACATCAAGGGCGAGCCCTCGTTCGAGGCGAACAACTACGCCGGCCGCAACTTCCACTTCGGCGTGCGCGAACATGCCATGGGCTCGGTCGTCAACGGCATGGCACTGTCCGGCCTGCGCGCCTACGGCAGCACCTTCTTCGTCTTCCTTGATTACATGCGCCCGCCGGTTCGCCTGTCGGCGCTGATGGAGCTCGGCACGGTCTGGGTGTTCACGCACGATTCGATCGGCGTGGGCGAGGACGGCCCGACCCACCAGCCGATCGAGCAGATAGTGATGCTCCGCGCGACGCCGGGCCTCGACATGTTCCGCCCCGGCGATGCCAACGAGGTCGCCGCCGCATGGCGCGCGATCGTCGAGGATCACAAGCAGCCCGCTGCTCTGGTCCTGTCGCGCCAGGCGCTGCCGACGCTCGACCGCTCAAAGTACGCCAGCGCCGATGGCGTGAAGCAGGGCGGCTATGTCCTCGCCGACAGTGACGGCACGCCCGACGTGATCCTGATCGCCACCGGTAGCGAAGTGAGCCTCGCGATCGAGGCGCACGAGAAGCTGACGGCTGAGGGCGTAAAGAGCCGCGTCGTCTCGATGCCGAGCTGGTTCCGCTACGAAAAGCAGTCGGACGCTTACAAGGAAAGCGTCCTGCCGGCGGGCGTGTCGGCGCGCGTCGCGATCGAGATGGCGGGTGAGATCGGCTGGGATCGCTACGTCGGGCTGAAGGGCAAGACGATCACCATGTCGACCTTCGGCGCCTCGGCCCCGATCGCCAAGCTGGCGGACAAGTTCGGCTTCACCGTGGATAACGTGGTGAAGGTGGCGAAAGAGGTGATGGGCTAACCAACCGTCATGCCGGGCTTGTCCCGGCATCCAGCCATCCGCACATCCGACGAGTGAGGGTGCGCGGAACCCTGGACCCCGGCACAAGGCCGGGGTGACGAAAAGACGGAGACAGACATGGGCAAGCTCAACGATCTCGCGAACCTCGGCCAGGCGATCTGGCTCGACTTCGTAGACCGCAAGTTCCTCGAGGAAGGCGGCCTCGAAAAGCTGGTCGGTGAGGATGGCGTGACCGGCGTCACCTCCAACCCGTCGATCTTCCAGCAGGCGATGGGCAAGGGCACCGCGTACGACGGCACGCTCGCCGCGTTCGACAAGGCCAATCCCAGCGCCGCGACGATGGACCGCTACGAGCATCTCGCGATCCAGGACATCAAGGCCGCATGCGAAACGCTGCGTCCGATCTACGACCGGCTGAACGCCAAGGACGGCTATGTCAGCCTTGAAGTCTCGCCCTATCTCGCCAACGACACCGACGGCACGATCGCCGAGGCGGAGAAGCTGTGGAAGGCGGTCGACCGCCCGAACCTGATGATCAAGATCCCCGGCACCCCCGCCGGCGTGCCCGCGATCGCCGCGACGATCGCCAAGGGGATCAACGTCAACGTGACCCTGCTGTTCTCGCAGGCGGCGTACCAGAAGGTCGCACTCGCCTATGTCGAGGGGCTGGAGCAGCGCGTCGCGCGCGGCGAGCCGATCGACAAGATCGCCAGCGTCGCCAGCTTCTTCGTTAGCCGTATCGACAGCAAGATCGACGACAAGATCGATGCCGGAGTCGGCGGTGACGAGGCCAAGGCGCTGAAGGGCAAGGTCGCGATCGCCAACGCCAAGATGGCCTATGCCTGGTATCAGGAGTTCATCGCCTCGGATCGCTGGCAGGCGCTCGCCGCCAAGGGCGCGCAGCCGCAGCGGCTGCTCTGGGCCTCCACCGGCACCAAGAACCCTGACTATCCCGACACGCTGTACCTCGACACGCTGATCGGCCCCGACACCGTCAACACCGTACCGCCCAAGACGCTCGACGCCTTCCGCGAACGCGGCACCGCCAAGGTGACGCTGACCGAGGACGTCGATGGCGCGCGCAAGGTGCTGGCCGATGCCGAGCGGCTCGGACTCGATCTCGACGGCGTCACCGAGACGCTGGTCGAGGAAGGGGTCGCCTCGTTCAGCAAGGCGTTCGACGAGCTGCTCGGCTCGATCCAGGCCAAGCAGCCGGCTGCGGCCTGATCTAGTTAGGAACAGAAGGCATTTTCCCCCGTTCGCCCTGAGCTTGTCGAAGGGCGTGCCAGAAACGACACCGTTCGTGGCACGGACTTCGACAAGCTCAGCCCGAACGGCAATCTACGTGGAGCCAGGTACATGAAGATCGGCATCATCGGCCTCGGCCGCATGGGCGGCAACATCGCGCGACGTCTGATGCGCGGCGGCCATGAGGTGGTCGTGTTCGACCGCAACACCGACGCGGTGACCGGCCTCACCGGCGAAGGCGCCATCGGCGCGGACTCGCTGTCGGACATGAAGGGCAAGCTCGACAGCCCTGCGATCTACTGGGTCATGCTCCCCGCCGGTGCGCCCACTGAAGAAACGATCGAGGCCTTGTGCGGCCACGATTGCGCTGAGGGTGACATCATCATCGATGGCGGCAACACCTTCTGGAAGGACGACGTTCGCCGCGCCAAGGCGCTGGCCGAGAAGGGCGTCCATTATGTCGACGTCGGCACCTCGGGCGGCGTCTGGGGCCTCGAACGCGGCTATTGCATGATGATCGGCGGCGACAAGGAAACGGTCGACCTGCTCGATCCGATCTTCGACACGCTCGCCCCGGGTCTCGGGACCATCCCTCGTACGCCGCGCCGGGCCGAGACGTGCGATCCCCGGGCCGAGAAAGGCTATATCCACGCCGGACGTGCTGGCGCCGGCCACTTTGTGAAAATGGTCCACAACGGCATCGAATATGGCTTGATGCAGGCCTATGCCGAGGGCTTCGATGTGCTGTGGGGCCGTAAAGTCGAGCATTTGCCCGAGGAAGAGCGGTTCGACTTCAACCTTGCCGAAATTTCTGAGGTATGGCGCCGCGGCTCGGTGATCTCCTCGTGGCTGCTCGACCTTACCGCGCAGGCGCTGGTGCAGGACCAGACTTTGTCGCAATTCTCCGGCAACGTCGCCGACTCCGGTGAGGGTCGCTGGACGATCGAGGCCGCGATGGAACAGGCTACCCCGGTCGCGGTGCTCACCACGGCGCTGTTCGCCCGCTACCGCAGCCGCATTGACGACATGTTCGGCGACAAACTGCTCTCGGCGATGCGCTACGGCTTCGGCGGCCACGTCGAAATTCCGCAATGATCGTGCCACTCTGTTCCCCGGCGAAGGCCGGGGCCCCGTTGAGCGACTCTATCGGCTCCATCGGTCCGGCCCGTAACTGGACCCCGGCCTTCGTCGGGGAACAGCGCCTGTGACCCTCGTCATCAGCGACGTCGATGGTACGCTCGTCGACAAGCAGAAGAAGCTCACCCCCGGCACGATCGCCGCGGTGAAGCGGCTGCAGGACGCCGGCTTCGGTTTCACGATCATCAGCGCGCGGCCGATGTCCGGTCTTGCGCCGATCGCGGAGGAGCTCGCGCTCGACGTGCCGATCGGTGCGTTCAACGGCGGGCTCATCCATAGGCGCGGCGGGGAGATCCTGTGCCACCACACGGTGGCAGAGGAGGTCGCGCGCGGCGCGATTGAACTCGCCGGCGCGCACCCGGTTGACATCTGGGTGTTCGCCGACGACCAGTGGTTCGCCTCGACCGATCAGGGCAAGCACGTAACCAGCGAGCGCGTATCGTCGAACCAGGAACCGGTGATCCGCAGCGACTTCGCCGATCTGCTCGATCGCGCCGACAAAATCACCTTCGTCAGCGACGATTACGCGCTACTCGATACGCTCCGCGACCGGATCGTCGCGTGTTTCGATGGGCAGGCGACGATCGTGAAATCGCAGAACTATTATCTCGACATCACCGCCACTGCGGCGAACAAGGGCGATGGCGTTGCCACGCTGGCGCGCGCGCTCGGCGTGCCGCTCGACCGCACAATTGTGCTCGGCGATCAGGCCAATGACATCGCCATGTTCGACCGCGCCGGGCGCGCCATCGCGATGGGCAACGCGACGGAGGAGGTGAAGGCCAAGGCCGCTGATGTCACCACGGCGAACGACGCGGACGGCGTCGCGCACGCCATCGACCATTTCATCCTGGGGAGAATGATGTGAAGCAGCTCGTCGCCTTCGATCTCGATGGCACGCTCGCGGAGAGCAAACAGGCGATCCAGCCTGACATGGGCGAGGCGCTCGCGGATCTGCTGACGGTCGCGCATGTCGCGGTGATCTCGGGCGGCGATTGGCCGCAGTTCGACAAGCAGGTCGCCAGCCGCCTGCCCGAGCGCGCCGACCGGTCGAAGCTGTGGCTGATGCCCACCACCGGCACCAAGCTGTTCGTCTTCCGCGACGGTCAGTGGAAAACGGTCTATGCCGAACTGTTCACCGACGAGCAGAAGCAGCAGATCCTCAAGGCCTTCGACGAAGCGCTGGAAGCGACCGGCTTCGTTCCCGAGGAGACCTGGGGCGAGCGGATCGAGGATCGCGGCAGCCAGATCACCTTCTCCGCGCTCGGCCAGCAGGCGCCGATCCACGCCAAGGAGACATGGGATCCCGATTTCGCCAAGCGCAAGGTGATCCAGGCCGATCTCAAGAAGCGCCTGCCGGGCCTGTCGATCAACATGGGCGGCGCGACCTCGATCGACATCACGCAGGA
>JBELMF010000058.1:0-18128 GCA_042096015.1 Sphingomonas sp.
GGCGTCCTGAGCCCCTGCCCGAAGTGCGGCTGCGGCACCATGAGGCGGTACGATGGCCAATATGGCCCGTTCGAGGCGTGCAGCACCCACCCTCGTTGTGATTTCAAGCGCAACCTCTCGGTGGAAAGTTCCCGTGTAGCGGCGCCGTCGAACCGGGTGAGAATCGCACACTCGATGTCAGCTGGAGATTCCTGTCCCACCTGCGGCGATGGATTGATGGTCGTTCGTTCCGGCGGAGCATATCAACCGTTCCTGGCTTGCTCGGGCTATCCTTCGTGCAAAACTACCGCTGCCCTTGACGGAGGCACTGAGGGTGGCGCAACTCGGGCTCGGACGTTGCCCGGTTGATGATCTAGACGGAACCGGCTCGCGGGCGGCCCCAGAGGCCCCACCGAATCGGCGAGATAGCGTGAGCTGTAAGTGATTGGATTCAGCGCCGTGCATCAAAGGAATTCATTGAGCGCGCCGGTGATCGATTGTGACGATCACACTAGCGCATCAAACGCCGCTCCCCAATCCCGGCACCACCTTCAGGCGGCCATCAAAAAATGCAATAAATATCAAAAAGATAGAGAACGCCGTGGGATTATGCACAATCATCCCTCGGGGGATCCCTCGCCGAGCCGTGCGGATATCGAGATCACCAAGGCGATCGTCGATGCGGGCAAGGGGCTGGGGATTGCGGTGCACGATCATCTGATCGTGGGGACCAGCGGGCATGTCAGCCTGCGGGCAAAGGGGTTGATGTAGAGGCGAGGGGTTAAGATTCGATCCAGCTATCTTGATCCGCGTTCCCCGCGAAGGCCGGGGCCCAGTTGGGCAACGAGCATGGAACGCGCAGCGGCAGTTGCGGCCGCCTTCCCAACTGGGCCCCGGCCTTCGCCGGGGAGCTGCTTTAAGTCTAGCAGATCCAACTTTAGCGCTGCGCTGCGCGCTCCGCCTTCTCCTCGGCCGCGGTTTTCGGCTCGGCCATCTGCGGCGGTTCGGATGTCATCATCGACCCTTGCAGCGCGATGTCGAGCTTGGCGTCCTCGTTGAGCGGGTTGCCGTCCTCGTCAGTCTCGGCGAGCGGATCGGTTTCGGCCGGGTTCTTCGGGCGATCGGACATCGAAAATCTCCTTCCCCGCTGCAACGGTCCGGGCGCGGCGCCCGTTCCGCCGCTCACTTGGCGTGGTAGAAGTCGTACACCTGCTGCGCGACCCCCGCGCTGACTCCCGGCGCCTTCTGTAAATCGGCGAGGCTGGCGTTGCGCACCGCGCGGGCAGTGCCGAAATGCATCAGCAGCGCCTTCTTGCGCGCCGGGCCGATGCCGGGGACTTCGTCGAGCGGGCTCGCGCCCATCGCCTTGGCGCGCTTCTCGCGATGCGCGCCGATCACGAAACGGTGGACCTCGTCGCGCAGGCGCTGGAGGTAGAACAGCACGGGCGAGTTGACCGGGAGGGTCAGTTCGCGGCCGTCCATCAGGTGAAATACCTCGCGCCCCTCGCGGCCGTGGTGCGGGCCTTTCGCCACACCGACCATGCACACGTCCTCGATTCCGAGATCCTCCAGCACCGCCTTGGCGGCGTTGAGCTGGCCGCGACCGCCGTCGAGCAGGACGAGGTCGGGCCAGGTATCCCCGTCGCGATCGGGATCCTCCTCGATCGCGCGGGCGAAGCGGCGGGTGAGGACTTCGCGCATCATCGCGAAATCGTCGTCGGTCGCCGCCTGCTTGATGTTGAACTTGCGATACTGGCCCTTGCGGAACCCCTCGGGCCCGGCGACGACCATCGCGCCGACCGCATTGGTGCCCTGGATGTGGCTGTTGTCGTAGATCTCGATCCGCTGCGGCGCCTCGGCGAGGTCGAACAGGTCGGCGACTTCGCGGTTGAGCTTGGCCTGGGTGGTCGATTCCGCCAGCCGGCGTTCGAGCGCTTCCTTGGCGTTGCGGCAGGCCTGTTCCATCAGCCGCTTGCGCGTGCCGCGCTGGGGGACTTCGATCGCGACCTTGCGGCCGGCCTGCGTCGTAAGCGCCTCGGCGAGCACCTCGACGTCGGGCAGCACGCGGTCGACCAGCACGGTGCGCGCGGGCGGCACTTCCTCGTAGAATTGCATCAGGAAGAGGGCCATCACCTCCTCCTCGCTCACCTCGGCGGTATGCGCGGGAAAAAAGTCCCGATGCCCCCAATTCTGCCCGCCGCGGATGAAGAAGGCCTGGATGCCGATCACGCCCTCGTGACTGGCGAGCGCGAAGATGTCGGCGTCGCCGACCCCCTCCGCGTTAATGAACTGCGTGCCCTGGATGAAGGTGAGCGCGCGCAGGCGATCGCGGATCACCGCGGCGAGCTCGAAATCCATGTTCTCGCTCGCGGCCTGCATCTGCGCGCCGAGCTTCGCCTGAACGTCGGTCGTCTTGCCGGCGAGGAACTTCTTCGAATCCGCGACCAGCTCGTCATAGCCGGCCTTGTCGATGCGGCCGACGCACGGCGCCGAGCAGCGCTTGATCTGGTACAGCAGGCAGGGCCGATCGCGCGTCTTGAAGAAGCCGTCGGTGCAGCTCCGGAGCAGGAACAGCTTCTGGAGCGCGTTAAGTGTGTTGTTGACGCTGCCCGCACTGGCGAAGGGGCCGTAATAATCGCCCTTGGCCCGCCGCGCGCCGCGATGCTTCTGGATGCGCGGGAAATCGTGATCCTGGCGGAGCAGGATGAAGGGGAAGCTCTTATCGTCGCGCAGCAGTACGTTGTACGGTGGGCGGTAACGCTTGATCAGCTGCGCCTCGAGCAGCAGCGCCTCCGCCTCGTTGTTGGTCGTAACGATCGTCATCGACCGCGTCTGCGACACCATGCGCTGGAGCCGCTTCGACAGGTTCTTGAACTGCGTGTAGTTGGAGACGCGGCTCTTCAGCGCGCGCGCCTTGCCGACGTAGAGGACGTCGCCCTTGGCATCCTGCATCCGGTACACGCCGGGCTTGAGCGGCAGCGTGCGGACGACGTTGCGGATCGCCGCGACGCCCGCCTCGAGATCGGGCTGGTCGCTGCCGCGGATCGCGAACGTGGCTTTTTCTTCGTTGAACCGGTCGGGGGGGCCGTAGGAACCTTGCATCGTGGGGGCGATCTAGGGAGTCCGGGCCAAGCTCACCAGTGCGGGAACGGCCGGCCGCGCACAGGTGTTGAGTGGGCATGACCCAGAAACGCGACAGTCACGGCCGCTACAAGGCCGATCACACGCAACGCAACGTTGTTATCGGTACCGCGACCGCGATCGGCGCGATCGCGACCGGGTTGGCGAGCGCAATCCACTTCGGGCTGTTCGACCGGTTCTTTGCGCCGCAGGACGGGCATCGCGTGCCGGATCTGGAAGGCGACACGCATCCGGGGCCGAACGACCGCGCGGTGGATCACTTCCGCCCCGATCCGACCGCGCCGGTGTCCGCCGCCGATCGCGAGGCGCTGCGTCCGGCGACCGGGCCGGCGCCGGGGTTCGCGGCGGATCGCGGTGATCTGCGGAGCGAGCCTTCGGCTTGAGTCAGATCCAGGCAGATTCGCCTCCCCGGCGAAGGCCGGGGCCCAGCCGGGACACGATTATGGCTGGCCGAGCATCTGCCAATCGCGTCTCCCAACTGGGCCCCGGCCTTCGCCGGGGAAGAGCTTAGTTAAATTTACTTATCAGGCGTCTTCACGCCGCCACTCCGATCGAACACCTTTTCGCCGCCGATCCACGTCTGCTCCACCTTCATACCCCGCAGCGTCGCCGGATCGGCGGCGATCGGGTCGCCGGTGATGATCACGAAGTCTGCCTTCTGCCCCGGCGCAAGGTTGCCGAACTTGCCTTCCGCAAAGCCGGCATAGGCCGCGCCGCCGGTAAACGCCCACCACGCCTGTTCGCGCGTCACCCCCTCTTCCGGACGCCAGCCACCGGCGGGCTGCCCGTCCGCGCCCTGGCGCGTGAACGCGGCTGCCCAGCCCGCCCAGGGGTCGGGCTTCTCGACCGGGAAGTCGGACCCGAACGCGAGCTTGCCGCCGTTCGCGAGGATCGACTTCCACGCATAGGCGCCGGCCAGCCGCTGCGGGCCGAGCCGCGCCTCCGCCATCGTCCGGTCGCCGGTTTGATGAGTCGGCTGCATCGAGGCAATGGTGCCGAACTTGCCGAAGCTCTTGAGGTCGGCCGGATCGACGACCTGGGCATGCTCGATCCGCCAGCGGCGATCGCCGGTATAGGTTTCGCTCAGCACCTGGATGGCATCGAGCACCTGTGCATTCGCCTTGTCGCCAATGGCGTGGACGGCGAGCTGGAAGTTATCCATCGCCGCGCGGCTCATCTGGTTCTGCAGCTGGGTATCGGTGAGGAAGCTCAGCCCCTTTTCCCCCGGCGCATCCGCATAGGGCGCCTTCAGCGCCGCGCCGCGCGAGCCGAGCGCGCCGTCGAGGTAGATCTTCACCCCGCCCATGCGAAGCCGATCGTCGTAGAGCCACGGCGTCGGCCCCTTGCCGCCGATCCGGCTCGCCGTCTCGACGCCGGCGGCATAGCTCATCACGCGGACCCGCATCGCGCCGATATCGGCCATGCGCCGGTAGCTGAGCCAGTCATCGAGCGTAGTGCCCATGTCAGCCACCGCGGTGATGCCGTTTGCCAGCAGCGTCTGCTGGGCCTGGAGGAAGGCGGCATCGCGCTCCTTGGGCAGGGGCTGGGGCACCGCGCGCTCGATCAGCTCCTTGGCCGCATCGACGAAGACGCCGGCGGGTGCGCCGCCCGCGCCCTTCTCGATCCGGCCGCCGGCCGGGGCAGCGGTGCCTGCCGTGACCCCTGCCTCCCGCATCGCGACGCCATTCGCCCAGCCGGCATGGCCGTCCGCCCGCTCAAGCCAGATCGGATGGCCGCCGGAAACATCGTCGAGGTCAGCGGCGGTCGGGAAGCGGCCAAGGCCCCAGGCCTCCTGGTTCCAGCCGCGCCCGGTGATCCACTTCCGATCGGGATTGGCGGTGATATAGGCCAGCACCATCGCCTTCGCCTCGTTCAGCGAGCGTGCGCCGGAGAGGTCGAGCGACAGCGCGCCGAAGCCCAGGCCCATGACATGGCCGTGCGCATCGATGAAGCCGGGCAGCAGCGTCTTGCCGCCCATATCGATGCGCCAGTCGTAGAGCGGCTTGCCGGCGTTTTTCTTGAGCTGCTTGCGGGTGAGCTTCGGGGGCTCCTCGCCGGGCGGGACGAGGCGGGTGACCCGGCCGTCCCGGTCGATCAGCACGGCCTTGAAGCGGATCACGCGACCGTCGGCGGTCGGGGCAAGCCCGTTGACGTTGTCGACGATGCCGTCGGCCAGCGCCGGTGTCGCGAGAAACGCAGCGGCGAGAAGCAGCGCGCCCTTCATCGTGCCAGCCTCCGCACCAAGGCGCTGGTATCCTGCCGTCCCCCGCCCATTCTCTGCACCTCGGCGTAGAATTGATCCACCAGCGCCGCCGCCGGCAGCGTCGCGCCGTTGCGCTTCGCCTCCTCGAGCGCGAGGCCCAGATCCTTGCGCATCCAGTCGATCGCGAAGCCGAAGTCGAATTCGTCCTTCGCCATGGTCGGCCACCGGTTCACCATCTGCCAGCTCTGCGCCGCGCCGCCCGATATCGCCTCATAGACCTTGTCGAGGTCGAGGTCGCTGGCCTGGGCGAAGCGCAACGCTTCGGACAGGCCCTGCAGCACGCCGGCGATGCAGATCTGGTTGACCATCTTGGTCTGCTGCCCGGCCCCGGCCGCGCCGACATGGACGATGCGGGCGGCATAGGCCTCCATCACCGGGCGCGCCTTGGCGAGCGCCGCGTCGCTGCCACCGCACATGATCGACAGCTGGCCCTTCTCGGCCCCCGCCTGCCCGCCCGAGACGGGCGCATCGACCGACAGCGCGCGGGCCGCGGCGAGCCGCTGCGCGATGCTGGCCGAAACAGTGGTGTGATCGATGAACACCGCATCGTCCCGCATGGCGGCAAAGGCGCCGTCCGTTCCCAGTGTGACCCCGGCCAGATCATCGTCGTTGCCGACGCAGGTGACGACCGCGTCCGCAACCTGCGCCGCACGCCCCGGTGTATCGGCCACCGACAGGCCCGTCGCCTCCGCCTTCGCACGGGTACGATTATAGACGGTGACGTCATGGCCGGCACGGGCGAGATGCCCCGCCATCGGGGCACCCATCACGCCGGTGCCGATGAAAGCGATCTTCATGGCAGGCGGGATAGGGGCTGTTTGCACGCGGCGCCAGATGGTCCTAGGACGCGGCATCGAACCTGGATCAATTATCCCGTTCGGGCTGAGCTTGTCGTAGCCCTGCCCTTCTCTTCTCCCCGCGCAGAAGAAAGACAGCCTTTCGACAAGTGCAGGGCGAACGGCTTGGGATTGCGACTATGGCCAGCGCGGCGCAAACGACGACCGACACCCTTCCCGTCAGCATCGCAGACGTTCGCGCCGCCCACGCGCGCATCCGCGAATCGATCGTTCGCACGCCGACCCTCGTCAGCAAGACCCTGTCCGCCCTGGCGGGCGCGACCGTCTATCTCAAGTTCGAGAACCTGCAGTTCACCGCCGCATACAAGGAACGCGGCGCGCTTAACACGCTGCTGCTGCTGGACGACGAGGCGAAATCGCGCGGCGTGATCGCCGCGTCGGCGGGCAATCACGCCCAGGGCCTTGCCTATCACGCCAACCGGCTCGGCGTACCGGCCACGATCGTCATGCCGACCAGCACGCCGATCGTGAAGATCGTACAGACCGAGGGCCATGGCGCCACCGTGGTGCTGCACGGCAATACGTTCGACGAAGCCTATGCCCATGCACGCGTGCTGGAGGCAGAGCGCGGCTACACGTTCGTGCACCCGTTCGATGATCCGCGCGTGATCGCCGGCCAGGGGACGGTGGCGATCGAGATGCTGGACGAGGTGCCGGCGATCGACACGCTGGTCGTCCCGATCGGCGGGGGCGGCCTGATATCCGGCATGGCCACGGTGGCGCGCGACGCCGACCACCCGATCGAGGTGATCGGCGTGCAGGCGGAACTGTACCCTTCCATGTACAACAAGCTGCGCCATGCGGACCTGCCCTGTGCGGGCGATACGCTGGCGGAAGGCATTGCCGTGAAGCAGCCGGGCGGCCTCACCGCACAGATGGTAGAGGCGCTGGTCGATGACATCGTGCTCGTCACCGAGCGCAGCCTGGAGGAATCGGTCAGCCTGCTGCTGCAGATCGAGAAGACCGTCGTCGAGGGTGCCGGGGCGGCGGGCCTTGCGGCGGTGCTCGCCAATAAGGAGCGGTTCGCCGGCAAGACGGTGGGCATCGTCCTGTGCGGCGGCAATATCGACACGCGGCTGCTCGCCAACGTGCTGCTGCGCGATCTTGCCCGCTCGGGTCGGCTGGCGCGGCTGCGCATCCGGCTGCAGGACCAGCCCGGTGCGCTTTATAATGTCGCGCGCATCTTCGACCAGGAGCGGGTGAACATTCTTGAGCTCGCCCACCAGCGCATCTTCACCAACCTGCCGGCCAAGGGCCTCAGCCTCGATGTCGAATGCGAGACGCGTGACCGGGCGCATCTCGACCGGCTGCTCGCCGCGCTCGACACCGCCGGTTATATGGTCAGCCTGATCGAACTGGCGTAAGCCGGCGCGCGAACTGCCCCAAATCGGGGCAGTTCGCGTCGGTGGTAGGGAATGTCGCCGGCCTTCGTCGATCCAACGGGGGCGTGGCGGCTTTTCAGCCCGGCCGCGACGTTTCATATCGTCGCCCGGGACGCGATGGACCAGCGCGTCGACTGGGGACCCGTCGTCGGTGACTGCGCCTTTTCGTTTTCCGCGTTTCTTCGTGACCAGCCCCGCACCCTGCCCCTACCTTCCCGGGCGGCAGGAACGGAAGGTCTTCACCGAACTGAACGGCCCGCATGCCAGCGAACTGAACGATGCGCTCGGCCGGATCGGCTTCCGCCGGAGCCAGTCGGTTGCCTATCGCCCGTCGTGCGTCGGCTGCAGCGCGTGCGTGTCGGTGCGCGTGGTGGCGCATGGATTCGAAGCGAATGCCACGCAGCGCAAGCTGGTCCGCCGCAACGAAGATCTGGAAGTGACCGCCTGCCGCCCGTGGGCGACCGACGAGCAGTATCAGCTGCTGCGCACCTATCTGGCCAGCCGGCATCCCAGCGGCGGCATGGCCGGCATGGACGAGCAGGATTATGCCGACATGGTGGAACATTCGCCGGTCAATTCGGTGATCGTCGAATATCGCGAGCCATCCATCGGCGATCGGCCGGGGAAGCTGATCGGCGCCTGCCTCACGGATCGCCAGGCGGACGGATTGTCGATGATCTACAGCTTCTTCGACGTCGCAGAGGGCGCGCGCCCAGGGCTGGGCAACCTCATCATCCTGGATCATATCCTGCGCGCGCGGGCTGCGGGCCTGCCCTATGTGTACCTTGGCTACTGGGTGAAGGGCGCAGCCCGCATGGCTTATAAGACGCGCTACCGGCCGATCGAGATGCTGGGGGCGCACGGCTGGGTGGCAATGGAGGATGCGGCAGAAGCAACGCCGGTGCCGGCCTAACGCCGAGCGCCGCGGCGATCCTGCCGGCCAGCGCCGTCAATCCGCGCCGTCAATCCTCGCGCTGAACGGTTACCTCCACCTCCAGCCGCTCTCGCCCTTCGCCGAGCCGCGATCCGGCGACCGGCGCGGCACCGGCCGAATCGAGCGCCACTGCCACGCGCACATGGTGTTCCTCGGGCGACTGCCCCAGCCAGGGATCGAACCCCACCCAGCCAAGGCCGTGAACCCATGCCTCCGCCCAGCCGTGCGGCGTCGGACGGTGATCACCGGCGAGATCGCAATAGCCCGAGACATAGCGCGCGGGCACATTGACGGCGCGCGCTGCGGCGACGAACAGCTGTGCCATGTCGCGCGCGGTGAGCGATTCTCGGGCAAAGGCGTCGGCCGCCGAGAGGCCGGGCGTCGGCCGCTGGCAATCGTCAGTGAAGCGCGCGCGGATCGCCCGGTTCAGGCGATGGAGCGCGGGAATGTCGGTGCCGTTCGCCGTATCACGTGCGAAGGCGGCGATCGCATCATCCGCCAGCGTGGTCGGCGTGCTGCGCAGATAGAAACGGGGCGGCAGTTGTTCGGACACGCCGTGCAGCACGCCGCCCGACGAGCTCGTCACCACCTCCCCAGTCACAGACAGTTCGATGCGCTCCAGCGGCCCTTCGCAGTACAGCATCGTCGTCGCGTTGCAGAAGGCGTCGCGATGGCTGGTCATGCGGGCATCGCAGTCGATGTCGATATGCCAGTTCGCCACCGTCTGATCGTGCGTGTCGCTGGGCGTCATGCGCAGCAGCTGCACGACGCGGCCCTGCGGCGCGGTGAAGACGTAGGTGGTGCGGTGTTCGATCGACAGGCGCATCAGTGGAACTTGAACTGGCGGCCGATCGCCGCGTGAAGCTGATCATTCTCGGCGATCAGCGCCTGGAGATGCTGGTGCAGGCCGGCGACGATCACGTCATTGGTGCGCGTCTTGCCGACCCGCGCATGACGGGTCCGCGCCATGCGGTCGGCCTCCCCGTTGGTGCCCGTCCGTTTGGCGAGCTGGGTCAGCACGTCGGTCACCTCCTCGATCGCGCCGGCGATGCTGCGCGGCAGCTCGACGCGGGACAGCAGCAGATCGATGACGTTCGCCGGTACCAGCCCCTCGTTGTAGAGCCAGCGATAGGCCGTCACGGCGGACACGGTCTGCAGGATCGTGGTCCACTGGTCCCGATCCACCGTGCCGCCCACCTGCTCCCCTTCCGGCAGCAGGATGTGATACTTCACGTCGAGCAGGCGCGCGGTGTCGTCGACCCGCTCGGTCGCCTGTCCGAGACGGATGAACAGGGTTGTCTGGTTGCGCAGCATGCGGTGCAGTGCGCCCTCGAAGCCGCGCGTTTCGGCCTTCACTGCATCGACCAGCGCCAGCGCGCGATCGGGATCGAGCCGGCTGACGCGCTTGTCGAAGACCAGCCAGGCGCCGTTGATCGCCTGCCACGCCTCGCGGGTCAGCGCGGTCCGCACCGCCTTGGCGTTCATCCGCGCCATGTCGAGGCAGCGGACGATCGAGCCGGGATGCGAGGAATCGCTGGTCAGGAAGCGCGACACGGCCTCGCGCGTCAGGCTGGCGCCGGTGGCCTTGAATGCGGCCTCGGTATCGGTGACGGCGAGCGCGGAGGCCCAGGCGGCCTCCCCCGCCGGGCGCGCGGAAAGGACATCCAGGCGGATCGTCGCCTCCACGAGCCGCGCGATGAAGTCGGCCCGTTCGATATAGCGGCCAAGCCAGTAGAGCGACGTGGCGGTACGGCTGAGCATTACGCGCTCCTCCCCGTTCCGGGGAGGATAAGGGCGCCGCTCACAGGCCTTGCTCCTGGTGCATGGTGCCCATCGTCTGGGACTGGCGCTTGCCGCCGTCGAGAAGGACGAAGCTGTCCTTCGTCCCGCCGCCCTGCGAGGAGTTCACCACCAGCGAGCCTTCGCGCAGCGCCACCCGGGTGAGGCCGCCGGGGACGACCTGAACGCCCTTCGACCCGCTCAGCACGAACGGTCTGAAATCGACGTGTCGCGGCGCGACGCCCTGCTCCACCAGCGTGGGCACGGTGGAGAGCGCCAGAGTCGGCTGCGCGATATAGCGGTGCGGCTCAGCCTCCAGCGCTGCGCGGAACTTGGCGATCTCGTTGCTGGACGCGGTCGGGCCGACCAGCATGCCATAGCCGCCCGAGCCGTCGACCAGCTTCACCACCAGCTCCTCCAGATGGTTCAGCGTGTAGGCCAGCGCCTCCGGCTCGCGACACCGGAACGTCTCGACATTCGGCAGGCGGGCGTCCTTGCCCGAATAGAAGCGGACAATCTCCGGCATGTAGCTGTAGATCGCCTTGTCATCGGCGATGCCGTTGCCGGGCGCGTTGATGATCGCGACATTGCCCGCGGCATAGGCCGCGATCAGCCCGGGCACGCCCAGCATCGAATCCGGCCGGAACACGATCGGATCGAGGAAATCGTCGTCGACCCGCCGGTAGATCACGTCGACCTTCACCCAGCCGGCGATCGTGCGCATGTAGACGACGTCATCGTCGACCACGAGGTCCGCCGCCTCGACCAGCTCGACGCCCATCGAATCGGCGAGGAAGCTGTGTTCGTAATAGGCCGAGTTGAAGTGCCCGGGGGTAAGCACGACGCAGGTCGGGTTCTGCCCGCAGCCGCGCGGGGCGACCGAGCGCATCGTTTCCAAGAGACGATCGGGGTAGCTGTCCACCGCCGCCACGCGGAACTGCTCGAACAGTTCCGGGCACAGCCGCACCATCGCCTCGCGGTTTTCCAGCATGTAGCTGACCCCGGAGGGCGTGCGCGCATTGTCCTCCAGCACGAAGAATTCGTCCGGCCCGGTGCGGACCAGATCGATGCCGCAGATATGCGCCCAAACGCCGTGCGGCGGACGAATGCCAAGCACCTCGGGTCGGAACTGCGGGTTGAGGAAGATCAGATCCTCGGGCAGCACCCCGGCCTTGAGGATCTCCTGCGCGCCATAGATGTCGTCAAGGAAGGCGTTGATCGCCTCGACGCGCTGCACCAGCCCCTCGGAAAGCCGCGCCCATTCGTCGGCAAGGAACACGCGCGGGACGATGTCGAACGGAATGATCCGCTCGCCGGCGTCATTGTCGCCATAGACGGCGAAGGTAATGCCGAGCTGGCGGAAGGTCGTCTCGGCCGCTTCCTGTCGGCGGCGGAGTTCATCGGGCGGCGTATCGGCGAGCCAACGGGCAAGGTCGGTCAGTTCGGGGCGCGCCGTGCCGCCTGAACCCATGATCTCGTCGAACGCCCGTGTCCCCATCCGGTGGTTAACGCCCCATTGATCGTTTCGGGTGCATGCTGCGCGAGATTGTTGCGATGCACAAGGGGGCGTTCTGCGTCACCCCGGACTTGCTCCGGGGTCCCGCTTCTTCTCGGCCGTTGCAAGGACAGCGGGATCCCGGATCAAGTCCGGGATGCCGGAGGTGCGTTCAGTCCGCGTATTTCACCGAACATCCATAGGGCCGCGCCTCGGGCACCGAAACCTTCTTGCCCGCCTTCACCTCGCCCAGCGCGGCGAGCAGGTGATTGCGCGCACCGGCGATATCGGCCTGATCAGCGGTTGGCTTGTCGTCGATCCCGCCCTGATAGACGAGCGTACCGGACGCATCGATCAGGTACATGTGGGGCGTAGTCTTGGCACCATAGCCCTTGCCGACGCGGCCCTGCGGATCGAGGAGATAGGCGGTCGGCACCGCTTTTTCCTTGCTGACGAAGGCCTTTGCCTCCGGCCCGGTCATATAGCCCTGCTTGCCCGGCGCGCCCGAGTTGATCGTCAGCCAGGCGGCGCCCATCGCCTTCGCCTTGGCCTGCGCGGCCTGCATGTTGCCGCTGGCATAGTGTTTCTGCACGAAGGGGCAGCCGGGATTGTTCCACTCCAGCACCACGGGGCGACCCCTGAACTGGCTGAGCGTCACCACCTTGCCGTTGGCGTCCATCAGGCGGAAGTTTCCGGCAGGCTGGCCGGTCACCTGATCGGCAGTTGCGGGTGCGGCGGCCAGCGCGGCGATCGCAAACGGGACAAGCAGACGCATCTTCGGCTCTCCTCAGTTTTTCTCGGCCCCCGGCAATCCGGCAAGCATGCCGCTGGTCAACAACTGCGGCAATACCTGCGGCCGGTCGGCGCCGGCAGGATACCATAGATACAGCGGCACGCCTGCCCGATTATGCGCCTCGATGAACCGCCCCAGTGCGGGGTCGCCGTCGGTCCAGTCGCCGACCAGCACCGCGACCTTGCCATCGGCAAAGGCCCGGCGCGTCTCGTCCGTCTCGATCGCCGCCTTTTCGTTGACCTTGCAGGTGAGGCACCAGTCGGCAGTGAAATAGGCGAACACCGGTCGCCCCTCGGCGCGCAAGGCGGCGAGCCGTTGTTCGCTGAACGGCTCGCCCCCGGCGATGGTCGCCGCGGCGGCGGGCGCCTGCGAGCGGACAAGCAGCACCGCGACCAGCGCGAGCGCCAGCGCCGGAGCGGCGGGCCACCACGTCCGATCGCGGCCGCTTTCCTGTCGCCGGCCAGTCCACCACAAGCCGAAGCCGGTGAGCAGCGTCGCGGCGAGGCCGATCGTCATGCCGTCCACCCCGGCCTGCCGCCCGAGCACCCAGGCGAGCGCCAGCGCGGTGAGGAACATCGGCACCGACAGGATGCGCCGCAATCGCGCCATCCACGCGCCGGGCTTGGGCAGCCCTCGCCGCAGCGCGGGGACAAAGCCGATGAGGAGAAAGGGCAAGGCGATGCCGAGCCCCAGCCCGGCGAAGACCAGCATCGCGGCGAGCGGCGGCAGCACCAAGGCTGCGCCGAGCGCCGCGCCCATGAACGGGCCGGTGCAGGGCGTTGCGACGAACGCCGCGAGCGCGCCCGTCGCGAAGGCGCCGCTTGTCCCCGAGCGGCTGGCGAAGCGCGGTGTCGGCAGTTCGAACAGCCCGGCGAGGTTGAGCGCGATGCCGGCGACGAGCAGCAGCAACACGCCGATGACGCGCGGATCCTGCAGCTGAAATGCCCAGCCGACGCTCGCGCCGCCGGCACGCAGGGCGAGCAGCACGCCCCCGAGCGCCAGGCACACCAACACAACACCCGCCGTATAGGCCAGCGCCTCGCGCCGCGCCGCGCCCTCGGTCTCGCCCGATTTGGCGAGGCTTAGCGCCTTGAGGCTGAGGATCGGGAAGACGCAGGGCATGATGTTGAGCAGCAGCCCGCCGATCAGCGCCCCGGCGAAGGCCAGCAGGGCCCCGCGGACGGCACCCGCGTCGTTGCCCGGGATCGGCGCCGCTACCCTGCCGGGCGCTGCCGTCACCGCGAAGCCCTGCCCCGGCCCGACCGCCAGTACGCCCTCGATCGGGCCGGATGCGGGGGCGGACGCGGCCTTGGTTGTCAGCACCAGCCGGTCGCCGTCGCGTGTCACCGTCTGCGGCGCGGCATAATTCGCCGTCCCGCCGGAAAGCGGATAAAAATAAACGTCATCGGCCGCGGTGGCGCTTGCCGGGAACGGCACCGCGAGCCGGAATTGGCCGTCCGCCACCTGCCATGTCGCGGTAGAGCCCAGCGGCTTGGGCAGCTTCTGCCGCCACCCGTCGAATCGCGCGCGCGTGGCCGGGTCAACCGCGCCGTCACCGACCGTCAGCTCGGTCGACAGCGTCTGCGTTTCTGGCACGCAGATCTCTCGGGTGCAGACGAGATAGTCGGCCTTAACCGACACCAGCAGCTTCGTGCCCTGCGCCAGCCCGGCGGGGATCGTTAGATCAACCAGCTGCGCGAACGGCGCCTCATAGACATAGTTCATCAGCCCGCCGACGATCAGCCGCTCGGGCACCGGATAGCGCAGCGCGCCCGCCCGCACACCGTCCGGCAGCGTCCATTTCAGCTGCGTCTCGATGCCCGCATCGCCGGGATTCTGCCAATACCCGTGCCATTCCGGCGCGGGACGCGAATCGAACGCCAGCGTCACGGTGCTGCCCGCCGCCGGCCGCGCTGTTTCCGGCACCAGCGTGATCGCGACGTGCCGCTCCTGCGCCGCCGACACCTGCGCCAGCAGCGTCATGACCATGAAAAACAGGGTCGCTACCCAAGCTTGCCTCGCCGCCATGACCGGCACATACCGCGCGGCGCCCTTCAGTACCAAGGTCCATGATGAAAGCTTTCCTCGCCGCCCTCCTCGCCTCCGTCGCGGTACCCGCCGCTGCCCAGGAGGCCGCGCTCGAGTCGGCGCAGCCGCCCGCGCCCGCCGCTGCCGCGACGCCGCGCACCCCGCCCAAGCTGATCGTCGCGATCTCGGTCGACCAGTTCTCGGCAGACCTGTTCGCGCAATATCGCAACCGCTTCACCGACGGCTTTGCGCGGCTGCTGCAGGGCGCGGTGTTCCCCGCGGGTTATCAGAGCCATGCCGCGACCGAGACGTGCCCCGGCCACTCGACGATCCTGACCGGCATGCGCCCGGCCCATACCGGCATCATCGCCAACAACTGGATCAACCAGAAGGCGCCGCGCGAGGACAAGGAAGTCTATTGCGCCGAGAACGAAGCGCTGCCGGGCACCGACCACAACAGTTACAAGCCCGCTGACCTGCACCTGAAGGTGCCGACGCTGGGCGAGATGATGAAGGCGGCGAACCCCGCCAGCCGAGTCGTCTCGGTCGCCGGCAAGGATCGCGCGGCGATCATGATGGGCGGGCATAAGATCGACGAGGTGTGGTTCTGGGGCGGCAAGGATTTCGTCTCCTATGACGGCCGCCCCGTGCCGCCGGCGGTGCAGCGCGGGCGCGAGGCGGTCGCCAAGCTGATCGCGCAGCCGCAGGAGCCGCTGCCGGTGCCCGGCTTCTGCCGCCCGCTGATGCAGCCGATCACCGTCGGCGGGCAGACGATCGGCAACACCCGTTTCGCCCGCGCCGCCGGCGACACGCGCGCCTTCCGCGCCTCGCCCGCACTCGACGGCGCGGTGTTCGCGATCGCCGCCGGGCTGATCCAGGACATGAAGCTAGGCCAGGGCAGCGCGCCCGACATCATCTCCATCGGCGCCTCCGCGACCGATTACGTCGGCCACGGCTTCGGCCCGGGCGGCGGCGAGATGTGCTTGCAGATGGCTGAGCTCGACAAGACGCTCGGCGGCTTCTTCGCCGCACTCGACTCGTGGGGGCTGGACTATGAAGTCGTGCTGACCGCCGACCATGGCGGCCACGACATGACCGAGCGGCAGCAGCTGCGGGCCATGCCGATGGAAACGCGCGTCTCAACCGACCTGTCGGTGAAGGACATCGGCGAGGCCATCGGCAAGCAGCTCGGCATCGCCGGGCCTGTCCTGCTCGGCTCCGAGGGTGACATTTACGTCGCCGATTCGGTGCCCGCGAACCGCAAGCAGGCGGTGATCGCCGAGGCCGCCAAGCGCATCCGCGCCTTCCCGCAGGTCGCCGCGGTGCTGACCCGCCAGGAGATCGCCGCCGCGACGATCCCGGCCACCCCGCCGGAGACGTGGACGCTCGCGCAGCGCGCGCACGCTTCATATGATCCGGAGCGTTCGGGCGACCTGCTGATCCTGCTCAAGCCGCGGGTTACCGGTATCGCCAAGCCCGGCCCCGGCTATGTCGCCACGCATGGCAGCCCGTGGGATTACGACCGCCGGGTGCCGATCCTGTTCTGGCGCAAGGGCATGGCCGGGTTCGAGCAACCGCAATCGGTGGAGACGGTGGATATCGTGCCGACGCTGGCGGCGACGATCAAGTTGCCGGTGACGGGACTCGACGGCCGGTGCCTCGATCTCGACAGCGGCGTTGGCGACACCTGCCGGTGAGGTGACGAACAAAGCCCCTCCCCTTCAGGGGAGGGGTTGGGGGTGGGGCGTCTCCGTCTCACCGAGACCGACGATCGAGGGGTCGGCGCCTGCGGACAGCCCCCACCCCAACCCCTCCCCTGAAGGGGAGGGGCTAGTTACCCTTAAGGCTGCCGCACCTCATACGGCCTGACACCGGCGCCAAGCTTGTTCGCCGCCAGCGCCAGTCTCTCCCCGCTCGCATTCGCCAGAAACGCCGGGCTCTTCTCCTGCCCCGGCGCGAGGCTGGCGACATTGTCGTGGACGCTGAGGCCCGCGGAGCGATACTTGCGCTGCTCGGCCGCGACCACGATCATGCCGCTCCAATTTTCCTTGCGCGCCCCCTGGACGAAGGTGTTGCGCGCGATCTCGCCCGTGGCGCCTTCGGGCAGGTCGATCATGTAATTGGTGCGGCTGCCCTGCGTATCGTCGAAGCTGTTGTCGGTGATCCGCACCTTGGGCACGCGCAGCTTCACGTAATGGCCGCCCTGCCCGCGCTCGAAGCGCGAATTGGTGATCGTCACGCTGCCGCTGTTGCCGAGATAGATGGAATGCGCGCAATCCTCGGTCTCGTGGCACTGCCCAAGGCCCGAGAAGGTGGAGCGGTCGATGGTAACGGTGGCGGGATCCTCGGTGCTGCCAAGGATGCCTTCCTGGCTGTCGAGGAACATCGCATTGCGCACCACCAGGTTACCGATCTCGATGCGAATGCCCGCGCCGTTGCCGTCGGGCACGCGGATGCCGCGAAAGACAAGGCCGTCCACGGTCGCGCCGCCGCCGCGCAGCACCAGCGTTGCCTTGCCCTCACACGCACCCTCGAAGATCGCGGTGCCGGGCTGCACCGCCTTGAAGGTGATCCGCCCGGCCTGCTGCACCGCGCATTCGCGGTACACGCCCGGCGCGATCATCACCGTGAAGTCGCGCCCGCGATTCGATTCGAGCGCTTCTTCCAGGCTCCTGTAGCCTTCCCCCGTCTCAACAACGGTGAACGGCGCCGGGCGCTGCTGGCTGGCGGCCGGCGCGGCGAGAAGGACGGCGAGAAGAAGCGGAGCGATGCGCATGGGCGAATCCTTTCGGCGGCCGTCCTGGCGTGCCCGCGCATCCGCCGGAACCCGCAATCGCCGTTAATCTGACGGAGGGTGCCCGATGCCCGTTCACGAAGCCCGCGAGTGTCCCGTCGCGGCACGGTTGCAGCGCGTCTGGTTTCCTGTTGCAACTGACTTAATTGGTCCGCACAAGCGTACCGAAACGTCGATTCCAGGAGACGGAGAGGCATAATGCAGAGCTACCTGAAGCACTATATCGATGGCGCATGGGTCGAAAGCGAGGGCGGCAAGCGCCACGAGGTGATCGACCCTGCGACCGAACAGGCCACCACCGAGATCACGCTGGGCAGCGAGGCTGACGTCAACAAAGCCGTCGCCGCCGCCAAGAAAGCGTTCAAGACCTGGTCGCAGTCGAGCGTCGAAGAACGGATCGCGCTGCTCGAGCGGATCATCGCCGGCTACAAGGCGCGCATTCCCGATCTCGCCGCGGCGACCAGCCGGGAGATGGGCGCGCCGATCTCCTTTGCCAACATGGCGCAGGCCCCCGCAGGCCTCGGCCATTTCATGGGTACGCTCGCCGCGCTGAAGGAATTCAGCTTTTCCGAACAGGCCGCCAAGGGCGCGCGCGTCGTGCATGAGCCGATTGGCGTCGTGGCGATGATCACGCCGTGGAACTGGCCGCTCAACCAGATCTGCGCCAAGGTCGCGCCCGCGCT
>JBELMF010000059.1:0-18039 GCA_042096015.1 Sphingomonas sp.
CGATCATCCCGCGATGCGGGCGGTGACGCTGCGCTACGCCACGTCGGGGGAACCGGTGCCGGCCGACACGCTGGTCGTCGGGGCCAATCTGATGTCGGTCCACCTGCCGCTTGACGAATGGATCTTCGACACGCGTCTCTCGGGCCAGGTCGATCTGGCGGGCACGCATGATCTCGTCGCCGGGCTGACCCTTGCGGATTACGACTTCCGCTTCGATCGCTACACCGGAACCGCGTTGATCGAGGCCGCGCCCCGCGGCCGGCGGCTGGACGTGGTGGCGCTTGGCGATGGTGCGCAGCTGGTCGGGCAACTGACCGATCACGGCATCGTGCGGCATGGCTCGATCTTCGATCAGGCGGCACTGGGCGCCCGGGCGCTTGCCCTCTACCTTGCCGACGAATGGCAGATCGCACCCGCGCTGCGGCTCGACGCCGGGATCCGCGCAGAGCACAGCCACATTCGCGGCACCGCCGCCGGCAAGGCGCTGTTCGACCTCGGCGATCCCGCTACCCTGGCCGATGATCAGGTGGTCGGCCCCTCGGGCGCGGTGATTGCGGTCGACCGCCGCTTTTCCGATTGGGGATGGTCGGCGGGACTGCACTATCGCCTCGGCGCGCGCACCGCCGCTTTTGCGCGCTGGACCAACAGCTTTCGGCTGCCCAGTGCGGGCGAGTTCAGCGGCAATCCGCTGCGCGCCGATCTTCGCCCGGTGCCGATCCGCATGGCGGAGCTCGGCCTCCGTCGCCACGCCGATGGTCTCGATCTCGCGCTGGTCGGATTTTACACGCGCTTCGAACGGTTGCCGTTCACCGATTTCCGTTTCGACACCGCCAGCAACCAATATGTCGAGCGCACCGCCATCGCCGATACTGAGACGTTCGGGCTGGAGGCGGAACTGCAGTGGCAGGTGCGGCCCTGGCTGCGGCTCGGCGGGCAGGCGACCTGGCAGGATCCGCGCTATCAGGGCTTCGCCTTCACCGAACTGGTCGGCGGGGTGGCGGTGGCGCGGGACTATACCGGGAACCAGCTGATCCGCGTGCCGCGGCTGGCGCTGCGCGCGGCGCCCGAACTGGTGCTGGGCGATGCCAGCCTGCGGGTGGAGGCCACGCACTTCTCACGGCGCTATTCCGATATCGCCAATCGCGAGGTGCTGCCGTCCTATACGCTGCTGGGGGCCAGCCTCGCGGTCAGCCCGGCCGATGGCATGACGCTGACCGTCGAGCTGTCGAACATCACCAACACATTGGGGCTGACGGAGGGCAATCCCCGTCTCGGCGCGTTCGAAAGCGATCCGGGTGCCTATCTGCTGGCGAGGCCGGAATTCGGCCGCACCCTGCGCTTGTCGTGGCTGGCGCGCTTCTGATCGGGGCTCATGTGACGGGCCAGGTCCACATCACCAGCGGCGTGCCGACGATCACGATCAGCAGCGACAGCGGCGCGCCGAGCCGCGCATAGTCACCGAAGCGATAGCCGCCGGGGCCCAGCACCAATGTGTTGCACTGATGCCCGATCGGGGTCAGGAAATCGCATCCGGCGCCGATCGCGGTGGCGATCAGGAACGCCTCGGGGCGATAGCCCAGGTCGTGGGCGAACACCGCGGCGATCGGCGCCATCACCAGCACGGTCGCCGCATTGTTGAGGAACGGCGTCACCGCCATCGCCACCACCATGATCAGCGCGACCGCGCCCCACGCCGGCAGGGAGGTGGCGAAGCCGGCCAGCCCCGTCGCGATCAGGTCGGATGCGCCGGTGGTGCGCAGCGAATCGCTGACCGGGATCAGCGCGCCGAGCATGATCAGGATCGGCCACTCGATCGCCTGATAGGCCTCGCGGGTGGGCAGCGCGCCGCTGGCGACGATGATCCCGGCCGCCGCGAAGAAGGCGATCGCCACCGGCACCAGTTCCAGCGCGGTCGCCGTCATCGCCGCGGCCAGCACGATCAACGGCAGCCAGCTTCGCCCGCCGCTGCCCAGCCGGAGGGTGCGCTCGGCCAGCGGCAGGACGCCCAGGTCCTGAAGCCGGTCGGGCAGCAGCTTCAGCGATCCCTGCAACACGATGACGTCGCCAGGCGCCAGTTTCGTCCGGCCCAGCTGGTGCGCCAGCCGCTCGCCCGCGCGCGACAAAGCGATCAGGTTCACGCCATAGCGCTCCTGCAGCCGCAGCCGCCCGGCGGTCTGCCCGATCAGCACCGATTGGGCGCCGATCACGCCCTCGATGACGCCGATCTCGTCGCCGTCCTTCGCGCCCTGGACGGCGCGATCCTCACCGGCCAACGTCAGCGCCTCGGCCGCGATCACGCGCTCCAGCGCATCGGGCTCACCCACCAGGATCAGGATGTCGCCTTCGCGCAGCTCGACGCGGGCGGCCGGCACGGTGCGCATCCCCGCGCGCAGCAGGTTGGTGATGTTCACTTCGCGATCATGCCGATCGAGGAAGTCGCGCACGGTGCTGCCGATCGCCGGGGAATCGGCGGACACGCTGGCCTCGGTGACATAGCCGGTGATGTCGAGCGCATCGCCCATGGTGGCGGTTGCACGCCGGTTGCGCGGCAGCAGGCGATAGCCGAAGCGCAGGAACACCAGGCCCACGATCAGCAGCCCGAGCCCGGTGGGCAGGTAATCGAACATGCTGAACGGTTCGCCCGTCATGTCGGCGCGCACCCGGCTGACGATGATGTTCGGCGACGTGCCGACCAGCGTCATCAGCCCGCCGAGCAGCGAGGCGAACGACATCGGCATCAGGAATACCGATGGGCTTGCCTCGTTCTTCTTGGCCATCTGGAAGGCGGCAGGCATCAGCATGGCCAGCGCGCCGACATTCTTGACCAGCGCGGAGGCGATGCCGACCGACGCGGTGAGCAGCACCAGCTGTGATCGCACGCGCGTGATCCGGCGGGACGCGAGCGCCAGTGCCCGTTCGATCAGGCCCGATCGCTGCATCGCGGCCGACAGCACCAGCGCGGAACCGACGATGATGACGATATCGTCGGAGAAGCCGGAAAAGGCGTCCTCCGGCTTGACGATGCCCAGCGCCAGCGCAGCGAGCAGCGCCAGGATCGCCGTCACGTCATAGCGGAACCGGCCCCAGATGAAGAGCGCCATCATCCCGGCCAGGGTGCCGACCGACAGCCATTGCGGTGTCGTCATCGGCGGTTGCGCCGGGGAAGGGGCTTTTCCGTGCCTCGCCCGCGCCGGCCGACGCGATCGCCGCCCCTCCACGGCCCGCAGGCGTTGATTGTCTCCGTGCGATGAATCGCCTGCACCGCGGCTGCTTCCCCTGTCATGCGCCGATAACGCGCGACATGCCGAAAAGGCGCGCCGGGGAAAACGCGCGCCGTGCCCGATGGACTTTCGTGCCTTTGCCCCTAAGCCCTTGCATGATGGCGGGTGTTGCCGGCGGGGTAGCGTGATGAGGCGTGCACTGATGATCGCGGCCGGTGTCGCGGCACTGCTGCCCGCCGCCGCCGCGGCGCAGGACGGCGCAACGGCAAACGGGTTGCGGCTCGACGGCACCTTCCGCATGCGGCTGGAGGGCATCGACAACCAGTTCCGACCAGCGCCCGCCGCTGCCAATGACCTGTTGCTGACGTTTCGCACCACCGTCCACGCGCGCTACCGGGCCGATGCGGTGGAGATCGGCGCGGAACTGATCGACAGCCGCGCCTATCTCGAACGGGACCGCTCCACCGTGGGTACGACGGAGGTGAACGCGCTCGAACTGTCGCAGGCCTATGTCGGGTTGGACATGGGCGGCGTGCTGGGTGGGGATACGCGCACGCGCGTCACCGCGGGGCGCTTCACGATGGACATCGGATCGCGCCGGCTGGTGGCGCGGAACCGCTTCCGCAACACCATCAATGCCTTCACCGGCGTCCGCCTCGACGTGGAGACTGATGACGATGATCGGCTGCGGGCGTTCTGGACGCTGCCGCATCACCGCTTGCCCGATGATGAGGAAGGTATTCGCCACAACCGGGTCGTCTGGGATCGCGAAAGCACCGATCTCCAGTTCTTCGGCGCCTCGTTCACCAAGGCGGCGGTGATGGGCGGGACGGCGGAGGTCTATGGCTATGGCCTCCTCGAACGCGACGGGCCCGATGACGAGACCCGCGACCGCCACCTGTTCACCGGCGGCTTCCGCCTGGCCCGCAATGCCGGCCGCGGCGCGTTCGATTATGATCTGGAGGCGACGTACCAGGCGGGCCACGCCCGCGTGTCGGCGGCCCCGGCCGATCGGGATGACCAGGACGTTTCCGCCTATCTGATCCATGCGGAGGTGGGCCACACCTTCGCCGCTGCATGGTCGCCGCGCCTTTCCCTCCATTATGATCGCGCCAGCGGTGACGGCCCGGGCGGCTCCTACGGCCGGTTCGATACCCTGTTCGGCGCGCGGCGCAGCGAATTCGGCCCGACCAGCCTCTATGGCGCCGTCCAGCGCGCGAACCTCAGTTCGCCCGCGCTCCGGCTGGAGGCGGTGCCGGACAAGCGGCTCGACGGCTTCCTGGCCTATCGCGCCCTATGGCTCGCCGAGGCGACCGACAGTTTCGCCAGCACCGGCGTGCGCGACCCGTCGGGCCGCTCGGGCTCGTTTGCCGGGCATCAGGCGGAGATCGGCGCCCGTTATTGGCTGGTGCCCGGGCTCGCGCGTTTGGAGAGCGGCTTCGCCTTGCTGTTCAAGGGCGATTTCCTCCGCAACGCTCCCGACGCCCCGCCCGGCGGCACCACGCGGTACGGCTTCATCGACGTGACCGTCACATTCTAGGCAGGTCATTCTAGGCCGGGCGCCAGCGCTCCAGCTGCGTCAGCACGTCGCTGGCGATCTGGTCCGTGGCGAAGCCGGTGAGGTCGCGGTGGCGCGCTTCGCCGTCCACCTGCGCCGCCAGGATCCAGGTCATGCTGCGCCGCGCTTCTGGTGCCTCCAGCGCGGTATAGGCGGCCAGCGGGCGGGACCGCGGCGACAGGCGATAGGTGAACACCCGGTCCGGCGCGAAGCTGATTGTCAGCGATGCCTGGTCCGCGCCCGCCTCCACGCGGCTGTCGGCCCAGCCCTCCTCCGACATGGCGTCGCGGACGGAGCGCAGCGCCGGTTCGCCGTTGCGGGCGATCTGCCGCGCGATCTCGCCCCGACTGGCCGGAACGAACAGGCGCTTCAGCCGCTCGCCGAGTGCCGGCGATTCATCGGATATCGCCACCCCTTCCACGTCCGCCCCGGTCTGCCGCATCAGCCCGACCGACAGCATCAGCATGATGATGCAGAAGGGGAGCGCCGCGAGCAGGGTCGCCGTCTGCAGCGCGCCGAGGCCGCCCGCCAGCAGCAGCAGGGTGGCCGTGGTGCCCAGCAGCAGGCACCAATAGACGCGCTGCCAGCGCGGCGTCTCCTCCGCGCCGCCGGAGGCCAGCGTATCGATCACCAGCGCGCCCGAATCCGCGGAGGTGATGAAGAACACCGCCACTAGCATGATCGCCAGCGTCGAGGTGAAGCCCGCGCCCGGCAGATAGCCCAGGAACTTGAACAGTGCGGTGGACAGGTTCGCCTGCACCGCATCGGCGATGCCGCCGCCCGCCGCGCCGAGATCCAGCGCGATCGCGGTGTTGCCGAACACCGTCATCCACAGAAAGGTGAAGCCCGCCGGCACGAACAGGACGCCGATCACGAATTCGCGGATCGTCCGCCCGCGCGAGATGCGGGCGATGAACATGCCCACGAACGGCGACCAGGCGATCCACCATGCCCAGTAGAACAGCGTCCAATCGGCCATCCATCCGCGCGGTTCATAGGCATAGAGCGTGAACGTGCGCATGACGAAATGGTCGAGGTACAGGCCGAAGTTCTGCACCAGCGCGCGCAGCAGGAACAACGTCGGCCCGTACAGCGCGACGAACAGCATCAGCAGCACGGCGAGGACAAGGTTCAGCTCCGACAGGCGGCGCACGCCCCGGTCCGCGCCGCTGAGCACGGACAGGGTGGCGGCGCCCATCACCACCACGATCACGCCGACCTGCATCGAAACCGTGTCCGGCAAGCCATAATTGAACGCCAGCCCGGCGGTCATCTGCGACACGCCGAAGCCGAGCGACGTCGACACGCCGAAGATCGTGCCACAGACCGCGAAGATGTCGATGGCGTCGCCGACCGCGCCGTCGATCCGCTTGCCGAGCAGCGGATACAACCCCGATCGCAGCGTCAGCGGCAGGCCCTTGCGATAGGTGAAGAACGCCAGGCTCAGCCCGACGAGCGCGTAGATCGCCCAGGCATGGACGCCATAATGGTGAAAGGTGATCGCCATCGCCTCGCGCGCGGCCAGGATCGTGCCGGGCTCCGCCTCCGGTGGCGCGGTGTAATGCTGGATCGGCTCGGCGACCCCGAAATACATCAGGCCGATGCCCATGCCGGCGGCGAACAGCATGGCCAGCCAGGACAGATAGGGAAAATC
Organism: Sphingomonas sp.; assembly: GCA_042096015.1. Taxonomy (GTDB): domain Bacteria; phylum Pseudomonadota; class Alphaproteobacteria; order Sphingomonadales; family Sphingomonadaceae; genus Sphingomonas. The sequence goes on from JBELMF010000059.1 coordinate 6,434, forward strand.
AGGCTCCGAATCGTCGGGGCCGAGCCGAAGCCTGCCGGCCGGGCCGAAGCCCAATGTCAGGATCACGACCACGAAGAACGCGACGGAGGCCACATACAGCCAGCCGAACGTGTCGATTACCCAGTCCTGCGCGCGGTTGAAGATGACGTCGGACGTGCCGGGCGCCAGCAGCGTCGAGGAAAGCAGGGCCCCCGTTACCGCCGATGCGCCCCAGAAGACGCGTGGATTCATCGTTCGCTGCAGCATGGCACCACTCTAGCGACGGCGCTTTGCCATACCAACCACCGCGGCGGGCGCCAGGTTCGGCGCAGTTATCATCCGCGGTGTGTGCGACGCGAGAGCGCTTCCCCCGCGTCGCACGCGATCGCCCTTACGACTGCGCCGGCGCCAGAAACGCTGCCGCGTCCAGGTCCACCGTCATCTCGCGATCCCAATAGCGAAGCTGCCCGGCCTTCTCCAGGAACGGGGCGGCGTCGTCGGCACCCGCCAGCGCCACCATCGCGATATCCATGTCGCCTTCGCCGATACCCGCCTTGCGCAGCAGCGGTGCGGCCGCATCGGTGTACCCGATGAACTTGCAATGGGCATAGGCATCCGCGACGAAGTCGCGCGCGGCGGCGTCGCGCGCCAGCAACGCGGCCCCCTGTTCGGATAGGGCGAGCACCACGGCGTCATACAGGACGGACGGGCCGCCATCGATCTTCTGCTTGCCCTCCGCCGGCGTGCCGTCGTCCAGCGTCACGCCGCCCACCTTGGGCGTGACGAATTCATAGACGGCGGGCAGCGCTTCCACCGCTTTCACCAGCGCCTTGACCAACGCGGCCGGCGCGCCGTCGGTGAGCAGGATGCCCAGCTTGCGTCCCGCGAAGCTGCCCGGTCCGCGCTTGACGATGCTGAGCGCGTCCGAAGGCGGCAGGTCGGTGATCGGCGGCATCGCGGGCTTCGCGGCGGGCGGCAAGGCGCCAAGGCCAAGGCCGGTCGCGACGACGCTGGCCAGCTTCGCGTCGATATTCTGCAGATGGCCCACCATCCGCTCGCGGATATCGGGGCGGCTGCACTTGGACAGTTCGAAAACCAGGGCGTCGCCGATATGCTTCTGCTCGACGCTGGTCTGGCTCACGAAGAACTGCCGCGCCTGGCTGTAGTGATCGGCAAAGCTTTCGGGGCGCAGCTGAACCTTGGTTCCGCTTTCGGGCGCGGGATAGTGGCGATACCCGCTTGTCGGATTCTCGCGCGGGCCGCCCCAGCTGTTGGGCTCGTAATTGGCGCGCCCCTTGGGGTTGCGCATCGCCATGTGTCCGTCCTGCTGAAAATTGTGAACGGGGCACCCGCGCGGCTGGTTGATCGGGATGTGGGTGAAATTGGGGGAGCCAAGCCGCTTCAGCTGGGTGTCGAGATAGGAGAAGTTGCGGCCCTGGAGCAGCGGGTCGTTCGAAAAGCCGATGCCCGGCACCACATTCTGGGTGCAGAACGCCACCTGTTCGGTTTCGGCGAAGAAATTGTCGACCAGGCCGTCCAGCGTGAAGCTGCCGATGATGCGGACGGGCACCTGTTCTTCCGGAATGATCTTGGTGGCGTCGAGGATGTCGAACTCGAATTGCTCGGCGAATTCCTCGTCGATCAACTGGACGCCGAAATCCCATTCCGGCGGCGTGCCCATGTCGATGGCATCCCACAAGTCGCGGCGATGGAAATCGGGATCCGCCCCGTTGATCTTGACCGCTTCGTTCCACAGCACCGATTGCAGGCCCATCTTCGGCTTGAAGTGGAACTTGACGAAGGTCGATTTGCCCTCAGCGTTGATCAGGCGGAAGCTGTGCACGCCGAATCCTTCCATGAAGCGGAAGGATCGCGGGATCGCCCGATCCGACATCGTCCACATGATCATGTGCATCGATTCGGGCGTCAGGCTGATGAAGTCCCAGAAATTGTCATGGGCGGTCTGTGCCTGGGGAAAGGCGCGGTCGGGCGCCGGCTTCGCTGCGTGGATCAGGTCCGGGAACTTGATCGCATCCTGGATGAAGAACACCGGGATATTGTTCGCCACAATGTCCCAATTGCCTTCCTTGGTGTAGAATTTGCAGGCAAACCCCCGCACGTCGCGGGCGAGGTCGAACGATCCCTTGCTGCCGGCGACCGTCGAGAAGCGCGTGAACATCGGGGTCTTCTCGCCGACCTCCGTCAGGATCCGGGCGGTGGTATATTCCTCCAGCGATTCGGTCAGCGTGAAGGTGCCGTGCACGCCATAGCCGCGGGCGTGCACCACGCGCTCGGGGATCCGCTCATGGTCGAAATGGAAGATCTTCTCGCGGAAGTGGAAATCCTCCAGCAGCGCAGGCCCGCGCGCGCCGACGCGCAGCGTGTTCTGATCGTCGGCGACGGTGACGCCCTGCTGCGTCGTCAGGCTGTCCTGGCCCGAACCGGCCGTCTGGTGGAGTTCGCCGCCCTCGCCGGTGCTCGTCTCATAGGACATGGGTGATTCGGCGGGTTTGGCGTTGGTACCTTTGAGCATGAGCGCGCTCCCTGATTGCTGTTCAGGGGGCTCAACCGCCCGGGGCTGCACGGGTTGCCGTCAAATCGGGTGACTTGATGTCAATCAGTACAGCTCGGCGCGAGCGGGCCGTTGCGCGTCAGGGAGGCGCTTCACGCTCAAAAGTGGGTCACGATCGGATGAAGGCGAGCAGGTCGGCGTTCACGATGTCGGGATGCGTCGTGCACAATCCGTGCGGCAAGCCGGCATAGGTCTTCAACGTCCCGTGCGTCAGCAGCTTCACCGAAAGCGGCGCGCTGTCGGCATAGGGCACGATCTGGTCGTCGTCGCCGTGCATGACCAGCGTAGGGACGGTGATCGCCTTCAGATCGTCGGTGAAGTCGGTCTCGGAAAACGCCTTGATGCAATCATGGTGCGCCTTCGCGCCGCCCATCATGCCCTGCCGCCACCAATTTTGGATCACCCCCTGATGCACGTTCGCGCCGGGCCGGTTGTAGCCGTAGAAGGGCCCTGACGGCACATCGAGATAGAATTGCGCGCGATTGTCGATCAGCGCCTTGCGAAAGCCGTCGAACACCTCGATCGGCAGCCCGCCGGGATTGGACGGGCTCTGCACCATCACCGGCGGCACCGCGCCGATGAGGACGGCCTTCGCCACTCGTCCAGCGGACGCCCGCGCGACATAATGCGCCACTTCGCCGCCGCCGGTCGAATGGCCGACATGGATGGCGTCCCGCAGGTCCAGCGCCTCGGTCAGCGCCGCGACGTCGGCGGCATAGGTATCCATTTCATTGCCATGATCGGTCTGGCTCGATCGGCCGTGCCCGCGCCGGTCATGGGCGATGACGCGGTAGCCCTGCAGGCGAAAGAACATCATCTGATTGTCCCAATCGTCGGCCGATAGCGGCCAGCCGTGATGGAACATGATGGGGGTGGCGTCCTTCGGCCCCCAGTCCTTGTAGAAGATCTCGGTTCCGTCGCTGGTGGTGATGAACGGCATGGGGTCATTCTCCACGATGATGATGCGTCGTTCGGCCGGGTTTTGGTTCAGGCCGGCTCCTGATCGGGCGTGAGGTCGATCAGCAGGGTCGGGATCAGTTCCGACACGGTCGGGTGGATCGGCACGGCCCATCGCAGGTCGTCGATCGAGGCGCCGAGGTTCGCGGCATCGAGCAGGCCGTGGATCGCCTCGTCGCCGCCCGTGCCCAGGATCGCCGCGCCCAGGATGCGCCGGGTCTCGGCATCGGCGACCACCTTCATCAGGCCGTTGGTCTCGCCCTTCTCGCGGGCGCGGGCGACCCGGCTCATCGGGCGGGTGGACACCAGCAGCGGGCGGCCGGTGGCGCGCGCCTGCGCCACGGTCATCCCGATCCGCCCCAGCGGCGGATCGGTGTACAGCGCGTAGCCGGTGTGCCGCTGGCTCAGCCGCCGATCGCCGCCGTCCAGCAGGTTGGCGGCGACGATCTCATGGTCGTTCCAGGCGGTATGGGTGAAGGCGCCGCGGCCGTTGCAGTCGCCCAGCGCCCAGATGCCGTCCGCGCTGGTTTCCAGCCGCTCGTTGACGGTGATGTATCCGCGCGCGTCCACCGCCACGCCTGCCTTGTCCAGGCCGAGGTCGTCGGTATTGGGCGTGCGGCCGACCGCCAGTAGCACATGGCTTCCCACCACGGTCGGTGCGCCGTCGCTGCAATCGACCGTCACGGCGATTCCCGCCTCATGCGGGGCAAAGCCGATGCACGTCGCATCGGTGCGCACCACGATTCCCTCAGCTTCCAGGATGCGCCGGATCTCGGCGCTGACGTCCTCGTCCTCGCGGGCGATGAGCCGGGGGGACATTTCCACGATCGTCACCTGCGCGCCGAACCGGCGGAACATCTGCGCGAATTCCAGCCCGATATAGCTTCCGCCGACCACCACCAGATGATCGGGCAACGTCCGGAGGGTTAGCAGCGCGGCATTGTCCAGCGTCTCCACCGTCTCGATGCCGGGCATGGCGGGGCGCGCGGGCCGGCCGCCGACATCGAGGAAGATGCGCTCGGCGGTGATCGACCGCCCCGCCACCGAAAGCGTGCGCGGGCCCGTGAAGCGCGCATGGCCGCGGATCAGCGTCAGGCCCTCCATCCCCGCCAGCCATTCCTCGTTGCTCTCCCGCGACGCGGCGGCGATCGCCTGGGCGCGCGCCACCACGGCGGGCAGGTCGACGCTGACCGCGCCGGTGCCCACGCCATAGTCGGATGCCCGGCGGGCCAGTTGTGCGGCATAGGCGCTGGCCACCATCGCCTTGGTCGGCGTGCATCCGGTGTTGACGCAGGTGCCGCCGATCCGGTCGCGCTCCACCAGCGCCACGGACTGGCCGGCTGCGGTCAGCCGACCGGCAAGCGCCGGGCCGGCCTGTCCCGCGCCGACGACGATCGCGTCGAAGGTTTCGGTCACAGCGCCGCGACGATCAGCGCGGCGCCGGCGATCGCCACGATATCCTCGATGACGGCGGCGGGCGTGTCCCGGCCGATGCGCCTGGCGAGCGCGCCGCGCGCTGCCGCGCCGCCGAGCGTGCCGACGATCGCGCCGATCATGCCGGCCACAACCCCGGCGAGCACCCACCCGGCCGGTGCTGCAACAGCCCCGCCGCTCAGCGCGCCCATCGCGATGCGCGTCCCGAACTGGACGGGTACCTTGCGGCTCGGCGTTGTCGGCAGCTTGTCGCTGATCAGCTCCCCCACGGCCAGAAGCGTCAGGATCCAGGGGGTAAAGCGATAGCCGAGCCACGCCAGCCAGCTGCCGTCGAGCATGATCGCGCCCGATTGGGCGGCCCAGGCCACGGCGGCCGGCGCGGTCATCGCCCGCAATCCGGCCACCACGCCGATCGCCAGCGCTAGGATCAGGATCATCACATCCCACCTTCCCGCCATTCGGCGTAATCGATCGTAAAAACAAAGGGTTGTCGATCAGGTCGGATCATGCACAGGCTCCTTCAACGCGTTAACGCAGGGAATGTCCATGCGTTGAAAAGCTACTGTCTGGCGCATCACTCGGGCACGGGGCCCAGCGCGTCGCCAGCTTATGGTTGAGGCGTGTCGGCGTGCAACAGGCGAACGACAACGTCTTGTACAGGGCTGACATTCTTGCCGCCGACAATGCCTCCGAGTGAAGATAGCGGCATCATGTCTGCCGTCTCCCAAGCCCGACAGATCATGGCCAAGAGATTGTTAACCGCGCTGCGCTACACCTCTTCTCGCTCTGGAGGACAGCGCGATGCGAAAAGATGCAAAGAGCCTGCTGGACCGTCTGAACCGTCGGCAGTTTCGCTATCAGGACTTTACCGAGGCCGCCGAGGAGATCGAGCTTTGGCCGCTGTTCCAGGCGGTGCTGCGCGATCCGCGGGTCGTCGGCACGCGCTTGGTGCACGAGCATCAATCACCGCCCCGGCCACAGGAACGTGCTGAGGATGTGACGCCCGCCAGCCGCGCCGCCCCCGCAAAGCCGTCCAGCAGCGCGGCGGGGCTGTTCGACGCGTACAGCGGGGATGCGGACGGCACGTCCGGCGCGGCCGCGGGGCAGGACCTCCGGCAGTTTCTCACGCAGATCCGGGAGAGCCGCTCTTGACGATGATCCTGATGCGCTCGCCCAAAGGAGGCGTCGGTACGACCTTTCTCACGGCCCGTCTCGCGATCGCATTGGCGGGGCGGGGATTGGAGGTTTCCGCGATCGATTGCACCCGCCAGGATTCGCTCAAGCTGTTCTTCGAGATTTCGCCGACCCAGGAACTTGAAGTGCTCGGCTCAGCTCTGACCTCCGATGCGGTTTCGGGCGTGCAGCTGTTCCGGGCGGACACGGATGCCGAACCTCGGACGCTCGCCGATCTGCTTCAGGCGCATTGCGGCGACAGACGGGTCTGCATCGTCGATCTCGGTGCCGCGCCGATGGCCTGGCGCCGTGCTTTGCTCCCCTTGGCGGCAATCGAAATCTGCCCGCTTGTGCCGTCGCCGGTTGCCCTCGCGGCGCTGACCCAGGTGGATGATGCGGAGCCGGTCCTGTCGCTTACCCGCACCGCGTTCATCCTGAACCAGCTGGACGATCGGCGTCGGCTGTCGAACGACATCCACAAGCTGGTGCGAACGCTGTTCGGGGACCAGCTGCTCGGCACCGTCCGCCGCGACGAAGCCGTGAATGAGGCGCTGGCCGCGATGAAGCCGCTCGCCGCCTTCGCCCCGGCCAGTGCGGCGCTCAGCGATATCGAGCAGACCGCCAGTACGCTGATCGCGAGGCTCGGCCTGAGCGAGGCACCGGATCGGCAGGAGGCGGTGGCATGAATACGGTCGCGACCTTGGCTGATTCCTCGGGGCGAAGCCTGCCGCGGGCCCTGCAGGTGGTGATAGCCGCAGCCGTTCTGGTGGGCAGCGTCGCCGTGCTGACGATCCCGCTGTCCTTCTACGCGCAGCTGGTCTTCGCGGGCACGATCATCATCGCAGCGCTGATCATCGGCCGCAACCGCACGCGACGCGCCACGCTGACGATCGCGGCGCTCTCGCTGTTGATGTCGACCCGCTATATGCTCTGGCGGACCACGGCGACGCTTGAATTCGGTTCCGTGCCCGAGATGCTGCTGGGGATCGGGCTGTACCTTGCCGAAATCTACGCCTGGGTCATCCTCGTGCTCGGTTTTCTGCAGACCAGCTGGCCGCTCGATCGTCCTGTCGTCGAACTGGATGGCGCACCCGAGGAATGGCCGACGGTCGACGTCTATATCCCGACGTACAACGAGAGCCTGGAGATCGTCCGCAATACCGCCTTTGCGGCGATGGACATGGATTATCCCCGCGATCGCTTTCGCGTGTTCATCCTGGATGACGGGCGACGACCTGAATTCCGCGCCATGGCGCGCCAGGTGGGCTGCGGCTATCTGACGCGGGGTGACAATCTCCATGCGAAGGCCGGCAATCTCAACGCCGCCATGCGCAAGACGGACGGCGAGCTGATCGCGATCTTCGATTGCGATCACGTGCCGACCCGCGCTTTCCTGCAACTCACCGCCGGATGGTTTCAGCGCGATGCCAAGCTCGCGTTGCTTCAGACACCGCACCATTTCTATTCGCCCGATCCGGTCCAGCGCAATCTGGCAGGGGCCGCCGACATGCCGGGCGAAGGCGACCTGTTCTATGGCGCCGTGCAGCGCGGCAATGATCTGTGGAATGCAACCTTCTTCTGCGGGTCATGCGCGATCATCCGGCGCGAAGCGCTGATGCAGACCAACGGCTTTGCCGGTGAGACGGTGACGGAGGACGCGCACACCGCTCTGAAGCTGCAGCGGATGGGCTGGAACACGGCCTATATCGGCGCACGGCTGTCAGCCGGCCTCGCGACCGAGCGCCTCGTGCTCCACATCGGCCAGCGTATCCGCTGGGCACGCGGCATGACGCAAATCATGCGGATCGATAATCCGCTCACCGGGCCCGGGCTGCGCTGGCAACAGCGGCTTTGTTACCTCAATGCGATGCTGCACTTCCAGTTCCCGCTGCCGCGCATCGTGTTCCTAACCTCGCCCTTGGCGTATCTGATTGCCGGCGCGAACATCATCCATGCATCCGCTGGCCTGATCTTCGCCTATGCCTTGCCGCACCTGTTCCTGGCGATGCAGTCGAGCGAACGGATTCAGGGCGGTGATCGCCGGCCGTTCTGGGGCGAGATCTACGAGACGCTGCTGGCCTTCCATCTGGTCAAGCCTACGGTATGGACCCTGTTCAAGCCGCACGGCGGGAAATTCAACGTCACCGACAAGGGCAGCCTGCTCGATCGCACCTACTTCGATCTGGCGACGGTAAAGCCGCATCTGATCACGATCGGTTTGCTGATCTTCGGCGTCCTGTTCGCGTTTGTGAAAAGCCTCTTACCCACCGAATATGACGTGCAGACTGACACGCTTCTGCTCAATGCGGGTTGGGCGGCGTTCAGTATCGCGATCCTGCTCGCCGCCGTCTCGGTGGCGCGCGAGCGGCGGCAGACCCGCGCCCACATTCGTCTGCCGGTCCGCTTGCCGATCACCGTCTATCTCAACGACGATTACGTGTTCGACGGGACGACCAATGATGTCTCGCTCGGCGGCTTGTCCCTCGATCTGCCGAATGGCGTGACGCTGGCCGGGCGCACGGTGACGAACATCAGCCTGCCGATGGGAGACGACATGCTGACCTTGCCCGTGGAGACGATGCGCGCAAGCCATGCGTCCGCCTTCCTGCGCTTTCCGGAGCTCGACACCGAGCAGGTTCGCCTGCTGGTCCGGGCGGTGATGGGGCGCGCCGACGCATGGCAGCTGCCGGCACCGCACCCGATTGTTTCTGGTGTCCGCTCCTTCGCTCACATCGCGCTGATCGACCTGCGAACCATCCGCAACATCTTCCGCCGCACCCCGAAGCAGACGGCCACGCCGGTGGCGCTGAAGACCGCAACGGCGTCAGCGACGACGGCGGCACTGGCGCTGCTTTTCGCTGGCGTTGCGCTGCTTCAGCCGGGCGCCGCGCACGCCCAGGCGAGCGCGACAGGCACGCAGGCGGCAGCGCAGGCGCCCGCTGATCAGCGGCAGGTGCGCCTGACGCTGCGCGATCTTCAGCAGCGTCAGCCGATCCGGCTGGGCGGGACGCGCGGCGAAATCGGCATCCCCTTCGGCGTGCGGGCCGACGGCGTCGTTACCGATGCCAGCATGACGCTGACCTTCGGCTATTCGCCGGCGCTGCTGCCCGATCTCAGCCAACTGGTCGTGCTGATGAACGGTGAGCTGGTCCGCTCGATCCCGCTCATTCGCGAAACCGCCGCGGGCACACGCCTGACCTTTCCGGTCAATCCTGCGCTCTTCCTCCCCGGTGAGAACCGGCTGAACCTGCGGTTCCTCGGTCATTACACGCGCGACTGCGAAGATCCGTTCCACAGTTCGCTCTGGGCGAATATCAGCAACACGCGGACGTTCCTCGATCTGACGGTGCAGCCGCTGCCGCTGGAACCCAGTTTCGTTCGCTGGCCGGCGCCCTTCTTCGATCGCGCGGACAATCGTGCGCTGCGCCTGCCCTTCGTCTTTGCCGGCACTCCGACGAGCGGCGAGCTGGAGGCTGCGTCGGCGCTGGCATCCTGGTTCGGCAGCCGGGCGAGCTATCGCGGCTTTTCCTTTCCCCCGCTTTACAACCGCCTGCCGCGCGGGAACGCGGTGCTGTTCCTCACGCGCTCCCGGCGCATGGGCGACTTCGGCGCAAACATCCGTGGGCCTTCGGCACAGCTGGTACGCAACCCGTCGGATCCCGCCGGAACGTTGCTGCTGGTCATGGGGCGTGACGACCGGGAATTGAAGCACGCCGCAGCGGCCCTGTCGCTTAGCCGGGGGCTGATCGGCGGCGCCTTCGCCTCCTTTGATGGCGTGCGGATCCCCATGCTGCCGCGCTACAGCGCGCCGCGCTGGCTGCGCACCGACCGGCCGGTCCAGCTTGGGGAAATCGCCCAGGCCTATGCCCTGCAGGGTCAGGGTCTGCCGCCGGGGCCGCTCACGGCGGAGTTCCGCGTCGCGCCGGATCTGTTCTTCTGGCCGCGCCAGGGGGCCAACCTCAACCTGCGCTACCGCTATCCGGCCGCGCCCTGGCTCGACCGGCGCGCGTCGCGGCTCGATGTGTCGATCAACAACCAGTATCTTGCCACCCAGCCGCTTCGCGGCGCGCCGCTGTGGCGGCGGCTGACGGGCGAGGATCAGGTCAATTCCTACACCTCGTCCGCCACGGTGGTACTGCCCGATTACAACCTGTTCGGGCAGAACCAGCTGATCCTCGATTACAATCTCATCCTGGCAGACAAGAAGCGCTGTCAGGGTACGCTGCCGGAAAATGTCCGCGTCAGCATCATGCCGGACAGCACGATCGATCTCGCAAAGGCCTATCACGCGATCCGCCTGCCGGATCTCGCCACGTTCGCGGGTGCTGGCTACCCGTTCACCATCCGCCCCGATCTTGGCGAGACGGCGGTGCTGGTCGGACCAAATCCCGCCCCCGCGACCGTTGAGGCGCTGCTGGCGGTGATGGGGCGGCTCGGTGATTCCACCGGCGCGGCCGCGACTCAGGTGACGGTCCTGAGCGGCCAGTCGACCGAGGCGGCAGCCGGCAAGAACGTGCTCGTGATCGGTGATCTGGCGCTTGCCCAAGGCGCGCTGTTCGCCAATGCCGCCGTCCGGTATGTGGACGGGCGCCTCCAGGTTCGAGAGCGCTCGATGCTGGCGCGCGCCATGCAGTTCGTGTCGCCCGACGTGCATGACAGCGAACACGTATATGGCGAGGCCTTGTACAGTGCCGGCGCGTTCACCGGCATCGTCAGTTTCCGGTCGCCCTATGATGACGACCGCACCGTGGTAGCAATGCTCGCGAGCGATCCGGTCGGCCTGCCGCCGATGATCGCCAGTCTGGCGGATGTTACCGTGAACGCGCAGGTTCAGGGCGATCTGTCGATCTTCACCGGCGACGGGATGCTCAGCTTCGCCGCGGCCGATCGCTATTGGGTGGGCTCGCTGCCGATCTGGATGAAGGCGGCCTATTGGCTCAGCCAGCGTCCCTGGCTGCTGGCGCTCGCCGCGGTACTCGCGGCGATCGCGCTCTCCTGGCCGGCCTATCTCTTGCTGAAGCGACAGGAGCGAAAGCGGCTCCAGGCGGTGGAAAAGTGATGCCCATGCGTCTTTCCAGCTATCTGTTGACCAGCGCCGTGCTGCTGTCGGCCTTGCCGGTGGAGGTTCAGGCGCAGGCGTCCGGCGTGGCAGTGCTGCTGCGCCAGGCCGAGTATTGGGAACAGCGCGGCCGCCGCGATCTGGCGGTGCAGGCATATCGCCGTGTTCTCGCCATCGATCCGAATAATGCGGCAGCGCGTCGTGGCGTCGCAGGCCCCACGCAGGCGCCCCCGGCACAGACCGCGGTGCAGAAGCCTGCGCCCGCACCGGCGCCGCCGCCCCAGTCGACCGGCACGTCATCAACGCCCACACCGTCTCCTGCGCCGTCCGCCGCACCGGTCCGCCAGGCGGCGGCGCCGGTGAGGGATCCGGGCGGCGATGCGCGGGCGGCCGGCTTTGCCGCGCTGGAACGGGGTGATCTGGAGCGAGCGG
>JBELMF010000060.1:0-17684 GCA_042096015.1 Sphingomonas sp.
ACCACCGCCGACGCGCTGGCCGAGGCGGCGAAGAACATTGCCGCCACCATCTCGGCCAAGGCGATCGTCTGCTTCACCACCTCCGGCTCCACCGCGCGCCGCATCGCCCGTGAACGCCCTTCGGTGCCGCTGCTGGTGCTGACCCCCAATCACGACACGGCGCGGCGCCTCGGCCTCTTGTGGGGCACCCACGCCGTCCACACGCGCGACGTCGATTCGTTCGAGGAAATGGTCGCCAAGGCGAAGCGCATGGCGCTGCGCCACAACATGGTGAAGGCGGGTGATCGCGTGATCATCATGGCGGGCATCCCCTTCCGCACGCCGGGCGCCACCAACGTGCTTCACGTCGTCAGCATGCTGGGCGACGAGTTGAAGAACTACGGCTGATAGGCGAGCGGGTGTTCGCGCAGCTGCCGGTCGCGCGTAACCAGGCGCCCCTCCACCGCAGCCGCTTGCGCCAGCAACATCTCGTCGAACGGGTCGCCATGGTCCGGCTGCGACGAGAGTTCCGAGGCGCATGTCTCCGGGGTGAGCGGCACCATGGAAACGCCATTGATCCGTGCAAATTCAAGCACCGCCGCCGGCGGGATGGGCCATGTTCGATTCGATCGATGTGCCGCCAACCATTTCGCGCGTATTTCCAAGACCGTCACAGCAGAGATGAACAACTCTGCGTCCGGCGCATGAATTGCCTGTAGCTCTAATTCCCCGAGCCGCTCCGCATCCGACATAAGCCATACGACGATGTGAGTATCGAGCAGCAGCTTCATCGTTCGTCAGGTTCTATTTGCGGATCGATCATCGCACTGGCTACATCCAGTTCATCGAACGCGCGAAACCAGTCATCATCGCTCGCCGAAGCCGGAACGAGAGGCTCGAACTTGTTCGCGCGGCGCCACTCTTCCAGACGTTCCCAAGAGAATGGGTTCTTGCGGACGGCGGGGCACCCGAGTTCCGCAACCGGCTTGCCGTTCTTGGTGATCGTCACTCGCTCGCCACGCTCGGCCGCGGCCAGTGCATGGGCGAAATGCGCGCGCGCTTCGCGAACCGACATTTCCATGATCACCTCCTTGTGTACGCAATGTACACGCGGGAGGGCCGCTATTCGAGCAGGCCGAACCGCCGCAGGTCCGCCCGCAGCGTCGTGGCGTCGGTGAACGGCACCGCGTGCATGCCCACCGCCGCCGCGCCATCGACATTGTCGTGCCGGTCGTCGACGAACAGCGCCTCGTGCGGCTCCAGCCCAAACCGCGCCAGCGCCAGTTCGTAGATCGCGGCATCGGGCTTCACCAGCTTCTCCGCGCCGGATACCACGATGTCGCGGAAACGACCGAACATCGCCGATTCCTGCAGGCGGAAGGGCGTGAAGAACTCGTCGGAGAAGTTGGTGATCGCGAACAACGGCACGCCGGCGTCATCCAGCTCGGCGACAAGCTCGGGCATGCCGGCCACCGGCCCGGGGATCTGCTCCGAAAAGCGCGGTCCCCATTGCGCGATCAGGTGCGCGTGCTCCGGAAAGCGCGCGGAAAGCTCCACCGACGTCTCCGCGAAGGGACGCCCGGCGTCATGCTGGAAATGCCACTCTTTCGAGCAGACATCGCGCAGAAATACGTCCAGCGCCTCATCATCGGGGATGAGGCGCCGATAGAGGACCCTGGGATCCCAATCGTACAGGACGTTGCCGATGTCGAAGACAACGGCAATCGGCCGCGTCAAGATCAGCCCTGGCGGGCCTTGAAGCGACGGTTCGTCTTGTTGATGACATAGGTCCGGCCGCGACGACGGATGACGCGGTTGTCGCGGTGGCGGTCCTTGAGCGACTTGAGGCTGTTACGGATCTTCATGGCGGATTCGATTCTTCGAATAGGCGTGTCGGAAAGCGTGGCCGCCTAGTTGGTACCCCCTTGCAAGTCAAGACGGAGCCGGCAACGGAGCAAAGCGTTGATGCAGCGTAACGAACAATGGAGAACGGGTGATGCGCGGTTTTCTGATCGTCGTCGGCATGGCGGCATCCCTCGCCGGATGCGCCACCGGGCCGACGCGCTTTCCCGTACAAACGACCCGCTTTCACTATAATGCGATGACGGACCGCGGCACGATCGCGGTGGAACCCCTGACCGGCAGCGGCACGGCGAGCCTTGAGTACAAGACCTATGCCGCTGCCGTGCAGACGGAGCTCCTGCGGCTTGGCTATACCAGCCCGGCGCCGGGTGTGGCGCCGCAGTTCCTGGCCACGGTGTCGTTCAGCCGCGCGTCCCGCCCCCTGCCGCCGCGCCGATCCCCGGTGTCGATCGGGGTTGGCGGCGGCGGTTTCAGCGCTGGCGGCGGCGGGGGTGGCGTGGGCCTGGGCGGCGGCGTCAGCTTTCCGGTCGGCGGATCCGGTGCGGGGGAAGGGATCGTCACCGAACTATCGGTTCGCATCCGGGAAGGTGCCGATGCGATCTGGGAAGGACAGGCGCAGTCGCTGACCGACACCAGCGCGCCCGATGCCGACTCCGGGGCGATCGCCACCCGTCTCGCCCGTGCGTTGTTCACCGACTTTCCTGGCGAGAGCGGCCGCACTATCGAGGTGCCATGACCCTCAGCATCAACGCCGCCTTCGACAGCGGGAACATTCGGCTCGTCGGCATTCGGGCCGATCAGGTCGACCTGGAAATCGTCAAGGATCACCAGTCCGATTTCTATCAATGGTTCTATTTCCGCGTCGCCGGCGCAGCGGGGCGGAAGCTGACCTTCCGGATCCTCAACGCCGGGGGATCGGCCTATCCGTTCGGCTGGCCGGGCTACAAGGCGCGTGCCTCCACCGACCGGCAAACGTGGCGCACCGTGGAGACCCGCTACGCCGACGGTGTGCTCGAGTTCGACTGGCCGGGCGAGGCTCCGCTGGTCTGGTTCGCCTATTTCGCACCCTATACGATGGAGCAGCACGCTGACCTGATCGCCCGGATGGCTGCGCGGCCCGGCGTCACCCACCGGGAGCTCGGCACGACCCTGGACGGGCAGGCGATCGACTATCTGCGCGTGGGCAACGGCGCGAAGCCGGTGTGGCTGTACGCACGCCAGCATCCGGGCGAATCAATGGCGGAATGGTGGATGGAGGGCGCGCTGGAGTGGTTGACGAGCCCTGCGGCTGCCCCGTTGCTCCAGGCCGCCACCGTTCACGTCGTCCCCAACATGAACCCGGACGGCACGCGCCGCGGCCACCTGCGCACCAATGCCGCGGGCGTGAACCTGAACCGCGAATGGCATGCCCCCACTGCTGAGCGCAGCCCGGAAGTGCTATGCGTGCGCAACGCGATGGACGAGACCGGCGTCGCCTTTGCCATGGACGTGCACGGCGACGAGGCGATCGCGGCCAATTTCATCGCCGGCTTCGAAGGCGTGCCGTCGTGGCGCGAGGACCAAGGCCGGCTGTTCACTGAATTCGGCCGTCGGCTGGCGGCGCATACGCCCGACTTCCAGACCGAGCTCGGCTATGAACGCGCACAACCCGGACGCGCCAATCTTTCCATGTCGACGAACCAGCTTGCCGAGCGGTTCGGCGCCGTATCGGTGACGCTGGAGATGCCGTTCAAGGATCACGACGCCAATCCCGACAGCGAACACGCCTGGTCTCCCGAACGCTCCGCGGCGCTCGGCCGATCGTGCCTGGAGGTGCTGACGGAGATGATCGGAGACCTATGATGGAGCTGCGCGAGGGCGGCCTGGACGATCCGGCGGTGATCGCGCTGATCACCCATCACCAGACGGAGGCCCGCGCCTCGACGCCGCAGGAGAATGCGCACGCGATGGGCACGGATGGACTGCGCCACCCCGACGTCAGCTTCTGGACGATGTGGGAGGGAGAGACGCTGCTCGGCATTGCGGCGCTGCGCCGGCTTTCGCCGGGCCACGGCGAGATCAAGTCGATGCGCACCGCCCCTGCCCATCTGCGTCGGGGGGTTGCGCGCGCCCTGCTGACGCATCTGATCGCGCTCGCCCGGACGCGCGGTTATGCCCGGATCAGCCTGGAAACCGGCACCGCGCCGATGTTTGCCGCCGCGAACCGGCTGTACGAGGAGGCCGGCTTTGTCGATGGCCCGGCGTTTGGCGGTTACCCCGAGAGCCCGCACAATCGTTTCATGACCATGGCGCTTTAAGCGCATTGCGGCGAGGGCTCTGACGGCTACACCGGCGATCGTGTCGCTTACCCGATTCCTGCTGCGGGCCCTCGCCTGCCTTCTCGCCCTCCTGCCGGTTGCCGCTTCCAGCGCGGAAACCAACGCCTTCGATCTTGCGGGGCCGGCGCTGCGCGTCACCGTGCGGCATGGCGACATCACCTTGCCGCTGTCGCAGGTGCCCAACCTGTCGCCCGGTGACCAGCTGCGCGTCGTCGCCGATCTTCCTCCCGAACAGAGCGCCCATTACCGCATGGTGCTCGCTTTCCTGCGCGGCGCGACCAATCCGCCGCCGAAGGACTGGCTGCACGAATCGCGCACCTGGAGGCCGAAGGAAGCGATCATCGACGCGCGGGTACCCGAGGGCGCGCAACAGGCGATCGTTTTCCTGGTGCCGGACACCGGCGGCGCGTTCGATGCCGTGATCAACGCCGTCCGGGACCAGCCCGGCGCCTTTGTTCGCGCGTCGCAGGAACTGAACCAGGCGATGCTGGACCGGACCCGCCTGGAAGCCTTTTTGGATGTGATCCGGCGCACCGATCAGGCGAACGTGGCGGAGGTTTCCAGCCAACTCGCCGAAAGCCTTGCCATCAAGCTCGATGCGGGTTGCCTGGTGCGCCAACCGGATCCGCGTGCCGCCTGTCTTTCGCAGGGCAGCAGTGCTGCGGTGCTAGCGGACAGCCAGACCAGTTCGATCGCGCAGACGCTGGCCGGCGCGCCCGCCAATATCGTGCTCCAGCTCGCCGCTTCCCCGCAGGCGGGCTATGGTTATTACAGCGCCTATATCGGCGTGGTGCGTGATCTGGCGCGAATGCTGGGCGCGTTCCAATCCGCGCAACTCCGGTTCATCCCCGCCCTCAGCGTACCACGCGGCGGCCGGATCGAGTTGCTGCTCAACACCGTTCCGTCGTTCCGCAAACCGCAGTCAGTGCTGGTCGCCGCCTTGCCGACCGTCGCGGCGCCGACCTTGCCGGTACTGACGGTGAAGGACAAGGCGCCAGCCTGCCTGACCGCACCCGGCGTGGTTCTGCCCGTCGGCGGCGCGCCGCTGGTCTTTTCCACCGCTTACGCCCGGCAGATGACCTTGCGGGTGCCGACCGCCAGCGGCAGCACACTGGACCTGCCGGTGACCGCCGATCCGTCAAAGGGCGGCTTCGTGGTGAAGGACGTCGGCGTGGCACCGGTGCCGCTCGCGGATGCGGCAGAAGGGCGGATTCAAGGCTTCTGGGGCTTCCAGCCGTTCGACGGCCCCCGGTTTCGCCTCGCCATGCCGTCAGCCGGCGCCTGGCGCGCTGCGGATGCCACGCTGGTGGTCGGACGCGAGACGCCGCTCGTGCTCACCGGTGGCACCGCCGGCTGCGTCGAGGCGATCTGGCTGGAGCGCGACGGAAAGCGCCGTCCGGTCGCCTGGAGCGCCGGCGAGAATGGCACGTTGGCGCTGAAGGTGCCGCTGGGCGGGATCGAGCCGGGCAAGGTCGCGATTCTCGTCAAGAGTCATGGCCTCGATCAGGCGCAGCGGCTGGAGATGCGCGCCTATGCCGAGGTCAGCCACATCACCGGCTTCACGGTGCACGCAGGCGATCGCAGCGGGTTGCTGACCGGGACACGGCTGGATCAGGTCGCCAGGCTGGAACTGGGCGGGGCGGTCTTCCGGCCCGTCACGCTGGGCCGCGAAGGCAAAATGGACCGGCTCGACATGGCCGCCGACGCTGCGTTCGACCCGTCCGCACAGGGCCAGGTGCCCGCGCGCGCCGTGCTGAACGACGGCCGCGAAGTGCGCGTGGCGGCCACGATCGCGCCTGCCCGGCCCGCCGCGACGCTGGTCAGCATGTCCACCCAGCCGAACGGCCCCACCCCACCTGTATCGCTGACGCTGAACGACGGCGGCTTCGTGCCGCAGGATGCACGGCTCAGCTTTTCGCTGCGCGCCGGTGACTCGACCCGCTTTACGCCGAGCGACAAGATCGAGGTCGAAGCGCAAGAGACCCGAAGCACGGCCCGCCTATCGGTTCGGCTACAGGACGACCGGGTGGCGATCGCGACGCTTGATCCGGTGCCGGCGCTCGGCAGCTCCGCGCGCGGGCCGCTACGCTATCGCGTGATCCAGAATGACGTGGCGGGCGACTGGCAGCCGCTCGCCACGCTCGTTCGCGTGCCGCGGCTGGATGCGGTGACGTGCGATGCGGCGCAGTGCGTCCTGTCGGGCAGCGGGCTGTTCCTGGTGCGCAGCGTCGCCGGCGCGGACGAGACCGTGGTGCCGGACGGCTTCACCGGCGCCACCTTCTCCGTGCCCCGCCCGGCGGACGATCACCTGACGCTTCACCTGCGTGATGCGGCCGATGCTCTCGCGACGGTGGTCACTGCGTTCGCGCCCGGGACCTGACACCGTCGCTGCGCTTGGCGGCATTGTCCCCAACCGGACGCCGGCCATTGTGAACTGTCTGCGACACTCACGTCGTCACGCCGGGCTTGTCCCCGGCATACACGCGGTCGCTAACCGTCCACCGCCTGAAGATCTATGGTCAGCGCCTTTCGGCGAAGCGGATCGCCTGGCCGCCGCCGGGCGCCAGCGCGAGCGTCAGCCTGTCGCCAGTCCGGACCGTCCGGGTCTCCGTGACCATCGCGTGGCGCGCCGACGTGCGGTAATCCGCGTCCGGCCCGTCCCGATAGATCTCCGCGATGTACGTCTTGCCGGGATCAAGGAAGTCCAGCGTCACCTCCAACCGGCGCGCCTGTTCGTCGCCGACGGCACCCAGGAACCACTCGCCCGACCCCTTCGCCTTGCGCGCGATCGTGACATAATCGCCCACTTCGCCGTTCAGCACGCGCGTGTCGCTCCAGTCGGTCGGCACGGTCCGGATGAACCTCAGCGTATCAGGGTATTTCGCATAGGCCTCCGGCGTATCGGCCACCATCACCACGGGCGAATAGATCACCACGTAATTGGCAAGCTGCTTGGCCAGCGTGGACGGGATGTCGCTGCCGTTCGATCCTTTCAGACTGACGATGCCGGGCGTGTAATCCATCGGCCCGCCGAGCAGCTGCGTGAAGGCGAGGTTCGCCTCATGCTCTGGCGGGTTTTTCGCTTCCCAGCTCATATATTCCATCCCGCGCCCACCCTCGCGCGACAACCAGTTCGGATAGGTGCGGCGCAAACCGGTGTCCTTCACCGGTTCATGGCTGTCGATCGCCACCTTGTGCCTGGCCGCCGTGGTGACGACGCGCTGATAATGGTTCACCATCCACTGGCCTTCGTGCCATTCGCGATGCTGCGAACCGTCGGCATCGATGCGCTCGATCTGGCCGGCATCGGTGACATAGCCGGTCTTCACCGCCGGAATGCCGTGCGCCTGCGCATAGGCGAAGGCGCGCTCAAGCTGCCCGTCATAATGGCTCGCCGAGCCGCCGGTTTCATGATGGCCGATGATCGACACGCCCTTCGCCGCGGCGTAGCGCTGCACCGCGGCGGCGTCGAAATCTTCCGTCGGCCGATCGAACTGCATGTCCTTGCCGTTGCCGAACCAGTCGCCGTCCCAGCCGACATTCCATCCTTCCACCAGCACGCCGGGGATGTTGTTGGCAGCCGCGAAATCGATGTAGCGCTTCACATTCGCGGTCGTGGCTCCATGTTTCGGCCCGCGCGACCAGGTCCAATGCCCGGTGATCATGTTCCACCAGACGCCGGCGAACTTGCCCGGCTTCACCCATGACACGTCGCCCAGCTTGTTGGGCTCGTTCAGGTTCAGACCGATCCGGCTGGCACCATACAGCCCGGGCGCATCATCGGCGATCGCGATCGTGCGCCACGGCGTCGAGAAGCCGGCCTCCCGCGATACGGACGGCGCACCGGCGCCCGGCGTCAGATCAGCGATCAGGGCATGGGGCCGATCGCTGCGACGCAGGTTCATGCCGGCATAATCGACAAGCGCCGCCTCGTGGATCGCAACGTGGGTGCCGCTGGCGAGCTTCACCGTCATCACCGTCTGCGCAGTGCCGACACCATCAATCGGCGTCTTCTTGTAGAGATATTCCTCGCGGTTCCAGAGGTATGCCGGCTTCCACCAGGCGGTTCCCGGCTCCGCGAAGGCAAATTCGGTCAGCTCGCCGGCGATATTCACCCGCTGCATGTTCGCCTGGCGGGGCAGCGTGTAGCGAAAGCCGACGCCGTCATCGAACAGGCGGAAGGTTACGGCGATCTCGCGCTTCAGGTCCTTCTGCTCGCGCAGTCGCACGGTCAGTTCATTGTGCCGATCGCGGATCGTCCCCCATTCGCCCCAGGGCTGGTTCCAGCTGGTGTCAACCGCGTTGCGCGAGGTTCCCGCCAGCGACAGCGCGCGATCGAACTTCGGCGCATCGGTGAACAGCATGCCCAGCCGGCTGTCCGCGATCACCGGCTTGCCACCCCGGCTTACCGCATAGCTCGCCCGGCCCTCGCCATCCAGGCTGACGGTGAGGCTGAGCCGGCCGTCGGGCGAGACGGCCCGGGCGACCACGACGCCGGCCGCCTTGTTGGACAGATCATCCTGCGCGCCGGCGGGCGCGGCGACGGCGAAGGCGAGCACCGGGGCGAAGGCGAGCAGCGGCGCGCCGATCGAAAGCATCCTCATGGCCCGGATGTAACCGGATACATGGCAGCGGTCCATCGACCCTAAAGCCGCAACAGCACGCGCGGGGGGCCGGAACGGCTTGGCCGACCGGCGGTTACCCAAGCATCCCCGAACGTACCGGCACGGCCAGGCGGCCGGTCGGCTGCCGTCGAGCGAGCGGCAGCGAACAGATGAAAGGCAGGATATGGCGGCGACGAGGCCCATTGTGATGGTGACGGGCGCATCGGCAGGCGTCGGCCGCGCGGTCGCGCGCCGCTTTGCCGCGGACGGCGCGCGCATCGGCCTGATCGCACGTGGCATCGACGGGCTGGAAGCGACCGCCCGCGAGGTGGAGGCAGCGGGCGGTGAGGCGCTCGTCCTGCCGCTGGACGTGGCCGATGCGGGCGCCGTCGAACGAGCGGCGACGACGCTGGAGGATCGCTTCGGGCCGCTGGATATCTGGATCAACGCGGCGTTCGCCGGCGTCCTGTCGCGCTTCATCGACATGAGCCTGGAGGATTACCGCCGCGTCACCGACGTGACCTATCATGGCCAGGTCCATGGCACGATGGCGGCCTTGCGGCGGATGATGCCGCGCGACCATGGCAGCATCGTGCTGGTCGGCTCCGCGCTCGCCTATCGCGGCATCCCGCTGCAGAGCGCCTATTGCGGGGCCAAGCACGCCATCCAGGGATTTCAGGATTCGCTGCGGTCCGAATTGATCGCGGCGGGCAGCCGCGTGCAGGTGTCGATGGTCCAGCTGCCGGGCGTGAACACCCCCCAGTTCGACTGGATCCGCACCAACCTGCCCAACAAGCCCAAGCCCGCCAGCCCGCCGTACCAGCCGGAAGTCGCGGCCGACGCGATCCACTTCGCCGCGCATCACAGGCGCAAGCGCGTCGCCGTCGGCTTTCCGACGCTGCAGGCGATATGGGGGGAGCAGTTCGCCTCCTCCGCGCTCGATCATTACCTTGCCGCGACCGGGATCACGGGGCAGCAGGACGATGATCCGGTGGAGCCGGGCCGTCGCGACAACCTGTACGAGCCTGTGCCCGGCGACCGCGGCGCGCACGGCCGGTTCGGGGCGATCGCCCGCACCCACAGCGCGCAATGGTGGATGAACAAGCATCGTGTGGCGCTTGGCGCGGGCGCGCTGGGCCTGGCGGCGGCCGGCGCCCTGCTCGCCAGCCGCCGGAGCGCCGCATGAGCGCCTGGTGGCACGACGCCGCCATCTACCAGATCTATCCGCGATCCTTTCAGGACAGCGACGGCGACGGGATCGGCGACCTCGCCGGAATCCGCCGGCGCCTGGATCACCTCGTCGACCTAGGGGTCGGCGCGCTGTGGCTGTCGCCGATCTTCCGATCGCCCATGGCAGATTTCGGCTATGACGTGTCGGACTATACCGCCATCGATCCCCTGTTCGGCGATATGCGCGCATTCGACCTACTGCTGGCGGAAAGCCACGCGCGCGGGCTGAAGGTGCTGCTGGATTTCGTCCCCAACCATTCCTCGGACCAGCATCCGTGGTTCCGGAAGAGCCGGGCGAGCCGTAGCGATCCGAAGCGAGACTGGTACATCTGGCGCGATCCCGCACCGGACGGCGGCCCGCCAAACAACTGGCAGAGCAATTTCGGTGGCAGTGCCTGGACCTATGACGAGGCGACGGGGCAATATTACCATCACGCTTTCCTGGCCGCGCAACCGGACCTGAACTGGCGCAACCCGGCGGTGCGCGCGGCCATGGCGGATACGTTGCGCTTTTGGCTGGACAAAGGCGTCGACGGCTTTCGGGTGGACGTGATCTGGCATTTGATCAAGGATGCCGCCTTCCGGGACAATCCGCCCAACCCCGATTACCGGCCCGGGCAACCGGACATTCAACGCTATCTCCAGATCCATTCCGCCGATCAGCCGGAGGTGCACGAGGTGATCGCCGAGCTGCGCGGCGTGATCGACAGCTATCCGGATCGACTGCTGATCGGGGAGATTTATCTGCCGATCGAGCGGCTGATGGCCTATTACGGCCAAGACAATCGCGGCATTCACCTGCCTTTCAATTTCCAGCTGATCCAATGCCCATGGAACGCGGCGGCCGTTGCCGCGCTCATCGACGAATATGAGGCGGCTTTGCCCGAGGGCGGCTGGCCGAACTGGGTGCTGAGCAATCACGATCAGCCGCGCATCGCCGCCCGCGTCGGCGCGGCGCAGGCGCGCATCGCCGCCATGCTGCTGCTCACCCTGCGCGGCACGCCAACCCTCTACTATGGCGATGAGATCGGCATCGCCGACATCGACGTCAGCGCAGCCGGAACGCTGGACCCGGCCGCGATCAACGAGCCCGGCGCCTCCTTCAACCGCGACCGTGCACGCTCGCCGATGCAATGGTCCGACGCGGCGCATGCCGGCTTTTCGCACGCCGCACCCTGGCTGCCGCTTACCGCCGATTGGCGGGACCGGAACGTCGCAGCACAGCAAGGCAAGGCGGACTCGACCCTCGCGCTTCACAAGGCGCTGCTGCGCCTTCGGGCCGAGCATGCCGACCTGCGCACCGGCGCGTATCGCAGCATCGATGCGGGGCGCGGCGCGCTGGCCTATGAGCGGGGGAGCCGCACCGCCGTGCTGCTCAACCTGTCCCCCCAGCCGGTGCCGCTCAGCCTGCCTGCCGAATGGCAGGATGCCGCCGTGCTGCTGTCGGCCCGCACGGCGGCGCCGCTGGACCGGGTGCCGGATACGCTGCCCGCCGACGAGGGCCTGATCCTGACGCGCCGGGAGGTTGCCGCATGATCCCCGATCTCTGGTACAAGAACGCGATCATCTACAGCCTCGCGCTGGAGGGATTTCTGGACGCCGACGGCGACGGCATCGGCGATTTTCACGGTGCGATGCGCCGGCTCGATTATCTTCAGGGGCTTGGGATTACCGCAGTCTGGCTGGCGCCGTTCCAGCCGTCGCCGCATCGCGACCACGGCTATGACATCGCCGATTATTATGGCGTCGATCCGCGCTATGGCTCGCTCGGCGACATGGTCGAATTTGTTAACGCCTGCCGCCAGCGCGGCTTGCGCGTGATGATGGACCTGGTGGTCAACCATTGTTCTGACCAGCATCCCTGGTTCCAGACCGCGATCGCCGATCCGACGTCGCGCTATCGCGATTATTTCATCTGGTCCGACAAGAAGCCCGCCGAGGCGGACAAGGGCGTCGTTTTTCCGGGCGTGCAGAAGACGACCTGGACCTATAACAAGAAGGCCAAGGCCTATTACTTCCATCGCTTTTTCAGCTTCCAGCCGGATCTCAACATCGCCAATCGCGACGTGCAGGCCGAGATCCTGAAGATCGTCGGATTCTGGTTGCAGGTCGGCGTGTCAGGCTTTCGCATGGATGCCGTACCGTTCCTGATCGCGCAGGACGGGATCAACGTGAAGGATCCCAGCCCGGCATACGATCTGCTACGTGAGATCCGCGCCATGGCGCAGTGGCGCAAGGGCGATGCGGTTCTGCTGGCCGAGGCGAATATCCCGCCCGAGGAGGCCCGCGCCTATTTCGGCGACGACGGTGACCGGCTGCACATGGTGTTCAATTTTCCGGTCAACCAGGCCCTGTTCTACGCCCTGGCGACCGAAGACACGGCATTGTTGAAACAGGCACTGACAGCCTCGCAAGACCTCCCCGAAACCGCCCAATGGGCCAATTTTCTGCGCAACCACGATGAACTGGATCTCGGCCGACTGAGCGACGCGCAGCGCAAGGCGGTTTTCGCAGCATTCGGCCCGGAGCCGGAGATGCAGCTATACGATCGCGGCATCCGCCGACGCCTGGCCCCGATGCTCGGCGGGGATCGCGCGCGGCTGGAACTGGCGTACAGCCTGATGCTCACCCTGCCCGGCACGCCCGTGCTGCGCTACGGCGACGAAATCGGCATGGGTGACGATCTGTCCCTGCCGGAGCGGGACGCCGCCCGCACGCCGATGCAATGGTCGGGCGGGCCGAACGGCGGCTTCACCGCGAGCGATCAGCCCATTCGCCCGCCGATTGCCGAGGGGCCCTATGGGTTTCGCGACCTCAACGTCGCCAGGCAGCGCAGCGACCGTGGTTCGCTGCTCAACTGGACCGAGCGTGCGCTCCGCTTGCGGAAAGAACTGCCCGAGATCGGCCGCGGCACCTGGCAGATCCTGTCAACGCCCCAAGCCGTTCTGGCGCTGCGCTTCGATTGGGAAGGGGAAGCATCGATCTTCGTCCACAATCTTGCCCGGGCGGCAACGGAGTGCACGATCGACATGGGGCCGGGCGACGTCGACCGTCCGCTCGTCTGCCTCCAGACCAACGAACGCAGCGCCCCCGACAAGGAGGGCAAGCACACGATCGTCCTCGAGCCCTACGGCTATCGCTGGTTCCGCTTCGGGGGGCTGGACGAACTCGTGCTGGAGCCGGGCAGCCAGCACTGAGCGCAAGGACGGCTACGCCGGCCGCAGATGCGCCAGCGCCTGCAACACCGCCGCATAATAATCAGCCTGCGGTGTCGGCGGCGGCAAGGGGCGATCCAGGAGCAGACGCACGGCGCCCATCGCGCCTTCGGACAGCGGATAGGGCGCGGTCTCCCCGGTCCGCACATCGATCCACGCCGGGATCGGGCGATCGCCGTAGCCGCGCCAGAAGCGCGCAATCGCGTCACCCAAGGCGGACCGATCGGCCATGGCGAGATACAGGGGCACGCGCACCGCATCGAAGCCGAAGCGCGCCGGCCGATCCGCCGCGGGACCCATGCTGCCGTCCGCCGCGACGTCCACCCAATCCGTGGGCAACGCATGCGCCCCGAACCGCGCCCGCTTCAACAACGCCTCTCCGCCACGCATGACAGGCGCCCAGCGCGCATCCCCGTCTGCTGCGCGGAATCGCTGAAGCGCGGGCCAGACGTAATAAGAGGGATTGAGTGTCAGCCGGTCTCCCTGAACGAATCCGGTGCCGCCGGGCAGCAGATAGGTTTCCCCGGCAACCTGCCGGACCATCGTGTCGCGCAGCGCATTGCGTATCGCAGCAGCTCGTTCAGCGAAGCGCTGCTCGCGCCATCGATCCACGCCCAGCATCAAGCCCCAAGCGATGAGCATGTCGCCATCGGTGGCGTTGTTCGGATCGCCGACCGGCGTCGACGCCCGCGGATCATAGCGCCAGGAAAACAATGGGTCACCAGGGCGAGCCAGCGTTTTCTCGGTCCATGCAAGGATGCGGTCGAACGCCTCCCGATCCCCGGCATGCGCAGCCATGACCAGGGCATAGCCTTGCCCTTCGGTATGGCTGATGCCGTTGTTGCCGCTATCGACGACGCGGCCATCGGCCTGCACGTAATTGGCCTTGAAGGACGCCCAGATCGACGCGAACCCCTCACGCGCGACGGGGGGCGTCGCCGTCCCGTTGGCTTCCGCCATGTCGTTGGAAAAGCCGTCGTGACGGTTCACCACAGCGCCTCCGGAGCAAGCAACGACGATTCCTCCCCCTGCCATCAGCAACATCGTCCGGCGATCAACCGCCATATGCAAACTCCGCCTCATGCCCGCGAATCGCCACCAGCTGCGTTCGCATATCAGGGCCGCCGCCGAGCGCCGCGAGCCATTCGTCATAGGCACCCGCCAGGACGGCGGCGACACTTGCGTCCCATCGGCTGGACGGCATGTCGAACGGGGGAAGCGGCAGGCCTTTATGATCGATGCGCAGCCCCTGCTCCGCGAAGCGAAGATCGGTGTGCCCCCAGCCGCGCTCAGCCCAGAAGGCGTTCATCGCTGCCAGGATCTCGTCCGTGGTCTGTAACGCCGCGACCGGATTATCACGTGCGATCCGTCGCCCCACCGCGCGCAGGAATGCGGCCGCGCGCTCCGGTTCCGCCACGCTCCACATCTCCTCCAGCGTGCAGGCCAAGAGAAAAAGCCCGGCTGATTCCGCCGCCACGCTTTCCGTGTTCCAGAGGCCAAGCGTGGGCTTGCTCATTTGCCGGCTCCCAGTGTCTGTTTGATCCCGATCGAGGTGCGCACTTCATTGTACTGGCCGAAGGTGTTCACGTTGACGTCGCCGCCGATGCGGGTGCTTCCCGCGAGGCCGTAATAGACCGATGCTCCCGCAGCGATGCCGAATCCGGTTTCGCTGAGGCTGTCGTATCGCGCGCGAACGTCGTCATTCTCCGACTTCAACGCATCAAGCAGCGCCTGCGCCGCAGGATCCGTCGGAAAAAGGGCGACCTCGTCCTGACTGTAGCTCTGGTAACCCGGCGCGGCGTTGGCCTTTACCTCCCAGCGATCAGTGTCCAGTTCGTAGCGGACGGGGAAGCTGACGCTGAAGAAGTTTTGCGGACTGAAGTAGCCGCCGTGGCCGTAGGTGAAGTAATTCTGATTGTTGGCGTAGCGCTGATAATTGGCGTTCAGCCCCAGCGTCAGCGACGAACGCGCGCCGCGATACGCGCGGGTATAGCCGCCTACGTTGAATTGCACCGAATTGTTGTCGCGGACGCCCGTGCCGTCATAATGATGCCAAGCACCGTCGATGTACGCGCCGGTGCCCTGGTCATCCCATGACAGCGACGCGCCGCCGCCCGATCGCATCACCGCGCCCCAGAACTGGCCCGTCACCGGATCGACTGAGCCCGCATAGGAAATCACGCTGTCGGTAACCGGACGGCGTTCACCCCAGATGCGCCCACTGGCACGCGAGGAGAAGCGCGGCGTCACCGTCACCCCGCCCGTCACATCCTGACGCTCGAACCCGAGCGGTGTCACGCCCACGTCCGCGCGCACCAGATCGTCTTCATAGGTGGCGGAAACGGCGACGCCTGCCGCCGATTGGGTGTCCGCCGCAGTCAGTTGCGCTTCGCGCTGGTCGACGATCGCCTGCGCTTCCTCCGTGGCATTCCGGCCGAACCGCGCGAGGCCGGACCCGGTCGGGCGGCCAACGTCGAGCACCACGGCCTGCGCCTGAACCCCGACGCGACCGCCGCCCACGCCGGTGGACAGCTTCGCCGTCGCGTTCAATTCCTTGAGCGCGCTCAGCCCCGTTTCACCGGAGCGATCGCGAAAGCCGGTGGTGACCTCCGCGCGCGGCGCGCTGCTTTCCGACAGCCGGCGCATGTCCGCAGCAATGCCCGCGAGGACCGGATCGCCGGCGGCCGGAGCGGCACCGTTCTGCGGCACGTTCCACGACGGCGCGGGTGAGGCTGGCGCCGCGGCGGTGAACGGCGGCGCATAGCCGTCCGACCGAACCGGCGCCGCAAACGGACTGGCCGCCGGGGCGGACGGGAAGGATGCGCCCGGCGAAAGCGCGGCGATGCGGTTGCCGCTCGCCGCCGGGCCGAACGCGAAGGGATTGCTGCCGGGCGCAGGGGCCGCAAAGGGATTGGCTGCCTGGACGGGCGCCATCTGGGCGAAGGGATTGCTCCCGAACGGATTGCCGGCCGCGCCGCCGTTCCTGGCGACATACCGTTCGCGCGCCTCGCGCAGGTATTTGCGGGCCGCACCGTCGTCCCCGCGCGCCTGTTCGACCCGCGCGGCCGCCAGGTACGTGCGATAATCGTCCGGGGCAGCGCGGATCGCTTGCCGGACCGCCTCTCGGGCCGCGGACTCCTCACCGGCCGAGGCGGCCGCCTCGGCAAAGCCGAGCAACGCGTCACGATCATCGGGATCCCGCGCGAGGATCATGCGATAGGTTTGCGCCGCCTGCGGATGCAGGTTGCCCGCCTGGTACAGTCGGGCGAGCGCGGCAAGGATCTGCGGATCGCCCGGGGCGGCGCTCCATGCCTGCTGCAGCACATCGAAGGCGGGCGCATATTGGCCGGCCAGCCGCAGCCGATCGGCGCGCGCACTGGCCAGCGTCGCCCGCAGCGCGCCGACCGTCTGCGCGCCGGCGGCCGATGCGCCCGCCAGCTGCGTTGCGCGGGAAAGCGCCGCATCGGCCGCCATGTCCTGGCCGGTCGCCGCGAGCACCCGAATGATCGGATCATAGCCGTCCGCGCGATCGATCGGCATGTCGGCGGCCCGCGCCGCCATCGTCGCGGCCGACTGGCTATCCCCCAGTTCGAGCATCGCCGTTGCGATCGCGGCGAGCTGCGCCGCGGGAAGGCCCGGCGTGTCCGCGATCTGCCGCAGCGACTGAAGCGCGCTCGCCTGCTGCCCCTGCGCACCCAGGGCCCGCGCACGCGCCACCGCCTGCTCCGCGCGTAGGCCTAGAACAAAGCCGTTCATCTCCTCCGTGCGCGACGCTTCCGGGATGCGCGCGATCAACGTCTCCGCCTGGGCGATCTGCCCCGATTGTTCGGCATAGAGCGCTGCGGCATACAGCGCCTCGGGAAGCGCCGATTGCGTGAGTGGGGTGATGATCGCATTGGCGTCCATCGGGCGGCGCTGATCGCGCAGGAACCGCGCGTAATCGTATCGCAGCCACGGATCGGCGGGATCGAGCGACAGGGCGCGATCGAACAATTGCTGCGCCTGGCCGACATTACCGGACGCAACCGCCGCCTGCGCCTCGGCCCGTACGGCGCTGACGCGCAATTGCCCGGTGGCCTTGCCGCCGCTGCTGCGCGCCGCTTGCGTGTATAGCGCTGCGGCGTCGTTGAAGCGGCCCTGCCGTTCATAGACCTGCGCGAGCAGCTGGAGCGCGTTGCCCGCCTGCGGCGCGTCACTGCGCGCCAGGCGTTCGGCGATGGCCTGCGCTTCAGCGACGCGGCCGGCGTCAAGATCCGCCTGCGCCGCGCGCAGATCCGCAAAGAAGGATGCGGTCTGCAGCGCCTCCGCCCAGCGCCCCCGACTGCCGCGCCGCGAGGCCCGTTCCAGCAGATCGCGAGCCTCCGCGAAGCGATCTCGCCGCAGCTCCACGAGCCCAAGGCCGCCCAGCGCATCGGCATCGCTGGCACTGCGTCGCAGCGCGCTGCGGAATTGCGTTTCCGCTCGCTCCAGATCAC
>JBELMF010000061.1:0-17574 GCA_042096015.1 Sphingomonas sp.
CGTGTCGACAGCCGTGATGCCGACAAGACCTACAACAAGCTGACGTTCGAGGAACTGACCGCGCGGGCGCCCGGCTATGACTGGGCGGCGTATTTCGAGGCGGCGGGCATCCCCCAGACGGCGCCGCTGCTCGTGGCGCAGCCGACTGCCTTCGCCGGTGAAGCGAAGGTGTGGGCGGAAACACCGCTACCGGTGCTGAAGGATCACCTGCTGCTGCGCATGCTGTCGAGCTATGCGCGTTACCTGTCGAAGGACTTCGACGACACGCGGTTCGCCTTCTACGGCACCGAACTGACCGGCGCGCCCGAACAGCAGGCACGCTGGAAGCGCGGCGTCGATCTGGTCAGCGATCAGCTCGGGGAGGACGTCGGCCGTGCTTATGTCGCGCGGTATTTCCCGCCTGAAGCGAAGGCCGCGGCCGATGCGCTCGTGCGTAACATTATCGCGTCAATGGGCGAGCGGCTGAAGAAGCTGGCGTGGATGGCGCCCGAGACGAAGGAGAAGGCGCTGGCGAAGCTCGCCGCGTTCACGCCGAAGATCGGCTATCCCGACACGTGGCGCGACTATACCGCGCTGGAGATCAAGCGCGACGACCTGGTCGGCAACGTCGCGCGGGCCAACGCGTTCGAGTTCCAGCGCAACCTCGACAAGCTGGGCAAGCCGATCGACCGCGGCGAATGGTTCATGACGCCGATGACGATCAACGCCTATGCCAATCCGACGATGAACGAGATCGTGTTTCCGGCCGCGATCCTGCAGCCGCCGTTCTTCGATCCCAAGGCCGATCCGGCGGTGAACTATGGCGGCATCGGCGCGGTGATCGGCCATGAGATCAGCCACCATTTCGACGACCAGGGCCGAAAATACGATGTCGACGGCAAGTTGACCGACTGGTGGACCGATCAGGACGTCGCGCGATTCAAGACTTTCACCGATCGTCTGGTCGCGCAATATGATGCCTATGAACCGCTGCCCGGCCAGCACGTTCAGGGCGCGCTGACCTTGGGCGAGAATATCGCGGATCTCGCCGGCCTGACGGTCGCGCTGGATGCCTATCGTCTGTCGCTCGGCGGCAAGAAGGCCCCGGTCATCGACGGCACCACCGGCGAGCAGCGCTTCTACCTGGGCTGGGGGCAGGTGTGGCGCACCAAGTATCGCGAACCGATCCTGCGCCAGCTGCTGCTGTCCGATCCGCATTCGCCCGGGCCGCAGCGCGCAAACATCGTGCGCAACCTGGACCCCTGGTACGCGGCCTTTGGTGCGCGGCCGGGCCAGGACCTGTACCTGACGGACGAGCAGCGCGTCCGCATCTGGTGATCGCATCCGCGCCGCGCACTCCTTGACGGCGGCGCGGCGTGGTTCGAAGGGTCGGAGAATGGCGACCCTTCCTCCGTTTGGTGTACAACGGCTAACGACGCAGGGCGCGCTTGCCGTTGCGATCTGTGCCGGGCTGGCGGCCGCCATTATCATCCTGTGGCTGATCGGCGACCCAACGATCGCCATCGGCTTTCTGTGCGCGGGGATCGTTGCCGGCGGCGCTGCGGTCGCGTGGCGGGCACTGGCGCCGAGCGCGCCGCCGCCGACACCCGAAGTCGAATGGCACCTGGTGCGTGCACTGGCGAACGAGAGCCCGGACGCGATCGCCATCACCGATCGAGCGGGCCGCCTGGTCTGCGCGAATGATCGTTTCGAGCAATTGTTCGGCGGTTTCGCCGCACCGCCGGGCTTGCCGGTGGGCGAGGCGGGGGTCGGCGCGCTGGCGGCGGCGGGCCGCGCGGCATGGCGTGACGGGCGGGGGCGCGTCGAGCGGACCGAGGTCGCCGGAAGGGCGATCGTCATCGACGTGCTCCGCACCGGACAGCAGCAGGACATGTTGGTCTGGCGCGCAGCCTCAGCGATGGAGTCCGACAACAGCCGCATGCTGGGCGAGGCGCTGTCCGGCAGCCTGGGCAGGCGGTTGGCAGAATCGGGCATCATGGCCGCGTTGCTGACGCCGGACGGCCGAGTGCTGGCGGCCGACCCGGTGCTTCGCGCCCGCGCGACGGGGCGGCCCGATGCGCCATTGGAAGGCGCGGACTTCGCCCGCTTCCTCGTCACGGATGGGCGCGGTCTCATTCGTTTCGAACGCGAGGGGCGCGACGGCAATCCGCTACGGTTGCTGCAGGTGCCGTTCGCCGACATCGAGGGGGCGCCGATCCTGGTGGCGATCCTCGACGAAGAGGAACGGCCGGTCAGCTTCGGCGGGGGCACCGCGGCGCACATTCGCACCCTCGTTCAGCTGATGCCGATGGGCATCGCGCTGGTCGACCGTGACGGGCGGTTCGTGGAGATGAACGACGCCTTCCTGCGGGCCGCCTCTGTCGATCGTGCCGCCCCGCCGCTCTATCCGGGCGATCTGGTCGTGCGCGAGGACAAGGCGGCTGTGGCCGATGCCGTGCGCCGCTTTGCCGGGGGCGGGGCCGCGCACGCGGCGGACATGGCGGTGCGGCTGCGCGATCATCCGGAGGAGCCTGTCGTCCTGTCGATCGCCGGTGCCCGGGGATTGGGCGACGCGGCGGTGGTGCTGAGCCTCAAGGACAATGGCGAGGAATCGCGCCTGAAGCGGGAAGTGGCGCAGGCGACGAAGATGCAGGCAGTCGGCCAGTTGGCGGGCGGCGTTGCGCACGATTTCAACAATATCCTGACCGCGATCATCGGCCATTGCGACCTGATGCTGATGCGCCACTCGCCGGGCGACAGCGATTATGACGATATTCAGCAGATCCGGAACAATTCCAACCGCGCCGCCGGACTGACGCGTCAGCTGCTGGCATTCTCCCGCCAGCAGACGCTGCGCCCGCAGGTGCTGCAACTGCCGGACGTGGTTTCCGAAGTGTCCAACCTGTTGAAGCGGTTGCTGGGCGAAACGGTGACGCTGGAGGTGCGGCATGGTCGCGATCTGGGGCCGGTGCGCGCCGATCCGGGCCAGCTGGAACAGGTGGTCGTCAATCTTGCTGTGAATGCCCGCGATGCGATGATCGCCAAACATCCCCACGGCGGCGGCAAGCTGACGATCCAGACACGGGCGGCAACCACCAGCGAGATACGGCGCCGGGGACCCGACATCATGCCGGTCGGCGAATATACCGCGCTGGAGATTACCGACACCGGCTCCGGCATCCCCCCCGAACTGCTGCCCAAGATCTTCGAGCCATTCTTCACCACCAAGGAGGTGGGGAAGGGCACCGGTCTGGGCCTGTCGACCGTCTACGGCATCGTGAAGCAATCGGGCGGGTACATCTTTGCAGATTCCGTGCCCGGGCGCGGCGCCACCTTCACTATCTACCTTCCGGTTCACGCCAGCGGCGAGCCGGTGACACCCCGAAAGATCCCTGCAAAGGCCCGGCCCGCCGACGTGTGGGGCAGCGGCACGGTGCTGCTGGTCGAGGACGAGGACATGGTGCGCGCCGTTGCCGAGCGGGCGCTCACCCGCCAGGGCTATACCGTGCTGACGGCCGAGAACGGGGAAGCGGCGCTGGAACTGATCGAGCAGCACCCGCGACCCAGCCTGCTGGTGAGCGATGTAGTGATGCCGGTGATGGACGGCCCGACGATGGCGCGGCGAATCCGGCAACGCTATCCTGACCTGCCGATCCTGTTCATGTCAGGCTATGCCGAGGAGCAGCTGCGCCGGTCAATCGACATCGAGAACGTGGGTTTCATCCCAAAGCCGTTCTCCGTGCAGCAACTGGCCGAAGCGGCGCGAGACGCGCTGGAGCAGCGCGCCTGATCCGCCAGGGACATTGCGGGAGCGATCCAACCGCTTTAAGGGCGCAGCCATGTCCAATCGCGTTCTGCTCGTCGAGGATGAGCCGCTTATCGCCATGATGCTCGAGGATTTTCTCGACGCGCTCGATCGTCAGTGCGCGGGAACGGCAGATTGCGTGGCCGCGGCGCTTCCCCTAGTGGACGCCGGTGGCTTCGATTGCGCGATCCTCGACGTGAACCTGCGCGGCGGTGAGAAGAGCTGGCCGGTCGCGGCGGCACTCGCCGAACGGAACATCCCCTTTGTCTTCGCGACCGGTGGGGCCGATGACATGATTGCCGAGGACTTCCGCGGTCGCCCGATCCTGCAGAAGCCGTTTACCCTTGACGGGGTGGAGAAGGCCCTGTCCGCACTTTGATCGCCGGGCGTATTATTTTCGGTCGCGACGCGGAGTAATTTCTTGCAGATACTTGCGTGGGAGCCGATCCGCGCATAGCCGCACGCCATGACCCACCAGTTCGACAAAACCCGCCTGCCCAGCCGCCACGTGTCCGTCGGCCCGGAGCGCGCGCCGCACCGCAGCTATTACTACGCAATGGGGCTCTCCGAGGAGGAGATCGCGCGGCCGTTCGTGGCGCTGGCGAGTGCCGGCAACGACAGCGCGCCGTGCAATACCACGCTCGACGCGCAGGCCGATGCCGCGCGGCGCGGGGTGGAGCAGGGCGGCGGCATGCCGCGACGCTTCAACACGATCACCGTGACCGACGGGATCGCGATGGGGCACCAGGGGATGAAGGCGAGCCTCGTCAGCCGCGAGGTGATCGCCGATTCGGTCGAGCTCTCCGTTCGCGGGCATTGCTACGACGCGCTGGTCGGCTTCGCGGGATGCGACAAGTCGCTGCCGGGCATGATGATGGCGATGCTGCGGCTGAACATCCCGTCGATCTTCGTTTATGGAGGGTCGATCCTGCCGGGGCGGTATCAGGATCGCGACGTGACGGTGGTCGACGTGTTCGAGGTGGTCGGGCGGCATGCCGCGGGTGCCTGCCCGATCGAGGAGGTGCATGCGCTGGAGAAGGTGGCGTGCCCCGGCCATGGCGCATGCGGCGGGCAATATACCGCCAACACCATGGCGTGCGTCGGCGAGGCGATCGGTTTGTCACTGCCGAACAGCAACATGGTGCCGGCGCCTTACACCACGCGTGAGCAGATCGCGGTGGCGGCAGGCGCGCAGGTGATGGAGCTGCTCGCCCGCAACATCCGCCCGCGCGACATCTGCACCCGCGAGGCGTTCGAGAATGCCGCGCGGATCGTCGCGGCGACCGGCGGCTCGACCAATGGCGCGCTCCACCTGCCGGCGATGGCGCATGAAGCGGGGATCGACTTCGACCTGTTCGACGTCGCCGAGATCTTCAAGTCGACGCCCTATTGCGCGGACCTGAAGCCGGGCGGGCAATATGTCGCCAAGGACATGTACGAGGCCGGCGGCGCCTACATGCTGATGAAGTCGCTGCTCGCGGAAGGGCTGCTGCATGGCGATTGCATGACCGTCACGGGCAAGACGCTGAGCGAGAACATCGACGAGGTCACCTGGAACCCGAACCAGAAGGTGATCTACGACGCGAAGACGCCGATCACGCCGACCGGGGGCGTCGTCGGCCTGCGCGGCTCGCTGGCGCCGAACGGCGCGATCGTGAAGGTCGCGGGCATGCACCGCTTGCAGTTCGAGGGGCCGGCGCGCTGCTTCGACTGCGAGGAGGATGCGTTCGAGGCCGTCGAGAATCGCCAGATCCGGGAAGGCGAGGTGGTGATCATCCGCTACGAAGGGCCGAAGGGCGGGCCGGGCATGCGCGAGATGCTGTCCACCACGGCGGCGCTCTACGGGCTCGGCATGGGCGAGAAGGTGGCGCTGATCACCGATGGGCGCTTTTCGGGTGCGACGCGCGGCTTCTGCATCGGCCATGTCGGACCGGAGGCCGCGGAAGGTGGCCCGATCGCTTTGGTCGAGGATGGCGACACGATCCGCATCGATGCCGAGGCGGGGACGATCGACCTGCTCGTCGCGGATGAGGTGCTTGAGACGCGCCGCGCCACGTGGCAGCCGCGGGTGTCCGATTATGGGTCGGGCGCTTTGTGGCGCTATGCGCAGAATGTCGGCCCGGCGTACAAGGGCGCGGTCACCCATCCGGGAGCGGCGGCCGAAACCCATGTCTACGCGGATATCTAGCGTCTTGCTCATCACTGCGCTCGCCGCCTGCGGCGAGACGAAGACCGATACCAAGGTACTGGCGAAGGTGGAGGCCAGGCAGGCCGCGGAGGCCGCCGACGACGGGCGCGTGCAATGCGCGCCGGGCGGAGCAGAAGCGTTCGCGCGTGTCTGCGAGATCGAACGCGCGGAGACGGATCGCGGGATGGTGCTGACGGTGCGGCATCCCGACGGTGGCTTCCGCCGGTTGCTGGTGACGACCGATGGCCGCGGAGTCGTGGCGGCGGACGGGGCCGAGCCAGCCAAGGTGACATTGGTCGGGGGCGACGAAATCGAGGTGGCGATTGGCGAGGATCATTACCGCCTGCCCGCGACGATGAAGGCGGCGGCGAAGTGATCCGGATTGACGGACGGCCGATCGTGACGGCGGAGGAGATGCGCGCGGCCGAGGCGCAGGCGATCGCCGGCGGCACCACCGTCGACGGGCTGATGGCGCGCGCCGGCGAGGCGGTGGCGGAGCAGGTGCGCCGGCTGGCGGCGGGTGCCGAGGTGCTCGTCGTGTGCGGGCCTGGCAACAATGGCGGCGATGGCTATGTCGTGGCGGCGGCGCTGAAGCGCGCCGGCCATGCGGTGCGCGTCGCCTGTTTCGGCGGGCCGCGCAAGGCGGCGGCGGGAGCCGCGCGCATGAGATGGGACGGCGAGGTCGAGCCGCTTGCCGACGCGCGGTCGGCGCCGGTGCTTGTCGATGCGCTGTTCGGCGTCGGGCTGACGCGGGAACTGGATGAGAGCGCCGCTGCGCCGCTGCGCCGACTGATCGAGGATGCGCGCCTGTCGATCGCGGTGGACGTGCCGAGCGGGGTGTCGAGCGACGACGGCGCGTGCCTCGCAGACCTACCGCCGGTCGACCTGACGCTGGCGATCGGCGCGCCCAAGCCGGCGCATGCGCTTCAGCCGGCCGCGCAGCGCTGCGGTGCGGTGCGCGTGCTCGACATCGGGGTGGCGGTGGAGGGGCGCGTGCGCGTGGCGAAAGCGCCGCAGCTCGCCCGGCCAGCGCCGGATACGCACAAATATTCGCGCGGGCTGGTGGCGGTGGTCGCCGGCGCGATGCCGGGCGCGGCGGCGCTGAGCGCGACCGCGGCTGCGAGAGGCGGCGCGGGCTATGTCCTGCTGCTCGGCAGCGCCACCGACCGGCTGCCGCATGCGGTGGTGCGGCGGCGCTTCTCGGCCGAGGCGCTAGGTGACGCACGCGTCGGCGCGGTGGTGATCGGGCCGGGGCTGGGGCGCGACGACAAGGCGCGTCAGCGGCTCGATGCCGCGTTCGCCTGCGGGCGGCCGCTGGTGGTAGACGGTGACGCGCTCCACCTACTCGGTGATCGCCGCTCCGACGCGCCGATGATTGTAACGCCGCATGCCGGTGAGTTTAGCGCCATGTTTGGGGACAGTGGCGGCAGCAAGATCGCGCGCGCCACGGATGCGGCACGGCGCTTGGGCGCTGTGGTGGTGTTCAAGGGAGCTGACACGGTGATCGCCGCACCGGACGGTCGGACGGTCGTTCACCCGGACGGCACTGCCTGGCTGGCGACGGCGGGGACCGGCGACGTGCTCACGGGGATCATCGGTGCGCGGCTCGCCGCCAGTACCCAGGCGTTCGACGCGGCGGTGCAGGGCGTGTGGCTGCACGCCGAGGCAGCACGGCGCGCCGGGCGATCGTTCATTGCCGACGACCTTGCCGATCGCTTGCCGGCCGCTATTGGGGCGTGCCTGTGAGTGACTTTACCGAAATCATCCGCGTTGCCGCACGCGGCGAGGGCGTCACCGCCGATGGCCGCCATGCACCCATTGCCGCGCCTGGCGACTTGCTGCGTGCCGACGGCGCGATCGAGCGAGGGCCGCATTATCAGACACCGCCGTGCCGGCACTTTCCCGAATGCGGGGGGTGCCAGCTCCAGCATCTCGACGATGCAAGCTGGGGCCGCTTCATCGTCGACCGGATCGCCGGCGCGCTGGCCACGCAGGGCCTGTCGACCGAGATCCGTCCGCCTGCGCTGTCGCCGCCGCGCACCCGGCGGCGTGCGACGCTGCACGCCGAGGCATCGGGGCGGATCGGCTTTGCGGTGGAAAAGAGCCACGCGATCGTGGACCTTGCCGAGTGCCATGTGCTGGCGCCCGAGCTGTTCGCGCTGGTCGCGCCGTTGCGACGGCTGATCCATGTGCTGCGCCCAAGGCGCCGGCTCGACATCCACCTGACGCTCGCCGACCAAGGCGTCGATCTGCTCGTCACCGGCATCATGCCCGACGGGCTGGCCGCTGCGGAAGCGATCACCGATTTTGCACAGAAACATGGCCTGGCCCGTGTGGCCTTTGACGAGGGCTATGGTCCCGAAGTGCGCTGGGAGCCTGACGCGGTGACCGTCACGCTGGGCGGCGTGCCCGTGCCGCTGCCACCGGGATCGTTCCTGCAGGCGACGCGCGAGGGCGAGGTGGCGCTGGTGGCTGCGATGCGCGAGGCGGTGGGCGATGCCTCGATCGTCGCCGATCTGTTCGCAGGGCTCGGCACCTTTGCGCTGGCATTGCCCGGCCGCGTCTATGCGGCGGAGGCGAGTCGCGAGGCGATCACCGCCTTGAAGGCCGGCGCGGCGCGCGCGCAGCGCACCGTGTTCACCGAGCATCGCGATCTCTTCCGCCGCCCGCTTACCCCGGCGGAGCTCGACCGCTTCGGCGCGATAGTCATTGATCCGCCACGCGCCGGCGCCCGCGAACAGGCCGCAGCGCTGGCGGGTGCGAAGGTGCCGCGGCTGGCATACATTTCATGCAATCCCAGCAGCTTCGCGCGCGACGTGAAGACGATGGTGGACGGCGGCTGGCGGCTCAACTGGATCCAGCCAGTGGGGCAGTTCCGGTGGTCAACGCATGTGGAGTTGGCGGCGCGGCTCAGTCGCTAGAGAAGCTGAACACTTGCGCGGCATTCGGATTGAGAATCTTGATCGAGGGCGACGTCGCGTGCTTTCGTCGACCCGAGTTCGCGTCCGACTTGGTCACCTATGACGTCATGCCGCCAACGGTAGCGAGCCGGTTGATCGGAGCTTGTCTACCAGGCTGGCCGGCGCGCACGACGCATGTCCGAGTGCTCAAGCCAATTGCGCGACGCTGGCAGACCATGCGGACAGCGCGAGGTATCAAGCGTTGTCATGTGCTGGAAGACGTCGCCTATGTGCTGGACGTCGAGGTGGGGCCCTGCGCCAAACGTGCAGCGAGTGACATCAGAGCTTTGGTGGCCAAGGCTGATGTGCATCTTGGTCTGTCGGATTTTTCCGCCCGCGTGTCATTGCTTGACGATGGTGTGCCACCATCGGCGCTGGACGGTACCGGTGCGATGGATCTGGGTTGGATGCTCTATGATTTGAAGAGCAGCCGTCGTTCGTCGCCACGCTTCTTTCGCGCGGTGTTGCGCGACGGCGTCATGCCGATTCCGCCGGAGATGCTGGCAGAACTTGCTGCATAACGAGGCCCGTCAAGTGCGCACCGCTTGCTGCACGTTGGCGCTGCGCCAACGTGGTCATGGAACCAGTGTTCGCGTGACTCGTCGTGGCAGTGACCACCCGCGTTGCCGGTCTGGCGTGCGGATGGGCCAGACACATAGCCGAAAGGATCATGTCATGGGATTGTTCACCAAGGACATTGCGACGCTCGACGACCTGTTCGTGCACACGCTGCAGGACATCTATTATGCCGAGCATCAGATCACCAAGGCGCTGCCGAAGATGATCGAGAAGGCCACGGCGGCGGAGCTGCGCAAGGGGTTCGAGAAGCACCTCAAGGAGACCGAGGGGCAGATCGCCCGGCTGGAAAAGGTGTTCGAGATGCACGGCGAGAAGCCGAAGGCGGTGACGTGCCCGGCGATCGACGGTATCATCAAGGAGGCCAATGAGGTCGCGGGCGACATCGCCGACAAGCGCGTGCTCGACGCGGCGCTGATCGCCTCGGCGCAGGCTGTCGAGCATTATGAGATCACCCGTTACGGCACGCTGATCGCTTGGGCTGAGGAACTGGGTCGCAGCGATTGCGCCGCGGTTCTCGCTGAGACGCTGGCCGAAGAGAAGGCGACCGACGACGTGCTGACCAGGATGGCGACGTCGAAGGTCAATGCCAAGGCGGAGTTGGCCGAGGCGTGATCGGCAGGATGTGAGCCCCTCCCCTTCAGGGGAGGGGTTGGGGTGGGGCGGTGTCTCGCAGAGATGGTGCCGCTTTCGGCTCGCTCCGCGGGACTGCTCCACCCCCTGCCCCTCCCCTGAAGGGGAGGGGTTTAGATATCCGCGGTGAGGCGGCCGTACAGTTCCGGGCGGCGATCGCGGAAGAAGCCGAAGGCGGCGCGGTGGCGCTTGACGCGGTCGAGATCGAGCGTGGCGGTGATGACGCCTTCTTCCTCGCGGTCGAGCTCGGCCAGAATGTCGCCGCGTTCGTCGGTGATGAAGCTAGTGCCGTAGAAGGTCTGACCGTGCTCGGTGCCGACGCGGTTGGCGGCCACCACCGGCACGACGTTCGAGACCGCATGGCCGACCATCGCGCGGCGCCACAGCCTTGCCGTGTCCAGCGACGTGTCGTGGGGTTCGCTGCCGATCGCGGTGGGGTAGAAGAGGACTTCGGCGCCCATCAGCATTAGGGCACGGGCGGTTTCGGGATACCATTGATCCCAGCAGATGCCGACGCCGAGCTTGGCCCCTTTAGCAGATTGGGGGCCATCCCAGACCTTGAAGCCGGTGTTGCCGGGGCGGAAGTAGAATTTCTCCTCATAGCCTGGGCCGTCGGGTATGTGGCTCTTGCGGTACACGCCCTGGACCTTGCCGTCGGGGCCGATCATCGCGAGGCTGTTGTAGTGGTGCGGGCCGTCCGCTTCGAAGAAGCTGGTGGGGATCGATACCTTCAGTTCGGCGGCGAGCGCCTGCATCGCCAGCACCGCCTTGTGCTCGGCGGTGGGCTTGGCGTTGGCGAACAGGCCTTCGTCCTCGACGCGGCAGAAATATTCGCCCTCGAACAGTTCGGGGGGGAGGATCACCTGCGCCCCCTTCGCCGCGGCCTCGCGAACCAGGCGGGAGACGTTGGCGATGTTCGCGTCGATGTCGGCGGAGAAGGCCAGTTGCAGCGCGGCGACGGTGATCTCGGTCATGCGCGGGCATGTAGGGGATTGCCCCATTGCTCGCTACCCTTGCTCGTCATGCCGGGCTTGACCCGGCATCCAACGTTCCGCGAGCGCACCGGGTGGCGGTGTTAGCGGAGCCTTGGATCCCGGATCAAGTCCGGGACGACGAAGCAATGGGGGCTAAGGCTCCGTCCCATCAGAAGATCGTATATCCGCCGTCGATCGTGAAGCTGTCGCCGGTGTGGAAACGCGAGGCGTCGGAGGCGAGGTACACCGCGAGGCCGCCGAAATCCTCGGGCTCGCCCCAGCGGCGCATCGGCACGCGGGTGGCGATCACCTTGTCGTTGAAGCGATCGTTGCCCTGTGCCCGCGCCGTCATGTCGGTGGCGATCCAGCCGGGCAGGATCGCGTTGGCGCGGATGCCGTGGCGGGCATATTCCACCGCGATCCCGCGCATCATCGGCAGAAGCGCGCCCTTGGTGGCGGCATAGGCCTGGTTGCGCGGCGCACCGTGGATCGCCGAGGTGGAGGAGGTGGCGAGCAAGGAGCCGCCCGGGTCGCCGGCCTTCGTGCGCGCGACCATGTGGCGGGCGGCGGCGCGCAGCGTCCAGAACACGCCGTCGAGGTTCACCGCCAGCACGCGGCGCCACAGATCGGTGCTCATGGTGTCGAAGCTCTCGGCGCCCTCGCCCATGCCGGCATTGGCGGCGACGAAATCGAGCCGGCCGAACGCCTCGGCGGCGCGGGCGACGCCGGCGTCCACCGCGGCTTCGTCCGCCACGTCGACGCGCTCGACCAGCACGCGGGTGCCGTGCGCGGACAGGCGCGCCTCGGCGGCAGCGTTCTTGGCGGGGTTGTTGCCCCAGATCACCACGTCCGCCCCGGCCTGCGCCAAGGCGTCCGCCATGCCGATGCCGATCCCGCCGTTGCCGCCGGTGACCAGCGCGACCTTTCCGCTGAGGTCGAAGGGGGCGTAGGGCATATTTTCCTCTCCTGTTGTTTTTTGGTCAGCCTGTTTGGGGTGACGATTGCAGCGGATGCAATCGAATGTTGAGGAAGTTGAGCCCCCGGCGGGGTTTTCTCCAACAGGATTCAACATTCGCGCGAGTCGGCGCGGGGTGTCGGCGCGAGGGCTGGGCGGCGGCCATGCGAGGAGTTTGGCATGACGGGCGGGGTGTAGGACAGGGGGCCTTTTTATCCTCCCCGCTTCGCGGGGAGGGGGACCAGCCGCAGGCTGGTGGAGGGGGGCTTCCGCAGACAGTGCGCTTCGTGGAAGCCCCCTCCACCCCCGACCTGCGGTCGGCGGTCCCCCTCCCCGGTCCGGGGAGGATAGTCAGGCGCGCCGCGCGTAGCGTCGGGCGAGCAGCGCGCAGGCGAACACGAGGCCCTGCACCCGCCAGTGCGCGAGCCCGGCCCAGATCGCCTGCGGTGCGAGGCGGGCGCCGTAGAGGAGGAAGAGCGACGCGACGGCGAGCGTGGTGATGTGCTCGACCAGCGGCCCCGTGGTCCCGCGCGCGAGGACGATCGCGGCGAGCGCGACGGTGGCGATCAGGAGGAGGAGGAAACGGTCGGCACGGGCGAGGAGGCGGCGGAGGGTGGGCATGAAGCGGAGCATCCTGATGGACTGGGCTCAACAGTTTCGTGTGCTTGTGGAACCCGGGTTATTCACCATGTAGGGGATTCCCAAGAGCTAGAGCCTCGGGTAGGCTTACCATGCGCGCGTATGAGAGGAGGGCTGCGCTATGAACGCGGACACCTCATCACGCCTTCCGATCAATCCCAATGTTCTGCGATGGGCAAGAGAGTTTGCTCAACTTTCGGTGCATGAGGCGGCGAAACGCGCGGGCACAAGTCCAGAAAACGTAGCGTCTTGGGAGGACGGCGACGGTACGCCGACAGTCCGGCAAGGCCGTCTTCTTGCCAAAGCATATGACAGATCATTCCTCGAGTTTTTTCGCGAAACGCCGCCCCCTGTCGCTGCGATTGAACTGGTTCCTGATTTTCGCCTGCATCGTCACGTACCAAAACCAGATGAGAATCGAGAGCTAAAGAAGGTTCAGCGATGGGCTGAGGGGATCAGAAACTCGGCGCTCGATCTATATCAGCTGATAGGTGAAGATGCGCCTATTTTTCCGGCGGAGCTGTTTGCGAGTATCGCGTCAAATCCAGAGGTGGTTGCGAGTGCGGCTCGAGCAGTATCTGAGTTTTCGCTAAGCAAGCAGGTTAATCTTCCCGCATCCGAGCTCGCGCAGCTTCAGAAGGTAATTCGAGGCGCTATCGAGGGACTTGGCATTCTTGTTCTTCGACATCCTGGATTGGACAAGTTTGGCGCTCGCGGGATATGTCTGTTCAAGCAGCCACTTCCCATCATTATATTTAGTAGCGAGGCTCCCGCTGCGCAGTGCTTTACTCTTGCTCATGAGCTTGGCCACGTCATACTTCAAACGAGTGCTCTCAGCGGTCCTCCAGCAAACGATCGCGGCGGCTCGGAAGCAGAGGTTGAGCGTTGGTGTAATAAGTTCGCCGGTGCATTTCTAGTTCCGGCTGGTGCCGTTGCTGAGCGCTGGGCAAAACCAAATAAACCAGCTGCCGCTATCGGCGATGACGTGCTCAAGCAGTGGGCTAGGTCGTTTGGTATCAGTAAGCATGCTATGCTGATACGACTCGTTGACCTAGGTTATGTGGATTCGGCTTTTTATTGGGGGTCGAGGCGCGCTCAATTCATTAAGGAAGAGGAAGAGTTTGAGGGCGGTGGAAGAGCAAAATACTACGGAACGCGCTTTAGATCTCAAAATGGTGAGCTATATACTAGTCTTGTAATGGAGGCTTGGGGAAGAAGTCTAATTACAAACCACAATGCCGCAGAGTTTATGGGTATAAAAAACTTGGCTCACCTATATGATATCAAGGAAGATATTTCTTCCTTATGAAAAAGTACTGCGTCGACATGTCGGGCTTCAGTAATCCTGCATCTGAAGAATACATGCCGCAGGACAT
Organism: Sphingomonas sp.; assembly: GCA_042096015.1. Lineage (GTDB taxonomy): Bacteria > Pseudomonadota > Alphaproteobacteria > Sphingomonadales > Sphingomonadaceae > Sphingomonas. The sequence goes on from JBELMF010000061.1 coordinate 14,086, forward strand.
TTATGTGTCGTTATGGTCTAGGGTTCATAATCTAATAATTGCGGGTACGATCGCTGTTAACGCGGAAATATTTGATGAAATGACCCATATAACGGGTCCGTTAGGTGAGTGCATTAAAGAACACAAGAAATCGCTTGTTCTAGAGATTGATGCAGAGGACTGGGATGCGTCGGGTTACCTAAAGCACGCCGTGCGGATGCAGAATGACCACCAGAAGTTTATTCGGGAGTTCAATGGGAACAGCAAAGGGATGATCGGTCTCAATGACCTCTCGATAATAGCCTTGGGTAAAGCGCTGAAACTGCCTGTCGTAAGTATGGAAAAGCGAAAGAGTCATCAGTCAGCCACAAAGCGAGGTATACCTGATATTTGCGATATCGAAAGTGTACCTCATTTGACATTTAACGACTTCCTTCGCGCGGAAGGCATAACGCTTTAGTGCTGGCATCAGATTGAGCAGGTCTGCCTAGACTGCGGCAGCTTGATCAATGTAGAAATTTGAACCTGAGGTGGCGCTTCAGTTATGATTGAAGGGCGACCTCCCAGCCGCCCCACACCTAATCAAACGTCCAAATTCGCTACGCTCAGCGCATTCTCCTGGATGAACTCGCGGCGTGGCTCCACCACGTCGCCCATCAGGCGGGTGAAGATCTCGTCGGCGACGTCGGCCTGGTCGATCGCCACCTTGAGCATCGAGCGGTTGTTGGGGTCGAGCGTGGTTTCCCACAATTGCTCGGCGTTCATTTCGCCCAGGCCCTTGTAGCGCTGGATCGCGAGGCCCTTGCGGCCGGCGGCGAGGATCGCCTCCAATAGCTGCGACGGGCGGGCGACTAGCGTCTCGCCCTTGCCGATCACCAGCGCCTCGGCTTCGCCCTCGTCGCTGTCCGCGGCGGCGTCGGCATTGTCCTCGGCGCGGTCGGCGGCCCCCTCGTCACCGCGTCCCGCGGTGCTCGGGACAGGCTTCAGCGACACGAGCTTGCGCGCGTGATCGTATAGGTCGGCGTGCTCGGCGGCGAGGGTGTGGAGCTTGCGCGCCTCGGCCGAGGCGACGAACGCCGCCTCGACGATGTGATGGTCGGTCACGCCGCGCCAGAAGCGCTGGAAGTGGAAGCCGCCCTCGGTCGTCATCTGCGCGGTCCAGCGCGCCTCGGGATCGCCCTGGTCGAGCCGGCGGGTGACTTGCGCTAGGCGGCTGGCGCGCTCCTCGGGGGCGATCTGCGGATCGAGTGCGCCGCCCAGCGCCAGCGTCTCGATGATCACCGGATCGTAGCGGCGGGGCACGTAGCGCATCAAAGTGCGCATGCGGCGGGCGTGCTCGACGAGGTTGAACAAGGGCTGGCCGGTGCCGACGCCGTCGAGCGTGGTGCCCGCGGTGCCGTTGCGGACGAGGTAATCGTCCAATGCGCCTTCGTCCTTGAGATATTCGACCGCCTTGCCGCGCGTCGCCTTATAGAGCGGCGGCTGGGCGATATAGAGGTGCCCGGCCGCGATCAGGTCGGGCATCTGGCGGTAGAAGAACGTCAGCAGCAGCGTGCGGATGTGCGCGCCGTCGACGTCCGCGTCCGTCATGATGACGATCTTGTGATAGCGCAGCTTGTCGAGGTTGAACTCGTCGCGGCCGATGCCGGTGCCCATCGCCTGGATCAGCGAGATGATCTCCTTCGACGAGAGCATGCGATCGGTGCGCGCGCGCTCGACGTTGAGGATCTTGCCGCGGATCGGGAGGATCGCCTGGTACTCGCTGTTGCGGCCCGACTTGGCCGAGCCGCCGGCCGAATCGCCCTCCACGATGAACAGCTCGGACTTGGCGGGATCCTTCTCGCGGCAGTCGTGCAGCTTACCGGGAAGGCCGCCCATCGAGCCCATCACCGTCTTGCGGCTGGCGTCGCGCGCCTTGCGCGCCGCCTCGCGCGCGGCGGCGGCGTCGATGATCTTCTGCACGATCTGGCGCGCGTTGGCGGGATTTTCCTCGAGCCAGTCGGCCATCTTGTCGGCAAGCAGGCTTTCGAGCGGCTGGCGCACCTCGGAGCTGACGAGCTTGTCCTTGGTCTGCGAGGAGAATTTCGGGTCGGGCAGCTTGACCGAGACGATCGCGGTGAGGCCCTCGCGCATGTCGTCGCCGGTGAGCGAGACCTTCTCCTTCTTCAGCATGCCGGACTTGTCGGCATAGGCGTTGAGCGTGCGGGTCAGCGCCGAGCGGAAGGCGGCGAGGTGGGTGCCGCCGTCACGCTGCGGGATGTTGTTGGTGAAGCAGAGGACGTTCTCGTAGTAGGAGTCGTTCCACTGCAGCGCGACGTCGATGCCGATGTCGTCGCGATTGCCGGCGATGGCGATCGGCTCGGGGAAGAGCGCCGCCTTGGTGCGATCGAGCCACTTCACGAACGCGGCGATGCCGCCCTCGTAATAGAGCTCGACGGTCTTGGGTTCCTCGTGGCGCGCGTCGGTGAGGAACAGGCGGACGCCCGAGTTGAGGAAGGCGAGCTCGCGATAGCGGTGCTCGAGCTTGTCGAAGTCGAACTCGGTGATCTTGAAGGTGGCAGGCGAGGGGAGGAAGGTGACGCGCGTGCCCTTCTTGCCTTCCGCTGGACCGACGACCTTCAAGGGGGCTACCGCATCGCCGTGCGCGAAGCGCATGTAGTGCTCCTCGCCGTCGCGCCAGATGGTGAGATCGAGAAATTCGGAGAGTGCGTTGACGACCGAGACGCCGACGCCGTGGAGACCGCCGGAGACCTTGTAGGCGTTGTCGTCCGACGTGTTCTCGAACTTACCGCCGGCGTGCAGCTGGGTCATGATGACCTCGGCGGCGGACACGCCCTCCTCGGGGTGGATGCCGGTGGGGATGCCGCGGCCGTTGTCGGTGACGCTGACCGAGCCGTCGGCGTTCAGCGTGATGTCGATCCGGTCGCAATGGCCGGCCAGGGCCTCGTCGATGGCGTTGTCGCTGACCTCGAACACCATGTGGTGGAGGCCCGAACCGTCGTCGGTATCGCCGATGTACATGCCGGGACGCTTGCGGACGGCGTCGAGGCCCTTCAGCACCTTGATCGAGGAGGCGCCGTAATCGTTGGAATTCTGCTGATCTGCCATGACGATTATATAGGCACGGCAGCGGTGTAACGGAAGCGAAATGCGGGTGGCTCAGGCGGGGTGGGCGTGGGCCTGGACGTGGGGCAGCGGGCGTTCGCGCAGGGTGAGGAAGAGGAGCGCGGCGGTGCCCAGCGCGGCGGCGGCGAGGGCGAGCGCGGTGCCGTAATGGCCGGTGGCGTCGTGCAGGCGGCCGAAGGCGGTGATGCCGGTCGCGGTGCCGAATAGGGAGATCATCACGAGCAGGCCGTACACCTCGCCATAAGCGCGCAGGCCGAACAGCCGCACGGTGAGGAACGGCAGCAGATCATGCTCCGCGCCGTTCATCAGCCCGGCGAGGAAGACGAACAGCAGCAGCAACGCGAACCCCGGCGCGGGCAGCTGCAGCGCGACAAAGGCGAGCGC
>JBELMF010000062.1:0-17378 GCA_042096015.1 Sphingomonas sp.
CTGACGCACAAGCTGGAGCTCTGGCGCACGCGCGGCCGTGTGATGCCCGAGCCCGGCAGCCTGTTTACCGAGGACAGCTGGATCGCGGTGCTGGCGGGGCAGGCGGGCACCCCGGCGGCAGTCGACCCGCTCGTCGCGACGCTGCCGGCCGAGGAAGCCGCCCGCTACCTGCATCACTTACGCACCGTCATCGGCCAGACGGCCAACGCGATGCCCGACCACGCCCAATTCATCGCCCGCCACTGCGCGGCGTGAGCCGAACATGGAGAGACCCAGCATGACCCTCCCCGTCCGTCATGCCGGCCCTGTGCCGGCATCCACCCGTCCACGCATTCTCCAATCGTTGAGTAAGCGGCACGGTGGATGCCGGCACAAGGCCGGCATGACGGTAGCAGCGCTGCTAGCCGTGTCGCTCTCCACCCCCACCATCGCCCAATCGCGCCAGATCACCGTCGACCTCACCCGCGCCGGCGCTCCGATCGACCGTGCGTTCGACCTCTCGGTCGGCGCCGACTACGCCGGCACGCTGATCCGCGATGACAGCATGGCCCAGCTCAAGACGGCGGTGGACGAGCTTGGCTTCCGCTACATCCGCTTCCACGCCATCTTCCACGATGATCTCGGCACGGTGAAGCTGGTCAACGGCAAGACGGTGTATGACTGGACTAAGCTCGACAAGTTGATCGACGCGCTGCTCGCCCGCCGTATCAAGCCCTTTGTCGAACTCGGCTTCACGCCCACTGCAATGGCGACTTCCAAGCAGACGCTGTTCTACTGGAAGGGGAACACCTCGCATCCCGAACCAAAGGCCTGGGCGGCACTGGTCGACGCCTTTGTCCGCCACGCGCGCGAGCGTTACGGCCAGGACGAAGTGCGCAGCTGGTTCTTCGAAGTGTGGAACGAGCCAAATCTCGACGGCTTCTGGGAAAAGGCCGACAGACAAGCCTATTTCGACCTCTACGAATCCAGTGCCCGCACCATCAAGGCGATCGATCCCACCCTGCGCGTCGGCGGCCCTGCCACGGCCGGCGCAGCCTGGGTGCCCGAACTGCTCGCGCTGACCGCGTCGCGCAACATCCCGATCGATTTCGTCACCACCCACACCTATGGCGTCGACGGCGGCTTTCTCGACGAGAAGGGGCAGGACGACAACAAGCTGTCGACCAACCCTGACTCGATCGTTGCCGACGTACGCAAGGTGCGCGCGCAGATCGATGCCACGCAATACAAGGGCCTGCCGCTCTATTTCACCGAATGGAGTGCCAGCTACAATCCGCGTGACCCGGTGCATGACAGCTATGTCAGCGGCCCGTTCATCCTCGCCAAGCTGCGCGCGACGCGCGGGATCGCGCAGGGCATGAGCTATTGGGCGTACAGCGACCTGTTCGAGGAAGCCGGCCCGCCGCCCACGCCGTTCCATGGCGGCTTCGGGCTGATGAACCGCGAGGGCATCCGCAAGCCGGCGTGGTTCGCCTACAAATATCTGAACGAGGTGAAAGGCAAGGAGATCGCCACCGGCGACACCGAGGCGCTGGCCGCGACCGACGCCGGCAAGACCAACGTCATCCTCTGGGCGTGGCGCCAGCCGAAGCAGGAGGTGAGCAACCGCCCCTTCTTCACCAAGGTGCTGCCCGCCACCGCCGACAAGCCAGCCGACCTGCGCTTTGCCGGCCTCCAGCCCGGCCGCTATCGCGTGACGGTGCGCCGGGTCGGCTTCAAGGCGAACGACGCGCACACCCGCTATCTGGAGATCGGCTCGCCCAAGGATCTCAGCGCCGCTCAGCTTGCCGAACTCCAGGGCCTGACGCGCGACGTCCCCGAACAAGCCGCCACCGTACAGATCGGCAGCAACGGCCGCCACGCCATGACGGTGAAGATGCGCACCAATGACGTGGTGCTCGTGTCGGTCGAGGCGGCGGGTGCGGCCAAGCGATAGCATCCAATCAACCTGCACCCCGGTGCAGGCCGGGCCCAGTTACGGAACATGTCGGGGCAGTCACCTCCCTCCGACCGAGGCTTTCCCACCTGGATTCCGGCCTTCGCCGGGGAGCAGTTCACATCATCCGCCTGAAAAGAGGGACTACAATGACGGTCAACCGCCGCGACACAATCCTGATGGCGCTCGCATCCGCCGGCGCCACGCTCCCTGCCGGCGCCATCGCCGCAGGTCAGCCCGCCCGGACGCCCGCCCGTTCGCGCTGGGGCGCCACCGTCGAAGGCCAGCGCCGCGCCGATCTTGGCAACGGCACGTACCTCAATCCGGTGCTCGCCGGCGACCGCCCCGATCCCAACGTCCTGAAGGACGGCGACGATTATTACGCCGCCTTCTCGTCCTTTCTTTACTATCCCGGCGTGCCGATCTGGCATTCACGCGATCTGGTGAACTGGACGCCGGTCACCGCCGCGCTGAAGACGCCGATCGGCAACGTCTGGGCGCTCGACATCGCCAAGCACAACGGGCGTTATTTCATCTACATCCCGGTCCTCGACGACAATGATCCGGCCCGCGCGCTCAAGACCTTCGTCATCCACGCGCCCAGCATGAAGGGCCCGTGGAGCGAGCCGATCGACATGCACCTCGACGGCCATATCGATCCCGGTCACGTCGTGGGCGAGGACGGCAAGCGCTACCTGTTCTTCAACGGCGGCGGCCGCGTGCAGCTGAGCGACGACGGCCTCTCGGCGGTGGGCAAGGTCGAGCATGTCTATGACGGCTGGCCAATCCCGCAGGACTGGATCATCGAAGGCTTCGCGCTGGAAGGCCCCAAGCTCATCCGCCGAGGCGAGTATTTCTACATGTTCTCCGGCCAGGGCGGCACGGCAGGACCGCCGACCAGCCACATGGTGGTGGTTGCCCGCTCGCGCTCGATCAACGGCCCGTGGGAGAATTGCCCGCACAATCCGATCGTCCGCACCGTCAGCCGCGACGAGCCCTGGTGGTCGCGCGGCCACGCCACCGCGGTTGAGGGGCCGGGCGGCCAATGGTGGTTGATCTATCACGGCTATGAGAATGGCCTGCGCACGCTCGGTCGCCAGATGCTGCTCGAGCCGATGGAGTGGACCGCCGACGGCTGGCCGCGCGCCACCGGCGGCGATCTCTCGCGGCCGATGCGCAAGCCCGGCAAGGCCGGCGGCGCGCACGGCCAGCCGCTGTCGGGCTTCGGCGCGGATGCGATCGGCAACAAGCTGACCTTCTGGGCGCCGCGCCCCGGCTATCTGGATCGAGCGACGATCACCGGCGGTGCGCTGACGCTGGCGGGGCAGGGGACGGGCCCCGCCGACGCCTCGCCGCTGCTGTTCGTCGCCGGCGATCGTTCCTACGACATCCGCGTCGAGGTGGAGCTGCAGGGCGCCGCACAGGCCGGGCTGCTGCTGTTCTACAACGAAAAGCTGTTCTGCGGCCTCGGCGTCGGCACCGAGAAGCTCCACGCCTGGCGCATCGGTCAGGAGGAGCGCTGGCCCGCCGGCGCCCCGATCGACACACGCCGCCTGTTCCTGCGCCTCGTCAACGACGAGGAGGTGGTGACCTTCTACTACAGCCGAGATGGGCGGACGTGGACCAAGGAACGCTCGTTCGAGGTCGCCGGCTACAACCACAATGTCGCCGACGGCTTCCTCAGCCTGCGCCCGGGTCTGTACGCGACGGCGGGCGGCAAGGCGACGTTCCGCAACCTGACCTATCGCGCGCTACAAGGCGTCAGCGACACCGTCCGGCCGTAGGGGATCGCGTCGCAACCTTGCTTCCCCGGCGAAGGCCGGGGTCCAGTTGGACAGGCTCCAATGGCAGCGCCCAGCATAAGCCATTGACCTTACCCATCTGGACCCCGGCCTTCGCCGGGGAGTAGAGCATCGATCCGCATCGTCACTTACGCCGCCGGCCGCGCCAAAGCCTCCGCAATCGCTGCCCGCACCACCGGCGCCATGCGCGCGTAACCGGCCGCATTCGGGTGCAGTCCGTCGCCGGTATAAGCGTCGGTCAACAACCCACGCGCATCCACCACTGCGGCCGCATAGTCTGCGAAGGCGTACCCACGCGCCGCCGCCAGCGCCCGCAGCCGATCGTTCACCGCCCTCAACGTCGCCGGCGGTCGCTCCTTCGTCAGATACCCGCGGTTCTCGCCATAGTCGTTCACCGGCGTGAGCGCACAAAGCACCACGCGGATGCCGCGCGCATCGGCGATGTCGGCCATGGCGGTGATGTTGGCGAGGATGGTGTCGGGCGTCTCGATCTGCAAGAAACCGGACACGTCGTTGGTGCCGCCAAGGATCACCACGGCGGCGGGCTTCAGCGCCACCACGTCCTGCTCGAACCGCACCAGCATCTGCGCGGTCACCTGCGCGCCGATTCCGCGATTTACATATGGCTTGCCGGGGAACGCCTTGGCGAGATCCCACCCATCGGTGATCGAATCACCCAGGAACACCACCCGCTGCTCGCCCTTCGCCGGCGGCGGCAATGCGGCATTCGCCTCGGCGTACAGGTAGCGCTCGCCGAAATCCTGCATCAGCGCCGGCACCAGCCCGGCCCGGAACGGCCCGCCCCACGGCCCCCAGTCGCGCGTCTCGGTGACGGTGCGCCGCGCCGGGCTGCTCTGATACTTCGGCTCGTCCGCGGCGATCAGCAGCGCCGCGCCGGCCAACAGCAGCGCAAGCCGCCTCATGCCGGCAACACCCCGATCCGCTGCGCATAGGCCGCGAACAGATCGGGCCATGCCGACGCCGGCACCGTCTTCGGCAGCCGCGCGCCAAAGCCATGCCCGCCCTTGTCGAAGCCGTGGAACTCGGTCTCGCGTCCCTTTTCCAGCATCGCCTGGTACAGCGCGATGCTGTTCCCGATCGGCACCAGCCCGTCGTCGCTGGCATGCGCGAGGAAGATCGGCGGCGTCGCTTCGGTCACGCGCGTCTCGACCGACGCCGCGCGCAGCAGGGCCGCATCAGCGCCCGTCCCGAACAAGGCATCGCGCGATCCGCCATGCGTGAACGGCGCCGACAAGCTCACCACCGGATAGATCAGCCCCGCCAGATCGGGCCGCGCCGACAGCTGGTCCGCAGCATCGACCGGCGCGTAGACCCGCTCGTCGAAGCGCGTGGCAAGGCTTCCCGCCAGATGCCCACCCGCCGAGAAGCCTAGCGCCGCCACCCGCTTCGGATCGATGCCATAGCTGCCGGCTCGCGCACGGATCACCCGCATCGCGCGCTGCGCGTCCTGCAGCGGCACAGTCGCACGGTTCGCCCAGCCTTCACCCGGCAGGCGATAGCTCAGGATAAAGCACGTCACGCCACGCGCATTGAGCCAGCGCGCCTGCTCCTCGCCCTCATTGTCGATGGCGAGGAAGCCGTATCCGCCGCCCGGCACCAGCAGCACCGCCGCGCCGTTCGGCTGCGCCGCGCGCCGCACCATCAGCGTCGCGCGTTCGATCCCCGTCAGCCAGCGATCGTTGAAGCCCGGATCCTTCGATCGTTGCTCCACCTTGCCGACCGGCAGCCGCGCCGGCGCGCCGGGCGCCTTGCCCGGCCACAGCTGGATAATGTCGTCACCCCAGGTGATCGGCGCGGCATGGGCCGCCGCGCCGGCGAAGGGGAGGGCGGCCGCAGCCGCCAGCACTTGCCGGCGCGACGGCGTCATCACTTCACTGCGCCGTCGATGATGCGCGGCAGGCCGAGCGGATTGTCCGAGCGCAGCGCGGCGGGCAGCAGCCCCTCGGGCAGGTCCTGATAGCAGACCGGCCGCAGGAAGCGCTCGATAGCCGCCGTGCCGACCGAGGTGGTGCGCGCATCCGACGTCGCCGGGAAGGGACCGCCATGCACCATTGCGGTCGAAACCTCGACACCCGTCGGCCAGCCGTTGGCGAGGATCCGCCCGGCCTTGCGCTCCAGGATCGGCAGCAGCGCACGCGCCGCCTCGACATCGCCCTCGTCGAGCTGCAACGTCGCGGTCAGCTGCCCCTCCAGCCCTTCGAGCAGCGTGGCGACCTCGTCCAGATCGCGCGCCGCGATCACGATCGAGGCCGCGCCGAACACTTCATGCCCGATCGCCGGATCGGCCAGGAACCGCTCGGCATCGGTCCGGAACAGCGCCGCGCGGCCCAACGTGCAGCCGGTGCCCTCGACGCCCTGCGCCACCGTCTCGACGCTGTTGTGCGTGGCGAGCGCATCCACGCCCTTGTTGTAGGCGCCATGGATGCCGGCGGTCAGCATCACCTGCGGCTGCGCGGCCTCCAGCGCCTGCGCGGCAGTGGCGACGAACGCATCGAGCGCCGCGCCCGCCACGCCGATCACCACGCCCGGATTGGTGCAGAACTGCCCCGCGCCCATCGTCAGCGACCCGACATAGCCCTTGGCCAGCGCCTCGCCCCGCGCCGCCAGCGCCTGCGGCATCAGCACGACCGGGTTGATGCTCGACATCTCGGCATAGACCGGGATCGGCTCGGGCCGCGCCTGCGCCAGCGCGACCAGCGCCAGCCCGCCAGCGCGCGAGCCAGTGAAGCCCACCGCCTTGATCCGCGGATCGGTGACCAAAGCCGCGCCCAGCTCATTGGCCGGCCCCTGCACCAGCGAGAACACGCCTTCGGGCAGCCCGCACGCCGCGACTGCCTGCTGGATCGCCCGCGCGACGAGCGCCGTGGTGCCCGGATGCGCCGGATGGCCCTTCACCACCACGGGGCAGCCCGCGGCGAACGCCGAAGCGGTGTCGCCACCCGCCACCGAGAAGGCGAGCGGGAAGTTGGACGCGCCGAACACCGCCACCGGGCCGATCGCGATGCGGCGCTGGCGCAGGTCGCTGCGCGGCAGCGGCTGGCGCTCGGGCAGCGGCGTGTCCATCGTCACGCCAGCGAACGCGCCGCGGCGCAGATGCTGCGCGAACAGGCGGAGCTGGCCGGTGGTGCGCCCGCGCTCCCCGGTCAGCCGCGCCTGCGGCAGGCCGCTCTCGGCCATCGCGCGCTGGACCAGATCGTCGCCGATCGCCTCGATCTGCTCGGCCACCGCCTCCAGGAAGCGCGCGCGCTCCTCGGGCGAGGTCTCGCGGAACGTGTCGAACGCTTCCGCCGCGAGGCGGCACGCCTCGGCCACGTCCTCGGTCGTCGACACCGCGAACGCCGGCTCGATCGTCTCGCCGGTCGTCGGGTTATAGCCCTGGAAGGTCTCGTCACGGCTCACGAAGCGTGCGCCGATGGGGAAACTGCCGTCCATATTCATTCTCCGGTGGCGGGGCAGGTGGCGCCCGCAGGATCGGTCGCGAGCCGGACGTCCGAGATCGCGACGGTGAAGGGGGTCGATGCGTCCAACGCGAACGGCGTCGACACCTTGTCGACGGTCGCGCCGGCATCGCGGAAGCATTTCAGCGGCACGCGCATGACATGCCAACCGGCGCTCTTGTCGAGCAGCGACGCGACATTCACGCGCCCGCCACCCAGCGCCAGCCCGACCGCGCCGGCCGGTGCCTTGTCGACGCGATAGGTGACCTGCAGGTTGAGATCGCCATTGGTCTCGCGCGTCAGCGCCAGCTCCGGCCCGGTGATCTTGGCCGCGCCCTGGCCCGTCCACGTCAGCTGCACCGCGCCTTCCTGCGCCGTGGCGCTGTCGACCGCCACGCGGCTGATCGCCGGATCGAGCGACAACTGGAACGGCGCGGGCACGCGTCCACGCGCGAAGAACAGGCTGGTGTTCGACAGGCTCGCATCGATGCCGGCCACTTCGCTCAGCGTCGGCACGCTACCGCCCTTGGCGTAGCTCAGCCCGTAACCGAACGGGAACAGCGGATCGTAGCCCGGCGCGCCGCGGTTGAGCACGAATTGCGCCGCCGTCTTGGGCCAGCTGAAGGCGAGCTTGCCGGTGAAGTCCCGCTTGCCGCCGATCAGCACGTCGGCAACGCCGGCGCCCTCCGAGCCCGGGAACCACGCCGCAACGAACGCGTCCGACTGGTTCAGCTCCGGGTTCACCCACATCGGGCGACCGGACAGGAACACCGACACGGTTGGCACGCCCGCCGCCTTCAGCTTCTTGAGCGTCGCCAGCGCCTGCTTGTCGCCCGGCTCGAACTCCAGTGAGCGCACGTCGCCGCGCATCTCGGCATAGGGCTGCTCGCCGAACACCACGATCGCGACGTCCGGCTTGGTCGTGAAGCTGCCGTCCGCCGACAGCGTGGCGCTGCCGCCGCCAGCCTTCGCCGCCGCCGCGATGCCGGCATAGATCGACGTCGCGCCCGGGAAGTCGGCATTGGTGTTGCCGTCGCCCTGCCACGACAAGGTCCAGCCACCCGACTGCCGCCCGATATCGTCCGCCGCCTCACCGACGACGAGGATGTTCGCACTCGCCTTCACCGGCAGCACGCCGTTGTTCTTCAGCAGTACGAGGCTCTTGGCTACCGCCTCGCGCGCCACCGCGCGATGCGCGGCCGAGCCGACCTGCTGCGGCTGCCCCTCGTAAGGCCGCGCCGCGTCGAACAGGCCGAGCTTCATCTTCACGCGCAGGATGCGCCGTACCGCATCGTCGATCCGCGCCATCGGGATCTTGCCCGCCTTCGCTGCGGCACGCGTGCTGTCGAACAGGCCCTTCCAGCTGTCGGGCGCCATCGCCATATCGAGCCCGGCATTGAACGTCGCCGGGCAATCGGTGTTGGTGCAGCCCGGAATCTGGCCATGGCCGTTCCAGTCGCCCACCACGAACCCGTCAAAGCCCATGCGGCCCTTCAGCACGTCGGTCAGCAAGGACTTGTTGCCGTGCATTTTGGCGCCGTTCCAGCTCGAGAAGCTGGCCATCACCGTCATCGTGCCGGCATTCACCGCTGCGGGGTAACCGGCGTTGTGCGTCTTGATCAGCGTCGCCTCGTCGACCTGCGTATCGCCTTGGTCGATGCCGTCCTTGGTGCCCCCGTCACCCAGGAAGTGCTTGACGCTGGCGGCGACGTGGCCGTTCTGGATGCCCCAGTTGGCGGGCATGCCCTGCAGCCCCTCAACCATCGCACCGGCATAGGACGCGACCAGCGCGGGATCCTCCGAATAGCCCTCATAGGCACGGCCCCAGCGATCGTCTTGCGGCACCGCCAGCGTCGGGCCGAACGCCCAGTCGATCCCCGCCGCCGCGGTCTCGGCAGCGGTCGCCTCGCCGATGCGGCGGATCAGCGCGGGATCGCGCATTGCGCCCAGCGCGCTGTTGTGCGGGAAGATCGTCGCGCCGACGACATTGTTGTTGCCGTGCACGGCGTCGATCCCGAACATCAGCGGAATGGCGACATGCCCCGGCCGCTGCTCCATCGCCACCGCGTTGAACGCGCGCGAGGTCGCGACCCACGGCGCCGCGGGCGAGCGATCGGGCGCGCCGATCGGCGGCGAGCTGCCGCCCGCCAGGATCGAGCCGAGCGGATATTTGCGCAGATCCTCGGGCTTGATCGATCCGGTGTCGCCCTGGATCATCTGGCCGATCTTCTCTTCCAGGGACAGCTTGGCGAGGATGGCGGTGATCTTCGCCTCGGTCTGGGCATCGACCATCGCGGCGGGGCTCTTCGCCGCCGGCCAGTTCGCGGGCTGGGCGACCTGCGCCGCCGTACCGCTTGCCACCATGCCCATCAGGGCCGCTACCGTCCAAAAGCCAACGCGACGCATTCCATCCCTCTCCGGCTATGCCTGAACCCGCATAAGAGCGCAGGCCTGATAACGCTACCACCTTTTCGAAAATGCTGCACTTGCGGCTTTGCAGATGCATAACAGATGCTACGGTGGCTGTATGGCAGCAGGCTCGACGCGCAAACCCCGAAGCGGAACCTCGCGGCAGACGGGCGCGCCGACGATCGCCGATGTGGCGCAGATGGCGGGCGTGTCGCTGATGACCGTCTCGCGCGTGATCAACGCCGAAAGCAACGTGCGCGACGCGACGCGCGAAGCCGTCCATGCCGCCATCGCCAAGCTCAACTACGCCCCCAACCGCGCCGCGCGCCGCCTCGCCGGCGCGGCGCAGCAGCGCATCGGCCTGCTCTACAGCAACCCGTCCGAATCCTATCTCAGCGCCTTCCTGCTCGGCAGCCTCGAACAAGCCAGCCGTGCCGACATCCAGCTCGTCGTGCAGAACGTCGATCCCGACAGCGACGAGCGCGAGGTGGCGCAGCGGCTGCTCAGCAGCGGCGTCGACGGCATTATCCTTCCGCCGCCGCTGTGCGACTCGCAGCCGGTGCTTGATCTCCTGAGCGAAGCGCGCGTTCCCGCTGTGGTGGTGGCGACCGGCCGGCGCCCCGAGCATCTCGCCGCCGTGTCGATCGACGATCGCAGCGCCGCGCGCGAGATGACGGCGCACCTGCTCGATCTCGGCCATCAGCGCATCGGCTTCATCATCGGCAACCCCAATCTCACCGCCAGCGGCGAACGATTGGAAGGCTATCGCCAGGCGCTCGCCGAGCGCGGGATCGAAGTCGACGACAGCCTCGTCGCGCAGGGGCTGTTCACCTACCGTTCGGGCCTGGATGCGGCGGAGGAACTGCTGGAGGCCAAGGACCCGCCCTCGGCGATTTTCGCCAGCAACGACGACATGGCCGCGGCGACCGTCGCGGTGGCGCACCGCCGCGGCCTCGACGTGCCCGGCGACCTGACGGTGGTCGGCTTCGACGACAGCGCGCTGGCAACGACGATCTGGCCCGAACTGACCACCATCCACCAGCCGATCGCCGACATGAGCCGCGCCGCGGTGGACCTCCTCGCCGCGATGCTGCGCGACAAGCGCAGCGGCGTCGCCGAGGTGCTGCGCCAGGTGGTGCTCGATTACACGCTGATCCGCCGTCAGTCGGACGCGGCGCCGAGGCGCCGCCCGGCCGCGCGGCGGCTGGGGTAGGGGGCTCCCCCTCTAGATCCGTTCGCCCTGAGCTCTGTCGAAGGGCGTGCCACGATCGGTGCCTCACATGGCACGTGTTTCGACAGGCTCAGCACGAACGGGAAGGGAGCGCGCTTCACACCGTCACGCCGGGCTCGTCCCGGCATTCAGGGTGCCGCAGCTCCCACGCGCTTGGTAACGAACAACGCTCACCACCCGCACAGACAAGGGCGCGAGCAGCCTGAGCTCAACAACAAACGCCTCGTCATCCCGGCCTAGCGCCGGGATCCAACGTTCCACGAACGCTGAACCCGCCGAATGTGCGGCACCCTGGATCCTGGCACGGCGGCCGGGATGACGGAGCGTTCGGAGCGGCCTTGCGGCTCACCCAATCGCTGCCGAAGCTTCAGCTCCCGATCCGCATCCCGATCGCCACACGCTCGCCCGGCGCCAAGCTCGTCGCCTCGCCGCGGTTCACCGCATCGGGCATCGCCGTCACCGGCTCGGCGCAGAAGAAGTCCTTCCCCGGCGGCACATAGACGTGAAGCGCCCGCGCACCCTCAGCCGTCAGCACCACATCGCCATCCGCCCGCGCGATCACCGCCCGCCCACGCCAGCCGGTATAGCAATGATCCACCAGATCGGCCCGCGCCAGCGCGCCGCCCGCGGACCAATCTCCCAGCGCATCCGCCGGCGCATGCTTCGCCGGCAGCATCTCGTCATCGGCAAGCCACACGCCTGACGCCTCGAACCGCAGCGTCTCAGCCGCCGCGAAATACGGATGGAAGCCAAGCGACACCGGCATCGGCCGCTCGCCGTCGTTCACCACCTCCAGCGTCGCCGCCAGCCCGTCCGCCGATAGCACCAGCCGCTGCTCGGCGGAGAACGCCCACGGCCACGTCTCGTCGCCGCCATGCTCCAGCCGCATCGTCACGCTGCGCTCATCCGCCGTCAGAACGGTCCACGGCACCAGCCATCCGCTGCCATGCAGCGGATGCGCCTGCGCCACATGGTTGCGCGGCAGCTGCACCGTCTCGCCACCCCAATCAAAGCGGCCATGCGCGATCCGATTGGCGTACGGCACCAGCGGGAAGCAGGCGAGGTCGAACGGGTCCGCAATCACCACCGGCGTCGGGCGCAACACGTCGCACCCGGCCCGCGTCAGCGACAGGATCGCACCGCCGCGGTCGGGCGCCGCCTCCAGCGCCCAGTCACCCGCCGTCAGCCTCGACCCTGCCGAACTCAACCCTGCATATCCTCAAGCTCGCGCCCACGCGTCTCGTGCACCATCGCCTTGACGAACACGTACGATACCGCCGCCGCCACCGCATAGAACACGTAGGTCACCGCCAGCCCCGGCTTCACCGCCAGCGACGGGAAGGACACCGAGATCGCGGCATTGGCGATCCACTGCGCGAAGCCGGAGATGGCCAGCGCCGAACCGCGGATCTGGTTGGGGAACATCTCGCCCAGCATCACCCACATCACCGGGCCCCAGCTGACGTTGAAGAAGACGACGTAGAGGTTCGCCGCGACCAGCGCGATCAGCCCGGCATTGCCCGGCAGCGTGACGCCGCCAGCGCCATCCGGCACCGCGGTGGAGAAGGCCCAGGCGACCACGCCGAGCGTCACCGTCATGCCGGCCGACCCGATCAGCAGCAGCGGCTTGCGCCCGATCTTGTCGATCAGCGCGATGGCGAGCAGGCAGGCACCGATCGACAGCGCGCCCGACAGGATGTTGATCTGAAGCGCATTATCCTCGGTGAAGCCAACCGCTTCCCACAGCGTCGCGCCATAATAGAAGACGACGTTGATGCCGACGAGCTGCTGGAAGATCGCCAGCCCGATGCCGACCCACAGGATCGGCCGGATCCTGCCGGTGGTCTTGTCGACCAGGTCGGACAGCTTGGGCTTGTGGTGGTCCGCCGCCAGCGAGGCGCGGATCTCGCCCACCTTACGCGCTGCCTCAGGCGCGCCGAACAGCCGGGTGAGCACGTCACGCGCGCGATTCTCCTGCCCCTTCACGACCAGATAGCGCGGGCTCTCCGGGATCGAGAACAGCGCGAAAAGATAGATCGCCGCCGGGATTACCTGCAGCCCGAACATCCAGCGCCATGCCGGAATGTCGCCCCACAAGGGCTCGGTCGAGCCGCCGGCGAAGCGTGCCAGCACGAAATTGGCGACGAATGCGCCGGTCAGGCCGGTGATGATCATCACCTGCTGCACACTGGACAGTCGCCCGCGCACGCCCGCCGGCGTCACTTCGGAGATATAGACCGGCGAGGTGACACTGGCCGCGCCAACGCCAAGCCCGCCGATGATGCGCGCCAGGATGAACACGCCGGACGATCCCGCCATCGCGGCCATGATCGCGGAAACGAGGAACAGCACCGCCGACACCATCATCGTCGCGCGTCGCCCGATCAGATCGGACAACCGCCCCGCGCCGAATGCGCCGATCGACGATCCGACCAGGATCGCGCCGACGTTGATGCCGATCCCCAGCCGTCCGAGGTCGAACGCCGCCTCCAGCCCCTTCTGGGTGCCGTTGATGACCCCCGAGTCATAGCCGAACATGAACCCACCGATGGTGGCCACCGCCACGATGCGCAGGACGAGCGCTCTGTTATATGCCGTATCCACTGGCAACTCTCTCCGAACTGCGCCTCGCAGGCGCTTGAATCTCAGCTGTTGGCGCGAATCGCCGGCGCGGCCGGCACGGTGACCCGGAAGGTGAAGACGTCGCCGGCGAGCGGCTGCGCGGCGAGCGCGGCTTCGTCGAGGCCCTGCCGTGCCGTGGTCGCGAATGCGGTGCGCCCGTCCGGGCCGCCCAATGCCACCTTTGTCACATTGGCGACCGGAAAGCGTACCTCGTCCGTCATCACCCCGTCGCGCGAGAAGCGCCGCGCCGCCCAGCCGCCGTAGAAGCCGATCCACACGCCGCCCTCGGCATCGCAGATCGCACCGTCGGGATGTCCTTCGTCGCCGGTGAAGGCAAGGAACGGCTCTGCAGGCCCAAGCGACCCGTCCTCGGCGATCGCATGCGCCACGATCGTCCGCGCCAGCGTGTCGACATGGTAAAGCCGCCTGCCGCCGGGCGCGATCGCCGGTCCGTTGGTGATCTCGGTCGGCGTCACCGACGTCTCGTGTACCGCGCCCTCATCGAGCACATAGACGCGCCCGCTCGCGCTGGCCTCGTCATTGTCCATCGTCCCGAAGAAGATGCGCCCACGCGCGTCGATCGCGGCATCGTTCAGCCGGTTCGCCGGCAGATGCGCATCGACCTCGCTGATGCGATCGAACGCGCCCGTCGCGGGCGAAAAGCGATGCGGCCCGGATTGCAGCCCGACGATCAGGTCGCCCTTTGCCGACGGCAATACCCAGCCGACCATCTCCGGCGCATCCCAGCGGTCGGTTTCCCCCGCATCAGGCCAGTGGCGATGGATGTGCCGCCCTTTGATGTCGACGAACCAAAGCGCGTCTTCGATCCACACCGGGCCCTCGCCCAGTTCCGCGCCGACCTTCAGAAAATGCGTCGCGTCCATCACCGCCAGCCTGCGTCCACCCAATAGTCATGCGCCGTGCACATGCGCGCATCGTCCGAGGCGAGGAAGAGCGCAAGCGCGGCAACGTCGCTCGGCTGGATGCGCCCGTCGAGGCATTGCGCCGCCACCAGCTCGGCTTCGGCTTGCGGATTGTACCAGCGCTCCTGCCGCGGCGTCTGCACGTTGCCCGGCACGATCGTGTTCACGCGGATGCCGTCACGGCCGAGCTCGCGGGCGAGGCCACGCGTCATGCCCTCGATCGCCGCCTTGGCGGTCTGGTACAGCACCAGTTCGGGCAGGCCGAGGTGCCAGCTGATCGACCCGAAATTCAGGATCACGCCCTTGCCGGCCGCGCGCATCGTCGGCACCACCGCCTGCGTCACGAAGAACTGGTGGCGCAGGTTGACGTTCATGCGCTCGTCCCAGAACGCCGGCGTGACATCCTCCATCTTGTGGCGATCGTCATTGGCCGCGTTGTTGAGCAGCACGTCCGCCCCACCCAGATCCGCGATCAGGGCGGGCAGACAACTCGCCACCTGATCGAGATCGGTCAGGTCGCACTGGCGATACAGGGGCGCATGCTTCGCGCCGGCGCCCAGCCGCTCGGCAAGCGCCTGGCCTTCGCCGTCGAGCACGTCGATGAAGCCGACACGCGCACCCTGCGTCACGAACGCCTCGACCAGCCCGGCGCCGATCCCCGATGCCCCGCCGGTGATGATGACGCTCTTGTCCTCAAGGCTCGGGTAAACGGCGCGGCTGGTACCGCTTACAGTCTGTTGCAGCACTAAAGTCTCCGGAGGGGTCATGCCGCGAACAGACCGCGGGCAGCGAGATTTCGGAACAGATCGGCGATGCCGAAGCGCCAGGCGGGCGCATCGCGTGACGTGGTGACCGGGTTGACGAGCGTGCCGAGTCGTTCGCTCGCAATCGTGACGGTGTCGCCGACCTTGTGGGTGAAGCCGCGGCCGGGCTCGTCACGATCCTGCACCGGCGCGAAGAGCGTGCCGCAGAACAGGACGAGGCCGTCGGGATAATGATGCTCGCTCAGCGCCTGGCGGAGCAGCTCGGCGGGATCGCGGCTGATCTCGCGCATCGTGCTCGCGCCTTCTAGGACATAGCCGTCCGCGCCCGCGATCGTCATCGCGACATCCGCCGCGCGCACGTCGTCCATCGAATAGCCATCGTCGAACAGCCGGATCATCGGCCCGAGCGAGCAGGAGGCGTTATTATCCTTTGCTTTGCCGAGCAGCAGCGCGGAGCGGCCCTCGAAATCACGCAGGTTGACGTCGTTGCCCAACGTCGCGCCGACCGCCTCGCCATGCGCGTCGGCGACCAGCACCACTTCGGGCTCCGGATTGTTCCAGGTCGAATCCGATCGGATGCCGACCGGCGCACCATGGCCGATGGTCGACAGCACCGGCGACTTGGTGAAGATCTCCGCGTCCGGCCCGATCGCGACCTCGAGGTACTGCGACCACATGCCGTCGGCGATCAGCCTGTCCTTCAGCTGCGCCGCCTGCGCTGAACCCGGCTCGACGCTGCGCAGGTTGCCGCCCAGCGCCTCTTCCAGCCGCCCGCGCACCGCCGCCGCCTTGGCATGATCGCCGCGCGCCTGTTCCTCGATCACGCGCTCCAGCGCGGAGACGGCGAAGGTCACACCCGCAGCCTTGACGCATTGCAGGTCGACCGGGCTGAGCAGCGCGTCGTCGGCGATCGCCTCAAGGTCGATCGGCTCGCCACCCTCGAAGGCGCGATCGGCGATCAGCATCGACACGGTCGGGCGCACGCGCGCCATGTCATATCCCTGGCCATCACGGATCATGAACGGGGAAGGGCCGTCCGCGGTCGCTAAACGACCGATAAAGGTGCCCTCGCGCCAATCGGAGGGCAGGGCCTCCAGCCACGTTGGACGATACTGCGACACTGTGTCCTCCCCGGTTGTGTTAGCGGTATCGTTCATGCCATAGATGCCGTCAAGGGCAGTGATGCTGCTCGAATATACGGTATGTTTCAGAGGGTGGAGAGGGTATGAGACGCAGGCAGTTTGTTCAAACAGCCATGCTTTCGCTCGCCCTTGGCGTTGGCGCTAACGTCATGGCCGAACCGGCCGCTTCGTCTGGCGCTCCTTATGTCTGGCACAACGTGACGCTGGGAGGCGGTGGCTTCGCGCCCGGCATCGTGTTCAGCACCGTCGAGCGTGGCCTCGCATACCTGCGCACCGACATGGGCGGCGCCTATCGCTGGGACGCCAGGGCGCAGCGCTGGCTGCCGCTCCAGGACGATGAGAGCGAACCCAGCTACATGGGCATCGAAAGCATTGCCCCCGATCCGGTTGACGCGAACGTCGTGTACATGGCCGCCGGGATGAGCGCGCGCATGCCCGCCGCGATCCTACGCTCCGCCGACCGTGGCGCCACTTGGCGCAAGACGGTCGTGCCCTTCGCGATGGGCGGCAACGAGGACGGCCGCGGCATGGGCGAGCGGCTCGCCATCGATCCCCATGCGCCCGCCACCCTGTTCTTCGGCTCGCGCCACGACGGCCTCTGGCGCAGCGACGATTCGGCCGCCACCTGGCAGAAGGTGGCGACTTTCCCGCTCGCCGGCCTCGGCAAGCCCGATCGCCCACGCACCACGCACGGCGGCCTCTCCTTCGTCCTGTTCGACAAGGCGACGCGCGGGCGCATGTACGTCGCCAGCGCCGATCCCGGCGTGCAGCACCTGTTCCGCTCCGACGACGGCGGCAAAAGCTGGCGCGCCATCGGCGGCGGTCCATCTGCCGAGATGCTGCCCACCAAGGGCGTGGTCGGCAGCGACGGCGTGCTGACGATCACCTATTGCGATTACATCGGCCCGAACGGCATCAAACGCGGCGAAGTCTGGCGCTTCAATCCGGCAAAGGGCGAGTGGCGCGATGTCACCCCGCTCAAAGGCGCCGCCGTGGTGCCCGGCGGCTATATGGGCGTGGCGGTCGCGGCGAGCGATCCGAACATCATCGCGGTCAGCACCGTCAACCGCTACATCGGCGGCGACACCGCC
>JBELMF010000063.1:0-7291 GCA_042096015.1 Sphingomonas sp.
AACGGCACGCGCTTGCCCGAGGCATCGACGCTGGTCAGCGCATTGTACACCGGCAGGCCCAGTTCCGGTCCGATCCGTGTCGCATTGCCGACCGCGACGACCGTTCCCCCCGCCTTCGCGAACGCCGCCACCTGCGGCATCGTCTTGTCGCTGGAGATCGCGCCAAGCGCCATGCGCCATTCCTGCGGCACGTCCGCGGCGTCCGGTTGCCGCCACGGGCGCCCCTCGCGTCCCAGCACGTCGGACTGGAACACCAGCACGTCATACTTTGCGTTGAGCCCACCCTTGTCGAGTTCCTGCGGATAGACCCGGGTGTAGGGGAATTCGTACTTCTCGAAGATCCAGCGGTTCCAGCCTGAAGCCATCGAGCCGCCGTAGTGATCGACCAGGCCGATGCGCACGGGCTTCAGCTTCACGGCGTCGCCGGCCGGCTTGGCGGCGACGGCATGTGCATCGATTCCCAGCGTGCGCACCGCGGTATCGACAATTCCCTTGGCCGCGCCGCCTGCCGGGATCCAGAGCGCACCGGGCGCCAGCTGCTCGCCACCGACCGTCACGCCCTGCTTCAGCCAGAACACCGGGGCGCCGGCCTTCAACAGGCGATTGGTAAGCGTGAAGCTGTTGTTGGTCGCGTGGCTCACCACATAGCCGGCCGATCCGCTGCCGATCATCTTGCCCGCAGGGGGCGTTTCGATCACCTCGGGCACCAGCGAGTAATGCTGCGGCGCCCCGTCGAGCAGGCGATCGAACGTGACGTTCATCTGATAGGCCAGCGTATAGCCGGTGATGTCATACGGCCGGATCGGCGGCCCGCCCGGATAGGCGAAGTCCTGCGGGTGATCCTGCGGCTCGAACATGTCGAGCACGTGCGGGCGGAATGCCTGGTCGGACCGCACGATATACGATCCCGGGGCATAACGCTTGCCGCCATAGCTGAAGCCCTGCGGCGCCTGCTCCACCTCGATACCGGTCTTGATCAGCGAATTGAGGAACGCGACGGTGGTCGGCATGTCCGCCTGCTTGTCGGCGGGAATGACAAAGGCACGCGGCGCCCGGTATTTCGGACTCTGGATCACATCCTTGTACAGGGACGACGGCACCACGGCGCGGGTATCGTAGCCGACCAGATCGTCCAGCGGGCTGCCCCCGCCGTCCTTCTTCATCGCCTCGGCCGCGGCCTTCACCGCCTCTACCCGCTTGGGCGTGACCACCCAGCTGTCCTCGCTGCCCTTCTGGATCTGGTTACGACCCATGATGTAGCGATTGTAGAGCAGCGGCTCGCGGTTGCGCGACGCATAGTCGAGGATCGCCCGCGACATTTCCTTCACGTAATCTATCGACTGCTGGAAATGCCATGTCTGCGGCGCGATCGGCATATAGGCGTCCTGCCCGGCGATCTGCTTGTTCGGCACGAGGGGAATTTCCATCGGCGTCGGATTGCCGATGATCTCGGTCAGGATGCCGATCTGGTTATGGAAATAGCCGATCGTGCGGATGCCGCCGTTGAACCAGGTGGAATAAGGCGCGCCCGATCGCGACACCGATCCGGCCTTGCCCTGCGCGAGCAGGCGTTCGTGCATCGCCGTGCCCACCGCGTCCGTGCCGGAAATCACCAGCGGCTCGTTGTTGAAGTTGTACGGATCGCGGAACGGCGGGATGAACACCACCGTGCCGACCGGCCCGGTCTGGTGCTGGTTGTAGAGAATCTGCGGGAACCATTCGCGATATCCCGCGCGGTTCATGTTGGTCGTCTCGGGCTGGTTCGAGGCGTAGCTGTCGCGGTTGTTATCGTGGCCGATATACTTCTGGTACAGCACCGGGATCGTGTTGGTATCGCGCTTGCTCTTGTCGGTCGGGCGCATGTACCAATTGGCGACCAGCTCCAGCCCGTCCGGGTTGGCGAACACGTACAGGCCGATCGTGTCGTTCAGGATGCGCATCGTTTCCGCATCGCTGCGGGTCAGCATCTCGTGGATCAGCTGAACGTGGCTCTGCGCGTTAACGATCTCCGTCGCATGCAGGCCGGCGTCGATCCACACGACCGACTTGCCCTGCGCCGACAGCGCCTTCGCCTGATCGTCGGTCAGCCCCTTGGCCAGCGCCAGCTGCTGCGAAATGCTGCGATACTTCTCCAGGTTGCGGATGTTCTCCGGCGAGGAGATGACCGCCATATATTGCTCGCGTCCCTCGGCCGTCTTGCCGATGCTGACGAGCTTCATTCGGTCGCTTTCGGCGGCGACCCGCTTCAGCCAGTCGGAGACCTGGGTGTAGTTGGCGAGGAAGTAATCCGAGCCCGGCTTCGCCTTGAACACCGTTGCCGGGTCGGTCACCGGACGCGGCGCCGTCTGGGCGACGGCCGTGGCACCGGCCATGACGAGCGAAAGGCCTGTTGCGGCCAGCATCAATGCACGCATTGTTCCTATCCCCCTTATTGTGCGCCGGCCAGCATCAGCAGGGTGGCCAGGCCAACCGCCATGCTGTCGACGTCCTTCTGCTTGTCCACCACCATGAATTCTTCGAGCGAATGCGCCCGAGACGTCTCGAACCCGGACCCCAGCGTCACTGCCGGGATGCCCATGCTCATCGGAATGTTGGAATCGGTCGATCCTGGGCCGTAGCGCGGGGTGAACCCGGCCGCCTCGGTCACCGCCGTCGCGATCTCGATGATGTCGACATCCTTGGCCGTCTGTCCGACCGGCCGGTCGCCGACCTTCTTCGCCTCGAACGCGATCTTGCCCTTGGCGGTCGAGCGCGCGGCATTCTCCGCCGCCACCGCGGGCGGCAGGATGGCAAGGAACTGCTGCTCCTCGGCATCCAGCGCTTCCTTGCCGGGCGAGCGCATATCGATCGTCATCGACGTGGCGAACGGGATCGAGTTCACCGAGGTCCCGCCCTCGACGATCCCGACGTTATAGACGGTGCGGGGTTCGGTCGGCACCTTCATCTTGCCGAATGCCACCATCGCATTCGCCATGGCATAGGCCGGATTGACGATGCCGAAGTCGCCGTTCGAATGGCCGCCCGGGCCGGTAAACGTGACCTTGTAGCGCTTCGAGCCGATCCCGGCGTTGGTGATGCGCCCGGCCCGCCCCGGCTCCAGCGAGATGAAATAGTCGATCTTGTCCTTGAGCGGGCTCTTGGTGAACAGGTAGCGCGCGCCGCGCAGGTCACCCGGCCCTTCCTCGCCGACATTGCCCATGAAGATGATGTCGGCCTTGGTGGTGTAATCGGCGGCCTTCATCGCGCGAATGAAGGCGAGCAGCACCGGCAGACTGCAAGTGTCGTCGCCAATTCCCGGCGCGTACAAGGCGTTGCCCTCCCGACGGACCTTCACGTTGGTGCCGGCGGGAAACACGGTATCGAGATGCGCGGTGATGACGATCAGCGGCCCGCCGCCGGTGCCACGGCGCATGCCATAGACGTTGCCCTCGGCATCGGTGGTCAGATCGGTCAGCCCCTCGGCGCGCAGCATCTCAAGATAGGCGGCGGCGCGGTTCGCCTCCTTGAACGGCGGCGCCTCGATCTCCGTCAACTTGATCACATCGGCAACGATCCGCTCATGGTCGGCGGCGAGCTTTGCCTTGGCGGCGGTGAACTTGGGGCTGGCCAGCAGCGCCTTCGCCGCGGCGCTGCGATCCTGCGCCGCCGCTACGCTCGGCACTGTTGCCGCGGCGAGCAGTGCAAGCGTCATCATCCTTTTCATCGTACGCCCCCTTTTCCGAACCCCTGCGCGGGGATCAGCGACACCTTGCACCTGCGCCCTTCGCCTCCCCGGCTATGATGCGGTGCCGCGGCGCCTTTCGTCACCTGCGGGCATGGTGCATCGGGCGGCGGCGGCGCTGTCGGTTCGCGATCCCCGAGGGTGATGCTACGCCGACTTTTCCGCCGCACGATAGCAATGTTGCGATACGTGCCCCATGGAGTGTTTGGGGCCGCATAACTCTTGGCTATGCGATGGCGCGCAGACCGCGGGCGACGGCCACCGCGCGCGCGGCGAGGACATCGGTGGCATCGATCAGCGGCACCGGCAGATCACCCGGTTGGATGACGAGCGGTACTTCGGTGCAGCCCGCCACGATCACCTCCGCGCCCTGCGCGATCAGCTGGTCGGCCACCGCCCGCACACCCTCGCGCGCGTCGTCCAACACACCGGCCTTGATCCGCCATATCGCTTCCATGAAGCGGGCACGTTGATCCGCATCGGGCACGATCGGCGTCAGCCCGCGCGCCTCGAGCGCCTTTTCATACAGGCGCGCGTGCACCGCCCCGGATACCGCCAGCACCCCGATGCGCCGCGCCGCCGGATGATCCTCGCCAACGGCATCCACCGCCTCTTCGATCAGGTGGAGGAACGGCAGCGGCGTGGCACCGATCACGGCATCGGCAAAGGCATGGGCGGCGTTGCACGGCATCACCAGAAAATCTGCGCCCACGATGTCCAGCCCGCGTGCCATGCGCGTCAGTTCCAGCGCGGGCGACGGCCCGGTGCGCGCGATCGCGGCATTGCGATCCGGCAGCGCCGGATTGCTGTCCACGATCATGCGCACATTGTCCTGTTCGCAGCTTGCGCTCGCCTGCGAATGGCGCAGGACCTTCGCCATGAAGTCGATCGTCGCCGCCGGCCCCATGCCCCCGATCACACCGATGATCAGCGGTGCGCGGGTCACACCGGCACGGCGCCTGTAAGCACCGGCTGATAGGCATAGAGCGCCGGTGCGCCGCCCGTGTGCACGAACAGCACGCGCTCGTCCCGCGCGATCTCCCCCGAACGGACCAGGTCGATCAGCCCCGCCGCCGCCTTGCCGGTGTACACCGGATCGAGCAGCACGCCTTCGTGGCTGGCGAACAGGCGCACCGCCTCGACCATCGCGTTGGTCGGCAGCGAAGAACCCGGACCAACCCATTCGTCGCGGCATTCGATCGCCTCGCGCGGAACGGCCGGCACCGCGCCGGCCAGTTCGGCCGCGGCGACCGCCAGCTTGTGGACATTCCCCTCCTGCTCGGCGCGCGGGCGGCGCACGTTGATGCCTGTCACCGGCAGCGCGGCGCTATTGCCGATGAAGCCGGCCACGAGACCGGCATGGGTACCCGCGCTACCGCTGGCGACCACCACCCGGTCGAACGCCACACCCGATTCGAGTGACTGCGACAGGATTTCCTCCGCACAGGAGACGTAACCGAGCGCACCCAGCGCGTTCGATCCGCCGCCGGGAATGATATAGCCCTTTCGCCCTTCGGACGCGAGTTCATCGGCAACGCGCTGCATCGCCGCCTGCAGATCGTCCCCCAGTTCGACGACCGTCACCGCCTCGACACCCAGGAGATCGAACAGGAAATTGTTGCCCGAGCCCGCGGGATCGTAGCTGTTGGCGACCCGCTGCTCCAGGACGAGGCGGCACTTCAGCCCCTCGCGCACCGCCGCGGCCAGCGTCAGGCGGCAATGGTTGCTCTGCACTGCGCCGACGGTGATCAGCGTGTCCGCGCCCTGCGCCAGCGCGTCGGCGACCAGGAATTCGAGCTTGCGGGTCTTGTTGCCGCCTGCGGTCAGGCCAAGCTGATCGTCACGCTTGATGAACAGTTCGGCGCCGCCGAGTTCTTTCGTCAAATGCGGCATCGGTTCGATCGCCGTTGCGCCGGACGTGTAGCGTCGACGCGCGAAACGCGCGAGATACATGATTGATACTCCTGCTGAATTTCGGTGCGCTAGAGCAGCACGGCAGAACAGTCCACCCGGTCGGCGCGACATGGCGCCCTCCTCGCTGCGTCAGCACTGGATGGAACGCACGGCTGTGCGCGGGCAGCCACTGCCTCCCCTTTAAGGCGCAGCGGCGTCAACCGGTGACGGCTAATCCTGTCGCGGCCTTTCCTCGAAGGCGCGGCGACCGGCGCTGCAGCAACGCCGATGAAACATTGTCCGACCGATCATCTGCTTCCCCTTTCATCCTGGTGAAAGGTCACATGATGCCGCCCTCGGCACAATCGGGCACAGCCATTCAGTGTTGGCTGGCGGCCATAGCATTTGCGCAAGCGATCCCGCTCGCGGTGGTCCCGGCCTGGGCTGCCGCCCCGATCATGGTGCGCTTCAGGTCCACGAAGCCGCGCGCGAGTCGCGACAGCGGGTGGGCGGCCAGATGCTGCACCGACAGGTTGAACTTCGTCGCCGGCGCGATCGGCCGGAACTGCAGATCGTCGCCGACAAAGGCCTGGGCGGTGAATTCGTCGACGATCGCGATCCCCGCCCCGCTGCGCGCCAGGGCGGCCGCGATGTACACCGATCGCACCTGGATCGCCGGTGCACCTTCCGAGGCTTGGGAGACGACCGGCCCGATCAGGTTGCCGATCGCGACGCCGGGAGCGAGACCGATGATCTCGTGCTGCGGCAGCAGATCCAGCGGCACCGCATCGAGCTCGGCGGGCAACACGCCCGTTGCGAACAGCGCGCCTACATAGCCGGTTCCCAGCGGGACGGAGGTGATGTCGGGATCGGTTGAGGCGTGATGGCCGATGACGAAGTCGCAATCGCGCGACATCAGCGCCTCGCGAAACTCGTCGTGATGGATTGCCGACACCTCAAAGGTCACGCGCGGCAGCTTGCGGCGGAAGCTGGCGATCGCGCGCGGGGTTGCGGCCAGTGCCAGCGACGGCAGCACGCCGACCCGGATATGCCCTTCGGACGTCGAACGCAGGTTGCGTGCGGCGCGCTGGAACGTGTCGATCCGGCTGTGCAGATCGTCCACTTCGCGAAACAGGATATGAGCTTCATCGGTCGGCGTCAGGCGGCCGCGCACCAGCGTGAAGAGCGGAAAGCCCAACCGCGTCTCGGCATGTTTCACGATCTTGCTGACAGACGGCTGGGACACGTTCAGCAGGCGCGAGGCGCCGCTGATGGAGCCAACCGAATACACGGCGTGAAACACCTCTATATGACGGAGATTCATGGCAGTCCTCCGGTGATATCGCCTCCTGTTCCACCTGCGCGAATCTTATGTTTTATGACGGAACGATAACACGAAGGCATGGCTTGCCAATTGGTTTGATTCGGCAGGCATAACCTTTGGTTTTGGCTGTCAGAAGCTTTTTCGCCGATCCAGCCCGTTGCGGTGCAACACGAACCTGTGGTCTGTTGCAAACATGGCGGTGAGGGTCGCCGCATCCGAACAGTGCTGGATAAAGCGATGGCCGGCCGACATTTTTGTTTGATCTCAGGCGCACCGACGCGTTTGCTGGTGCTTGCCGCCCTTTCGCTGTCGGTGGCAGCCTGCGGCGATGGCAGCGCCCCGGCGGGCAAGGC
>JBELMF010000063.1:7301-17166 GCA_042096015.1 Sphingomonas sp.
GGCCGAGCCGCTGGTGCGGGCCGAGCGGCCCGTGATCCACCACTTCTCCGATCAGGTCGAAGCCGTCGGTACGGCGCGCGCGAACGAACAGGTCACCCTGTCCTCCCCGGTCACCGAGCGGATCGAGCAGATCAGCTTTGCAGACGGCGGCTTCGTGCGTCGCGGCCAAGTTATCGCCACCCTTGCGCAGGCGCAGGAGCGGGCGACGCTCGCCGGCGCCATCGCGGCAGAGCAGCAGGCCAAGGCGCAACTCGGCCGCATGAGCGCGCTTAACGAGCGGGGCTTCGTGACCCCGGCCACGCTCGATCAGCAACGTGCCTTGGCGCAGCAGGCGCGTGCCGAGGCCGATACGGCGCGCGCGCAGATCACCGACCGGATCGTGCGTGCACCCTTTTCGGGCTTTGCGTCACAGCGGTCGATCTCGCAGGGGACGATCATCTCCGCCGGAACACCGATTGCGACCATCAGCGATATCTCACGCATCAAGCTCGACTTCACCGTTCCCGAGACGGCCCTCGCGCACATGCGGATCGGGGAGCCGGTGCTGGCCCATGCCGCGGCCTATCCGAACGTGCCGTTTCGCGGGACCGTCAGCTCGATCGATCCGGTGATCGATCCCAACACCCGCGCGGCGAGCATCCGGGCGATCCTGCCCAATCCGGGCAACAAGCTGAAGCCCGGCATGCTGCTGACGGTACGGGTTCTCACCGGGGAGCGCGATGCTGCCGCCATCCCGGAACTGGCGGTGCTCGGCGAAGGTGCCGAACGCTATGTCTTCGTGGTTGATGACAAGGGCGTTGCGCGTCGCACGAAAGTCGCCACGGGTGCACGCGATGGCGGCGTGATCGAGGTGCGGGGCATTCCAGCCCGCGCGCTTGTCATCACCGAAGGCGTGGTGAAGGTCAGCGACGGCGCCCGGGTGAAGGTGGACGAAAGCCGGCGCGCGCAGTCGGAAGCAGCTGTCGGCGGCACGGCGAGCCGGGGTCTGCAGGGATGATGCTGTCGGACCTGTCGGTCCGCCGGCCAGTGGTGGCGGCGGTCGGCGCCATCCTGGTCATGATCATCGGCGCGGTCGCCTTTCTCAACCTGTCGGTGCGCGAATTTCCGGAAACCGATCCGCCCGTCGTTTCGGTCCAGACCAGCTATGTCGGTGCCGCCGCCGCCGTGGTAGAAAGTCGCGTCACCCAGCCGCTAGAGGGACGGCTGGCCGGTGTGGAGGGGATCGAGACCATTTCCTCGCGCTCTACCGACGGGCGCTCCGACATCACCATCGAATTCCGCCCCAGCCGCGATGTCGATGCCGCCGCTAATGACGTACGCGATCGTGTGTCTGGCGCGCTCGCGGATCTTCCCGAGGAAGTGCTTCCGCCCGAAGTCCGCAAGGTCGATGCCGACGCCCAGCCCATCATGTACATCGTCGTGCAGGGCCCCTCATGGGACAAGGTGGCGCTGTCGGATTATGTCGAGCGCTTCCTTCTTGATCGCTTCTCCACCATCGACGGCGTCGCGCAGGTGCAGTTCGTCGGCCAGGCGCGCCCCTCGATGCGCGTATGGCTCGATCTCGGCCGGCTCGCCGCCTACCGGCTGACGCCGCGTGATGTGGAGGACGCGCTGCGCCGCCAGAATGTCGAGCTGCCGGCCGGCCGCATTGAATCCGCCACCCAGAACGTGTCGCTGCGCGTGGATCGCGCCTTCGCCAGCCCCGAATCGTTCCGCAGCCTGGTGATCGGGCGCGGCGCCGACGGCTATCTCGTGCGCCTGGATGACGTTGCGCGGGTGGAGCGGGGGCCGGAGAACCCTTATTCCGCCTTCCGCTTTCGCCAGCAGACCGCACTCGGCCTGGGCGTGGTCCGCCAGTCGGGGGCCAACACGCTGGAAGTCGCCAATGGCGTGAAGGCGTTGATGAAGCAGATCGAGCCCGATCTGCCGGCCGGCATCACCATGACGCTCGGCTCGGACAACTCGCTGTTCATCGATCGCGCGATCCATGAGGTGTGGCGCACGCTGGGCGAAGCGGTGATCCTGGTCGTCATCGTCATCTACCTGTTCCTGGGCAGCGGACGGGCGACCATCATCCCGACGATCACGGTACCGATTTGTCTGCTGGGCACCTTCGCGGTGCTGTGGGTGTTCGGCTATTCGATCAATCTGCTCACCCTGTTGGCGCTCGTGCTGGCGATCGGCCTGGTGGTCGACGATGCGATTGTGGTGCTGGAGAATATCCACCATCGCATCACGATGGGCGAGACGCCGCTCGTCGCCGCCTATCGCGGCACGCGTGAGGTTGGCTTTGCGGTGGTTGCGACCACCGCGGTGGTCTGCGCGGTCTTCGTGCCCGTCATGTTCATCGCCGGGCAGACCGGTCTGCTGTTCCGCGAACTGGCGGTGGCGATGATCGCGGCGATCGCCTTGTCGGGCGTGCTGGCGCTCAGCCTCGTGCCGATGCTGTCGTCCAAGCTTCTCCGCCGTGAAGAAGGCGGGCGCCTGGCCCGCTGGATGGAGCACCAGTTCAGCCGGCTGGAGCGCGGCTACGGCGCGCTGCTGGATCGCGCCCTCGCCCGTCCGGGGTTCGTGCTCGGCGCGGTCGCGCTGTTTCTTTGCGGATGCGGCTTCCTGTTCGTGCAGATCGACGGCGAACTGGTCCCGCCGGAGGATACCGGTGTGCTCGAGGTTCGCCTCAACGCGCCCGAGGGCACCAGCTTTGCCGAGCTCAACCGCTATGCCGGACAGGTCGAGGCGAAGGTCGCGCCGCTGATGACCGATGACGGCCCGATCCGCGGCTTCAACACGCGCCTGCCGCTCACCTACGGCATGGCCGAGGATTTCAACGCCTCCAGCATGAGCGTCTTCCTGAAGCCGTGGGAGGAACGCGAGGCGGAATCGAAGGATGTCGCGCGGGTCGTCAATGCCGCGCTACAGACGGTGCCCGGCGTGCGCGGCAACGCCAATGTACGGTCCTCGCTCGGCCGGGGGCGCGGCCAGCCGGTCGGCTTCGTCATCGCCGGGGCGACCTATGACGATCTCGCCCGGGCGCGCGACCGGATCCTCGCCGCCGCACGCGAGAACCCCGGGCTGGTCAATCTCGACGCCGATTACGTCGAATCGAAGCCGCAGCTGCTGATCGATGTCGACGCCAATCGTGCCGGTGACCTTGGCGTGTCGGTGGACGACGTCAGCCAGGCGCTGCAGACGGTGATGGGCTCGCGCCGCGTCTCGACGTACGTCGATCGCGGCGAGGAATATCGCGTCATGGTGCAGGCGGGCGCCGAGGACCGCGACAAGGAAGCGCGCCTCGCCAGCGTCTATGTGCGCGCGCGCTCGGGCGAGCTGGTGCCCTTGTCCAATCTGGTCAACGTCCGCGAGGCGGCGTCCGCGCGCGAGCTGGGCCGGTTCAACAAGATGCGGGCGATCACGCTTCAGGGCGGGCTCGCCCCCGGCTATTCGCTGGGCAAGGCGCTCGCCTTCCTCGAAGAGGAAGCGCGCAAATCTCCCGAGGTGCAGGCGATCGGCTATCGCGGCGAGAGCCAGTCGCTCAAGCAGACCGGCAACGCCATCTGGATTGTCTTCGGCATCACCGTCGTCATCATCTACCTGCTGCTCGCCGCGCAGTTCGAAAGCTTCGTCCACCCGGCCGTGATCATCGCCACCGTCCCGCTCGCCGCGGGCGGCGGCATCATCGGCCTGTG
Source organism: Sphingomonas sp. (assembly GCA_042096015.1). GTDB lineage: Bacteria > Pseudomonadota > Alphaproteobacteria > Sphingomonadales > Sphingomonadaceae > Sphingomonas. The sequence continues at coordinate 10,988 of JBELMF010000063.1, forward strand.
GCTCGCCGGCATCACGCTCAACCTGTTCAGCCAGATCGGCATCGTCATGCTCGTCGGCCTCGCTGCCAAGAACGGCATCCTGATCGTCGAATATGCCAATCAGCTGCGTGATGAAGGGCAGGAATTCGTCGCCGCCACCCGCGATGCGGCGATCCGCCGGTTGCGGCCGATCCTGATGACCTCGATCGCCACGGTATTCGGCGCGGTGCCGCTTGCGCTCAGCCACGGGGCCGGGGCCGGCGCGCGCGGGGCGATCGGCGTGGTGATCGTCGCCGGGGTGACGATCGCGACCGCCATTACCCTGTTCCTGATCCCGGTGCTCTATCGCCTGCTCGCCCGGCGTGCCGCCTCGCCGCACATCATTACCCGCCGGCTCGCCGCGGAAATGCCGGCCGAATAGCCTCAGCGAAAGCGCCGGGTGAACCCGATCGTGATGGTGCGCGGACGCGCGGCGTAGATTTGCCCGATCCCGAAATTGCTGGAACTGATCCGGCTCGGTGCCAGCGCGTCGAACAGATTGTCCACGCCCAGCCGCGCGCTCCAGCCCTCGCGCCGATACGTGACATAGGCGTCGACCAGCACCCGTGCCGGGGTCCGCTCGTGATAGGGATTCTCCCGGCTGAATGTCGATCGCGTCGCGCCATTGCCGCTCACGGCGCCGCCGAGTGTCCAGCGTGCCGTATCGGGCGCCGCGTCGAGCGCCCAGTCCCAAAGCAAGGCGTAGGTGATGCGCGGCACGTTCGGCAGTCGATCGCCGCGATGCCCCACACCGTCGCTGGTGCCCAGCAACGTGTCCGCCGCCAGCCGCGCGTCGACATAGGCGGCAGTGGCCGATGCGCGCACCCGCCCTCCGCTCCACGCCACCCGCCCTTCCCCGCCGGTGATCGCGACACTGGTCAGGTTCGTGTTATAGATAAAGGCGCCGTTCGCGCTGGTGGTGGCGAAGATCGTGTTCTGCCAATCGATGTGATAGGCCGATGCCTCGACGGTCAATCCGCCGATCGGCGGGGTTTTCGCACCGATCTCGTAACTCCACAGATGATCGGCGCGATAGGCGCGTTCCTCGTCGCTCAGCTCGGGCGTGATGTTCACCCCGCCGGGCCGGAACCCTTCCGCGACGATGGCATAGACCGTCGGCATGCCGTCGGGCGACCACGTCAGTTCGGCCTTGGCGTTCGCGCCCTTTTCGGTGGTCCGGGAATCGCCGGTGGTGATCGCCCCGGTGCCGGTGATGATGTTGGGCACCGGGGTCGAACCGCTTGCGGAGCGACGATAGCGATAGATGCGCCCGCCCACCGTCATCGTCAGGCTGGGGACGATCTGGTGTCGCCACTCTGCGAACACTGCCTGCTGGTCCAGCTCGGTCTCGATCAGGCGCAGGCCCGTCACATCCAGCGGTTGCAGCACCCGGCCGGTGACCTGATCCGCACGCACCGCATAGCTGGCGACATCATCGGCGCGATGTTCGACGAACACGCCCGCCGTCCACCCGTCCGGGGTGGAATCGCCGTTGTCGAACCGCAGCTCGCCGCTCGTCGCACTGACGTGCATCGGCTGATACAAGGCGCCCGGTAGCCTGGTGTCGAGCCACGCCCGGTATCGGGCGCGCTGCGCATCGTCACACCCCGCCTCGCCGAGCGAGATGCTGTATCGCGTGCAGGCCGTCGTGCTGTCGCGCTGGCCGGATAGGACGCGCGTGAAGTCCAGCTGCTTCACGATGCGCCAGCTATAGTGCGATGCGGTACCGGTCATGCGGATCGGGCCGGGCGACCAATGCAGCGTCGCCGTCAGCAGCGACAGCCGTTCCTTGTTGGGCACGCGCACCGGTGCTTGTGTCGTCAGTCGCGTGGCTGCCGCCTCCGCCACGCCGGCGTCATCGATGCGGTTGCGCTGGTTCAGCCAGGTTGCCTCAAGGGTCAGGTCGTCATTGGGGGTCCAGGTCGCCAGCAACCGTTCGCTCTCGCGCGTCACCCGGTCGGTATCCGTCAGGCGGAGTGTGTCATTGTCGATCACGCCGCCGCTCCGCCGACGGCCGATCGCGGCGCGCACCGCCAGCGTGCCCGGCACCAGCGGCACATTCGCGATGGCGTTCGCCGCGATGCTGGGGCTCCCGTGCTCGGTTACACCGGCCTCTAGGGAAATCTCCCCGTCGAGCACGGCAGGGTCGGCGCGGTTGAAGATGGTGCGCAGCGTTCCGCCCATCGATCCGGCGCCGTACAGGGTCCCTTGTGGGCCCCGCAGCAATTCGATCCGGTCGATGTCGATCAGGTCGACGTCCGGAGCAATGGCGCCCGGATCGAAGCCGGTACCCGATGGTGCGCTGACCGGCGCTTCGCCGAAATAGGTCGCGACGGTGCTCTCGCCCGTGCCGGTCACACCGCGTACGGACAGCCGCTGTTGCAACGGGCCGGTATTGATCGGGTTGAGCGCCGGCGCCAGCCGCGTCAGTCCACGCAGGTCATAGGCGCGGCGGGCGGCAAGGGTCTGGCCTGACAGGACGGTGAGGCTGATGCCGCTCCGCCGCAGCAGCGTGGGCCGCCGCAACGCCGTCACCACGATATCGCTGTCCGGCGCCGGGGCGGACATGTCCACCGGTGCCGATCGTTCGATCACGATGATCCCCGGACCCACCGCCCGCGCGCGCAGGTCCGTGCCTTGGAGCGCCTCGGACAGGGCTCTCAACACCGGCATGTTGCGCGCGATGGCGGGCGCGGACCGCCCCGCCGCCATGGCGGGATCGAACAGCAGCTGAACGCCTGCCGCCGCGGCGATATCATGCAGGACACGATTCAGCGAGCCGGCGGCGATGGGGTGCCGCAGGCGCGCGGCTTGCGCGGCAGCAGCGGACGGCTGCAGCCCCGCGACCACTGCCGTGGCCGCCGACGTGACCGCGATACATCGCAAAGTTCGGCCGCCTGCGCCCGTACTCACCCGCCTTCCCCGATCAGACCATGCCGCCGATTGCGGCACTGCACAACAGCACCGACCAGATATGGAACATTCGCGCAGCAGCCGGGTTGACGACCCTTCGTCAACATGATCGAAATGCGTGCTCCGCCCTCGGCAAGATGGGCGTTGGTGGGAAATCCACTCCAGGCTGCATGGGGGGTCGGTCACTGGTGCTCAGGGCGGAAGTACGGGACAATTCTGGCTGCCAGCTTGATCTTCAGGTCACGCAGTTGCTGCCGACCATCCGGCGGTATCTGTCCCGACGCGTTCCGGCCGGCGATGTCGACGATCTCGTGCAGGATGTCGTCCTGCGACTGCACACCCGGCGCAGCGAAACGGCCATCGATAATCCCGCTGCCTATCTGTTCCAGGTTGCGCATAGCGTCCTGACCGATCATGCCCGTCGCAATCAGGTACGCCACCGGTCCGCGCACCAGACGCTGGAAAATGATCATCATCCCGTTGAGGTATGCTCGCCCGATCGCGTCTTGCAGGGGAAGGAGGATCTCGCACGGCTTGTCGCGGCGATCGGTGACCTGCCCGAACGTACCCGACAGGCGTTCGTGCTTCACCGGTTTGAAGAGATGAGCTACGCGGCGATCGCGCGTCACATGGGCATATCGGTCAGTGCAGTCGAAAAGCATATCATGAAGGCCATTCGCATCCTGACGGCGGCTGTCGCCTGATGACCGATAATCAGGGGAGGTCGGCGGCCGATGCGGCCGCGGCATGGTATGCGCGCAGCCACGCGCCGCTGATGTCCGCAGACGAGCGCGCCGCGCTGGACGCCTGGATCAAGGGGGATGCGGAAGGCGACAACGCATGGGCGCAGGTCGGCAGGCTCGAGTCCATGCTCGATCGGGTCGGGGACGATCCGGCGATTCTTGCGCTCCGCGATGCGGCACGTGCGCCGGCAGAGACGCCTTCCAACCGTCGCTGGGTCCTGGGCGGCGCGATCGCCGCTGCGCTGGCGGCGGCGATCGGGCTGCCGTTCGCCACGGGCTGGGCCGATCGGTCGCCGGAGGACGAGGCCGTCACGGCGCAGCATTACGCCGCAACCACCGCCCCCCGCTCGGTCGCGCTGGCCGACGGTTCGACGATGCTGCTGGATGCGCGCTCGTCGGCTGACATATCGCTCGGCAAGGTCCGGGCCGTTGCACTGACGCAGGGACGCGCGCTCTTCAGCGTGGCGAAGGACAAGTCCCGCCCCTTCGTCGTCACCGCGAATGGCGACACCGTTACCGCGCTCGGCACTCAGTTCGCCGTGGAACAAGCGGCGCGCGACACGATCGTGGCGCTGCTCGAAGGATCGGTGCGCGTGGTGACCCGCGCCGGAACGCGCACGCTACGTCCCGGCGAGACGCTCCGCGCCGGCGACACGAAGCTGTCCATGGGGAAGGATGCGCAGGCTGCCGCGGCATGGCGCACCGGCCGGCTCGATTTCAGCGCCGTGCCGCTCGGCGACGTCGCTGCCGCGCTCAGCCGCTACGGCTCGACCCGGATCGTCATCGCCGATGCGGCCCTCGCGCGGCGACCTTATAGCGGCTCCTTCACCACGGACGGCGGGGCCGACGCGCTCGTCGCCGCGCTGGTCGCGACGCGCGCCGCCCGGGTGGTGACGCGCACGGACGACACGATCACCCTCGCACGCTGACGGAAACGCCGCGTCGCGCGACGTTTCCGCCGGCGTCCGACCCTATTCGATCGCCCCGTCGCGATAGTTTAGCGGCGGCTGGCGATCGCCCAGCAGCGCCTGATATTTGAAGTCCGCGCCGCGCCGCGCCACGAACTCCTTCTTCGCTGCCTCGATGGTGGCCGGATTGCGGAACAGGTCCGCCGCCGCGAGCGCCAGCGTCTTGGTCGCCAGCACCGCGCCCTTCACGCCGATGCTCGATCCCGCCGCCGCCACATTCTGCCAGCTATGCCCGGCCGATCCCGGCACGAAAGTCGCGGTCGAAAGGCCTACGGTGGGCGTGTTCCAGCTCACGTCCGCAACGTCGGTGGAACCGCCCATCGCGTCAGGCACGATCACGGCAGGCACGATCTTGCCGACGGTTTCCACCGGCGGCGGGTTGACCAGCGTCTCCTGGATCTTCTTGCCGAACGCGATCTCCTCCGGCGTCCAGGTGATCGCCCCCGCGGTCTGCAGGCTCGCGTCCATCACCTTCATCAGCGCCTCGTTAGGCAGCAGCGAATAGACGCCGCCGGTCACTTCCCAATCCACCTTGGTCTGCGTGCCCGTCGCCGCGCCCTGCGCCGCCTGGGTCACCCACTCCCAGGTTTCCTTCACGATCTTGGGATCAACGTGGCGGACGTAATAATAGACCTCCGCCTCGTCGGGCACGACGTTGGGCGCCTTGCCGCCGTTGGTGATCACGTAATGGATGCGCGTGCGATCCGGGATATGCTCCCGCATCAGATTGACCATCGCGTCCATCGCCTCGACCCCGTCGAGCGCCGAACGACCCTTGTCCGGCCCGCCGGCGGCATGCGCGGACTTGCCGTGGAAGCGGAACTTGCCGGAGATATTGGCCATGGAGGGCCCCTGTGCGGCCGTGTTGACGTTGCCCGGGTGCCAGTGAAGCACCGTGTCGACGTCGTTGAACAGGCCCGCGCGAACCATATAGACCTTGCCCGATCCGCCTTCCTCGGCCGGGGTGCCATAGACGCGGATCTCGCCGCCCACCTTGTTCTTCACCATCCAGTCCTTCACCGCGATGGCGGCATAGGTGCTGGCGGCACCGAACAGATTGTGGCCGCAGCCGTGGCCGGCCGGCCCGCCGGCACTTTGCTTGGTAGGCTGAGCAAGCTGCGACAGGCCGGGCAGCGCGTCATATTCGGCCAGCACGCCGATCACCGGCCCGGCGCCGTTCTTGAAGCTGGCGACGAATGCGGTCGGCTCACCCGCGACGCCGGCCTGGATGGTGAACCCCGCCGCCTTCAGCTTGGATTGCAGCAGCGCGGTGCTCTGCGTCTCCTTGTAGCCGACCTCGGCATATTTCCAGATCGTCAGCGCGGTATCGCCGACCGCTTTCTCATTGGCGGCGACATTGCCCAGGATCTGCTGCTTGTCCGCGGCCGGCAGCTGCTGCGCCAATGCCGGCGCAGCAACAGCGGCCAGCGCCGCCGCAATGATGGTGGCTCGTGTCTTCACGTCGTTATTCCCCTTTGCCCGCTCAGAACTTCTTGGTCGCACCGATAAAGAAATAGCGGCCGATCACATCATAGTT
>JBELMF010000064.1:0-16900 GCA_042096015.1 Sphingomonas sp.
GCGCTCCTCGTGCCGGCTGGTGGCCAGGTCGATCGCCACCTGGTCGGGCACCAGGGTGATATTGGGATGCGCCTCGGCGGCCTTCTGCAGCGCCTCCTGCACCGCCCAGCCGGTGGCGTCGTCGACATGCACGATCCGCCGGTGCGAATGCCCGCCCTCGCGCGTGAGGTGCAACGCATTGCCGTCCTGCGCGAAGGGCACGCCCAGCTTCTGCAGGCGCTCGATCGCCGCGGGCGCATTCTCCACCACGAACTCGACGATCTCGCGGTCGTTGAGCCCCGCGCCCGCGACCATCGTGTCCTCGACATGGTTCTCGAACGTATCGCCCGGCTCGAGCACCGCGGCGATCCCGCCCTGCGCCCAGGCGGTCGAGCCCTCGTTGAGCGCGCCCTTGGCCAGCACGGTGACCTGGAAGCGATCGGCGAGGTTCAGCGCGGCGGTGAGGCCGGCGGCGCCCGAACCGACGATAAGAACGTCCGCGCCGGTCATGCGCGGCCCTGGGGAGAGAGGATCATCGCGGCTGCATGGCACGAAGCGCGCGTATCTGCCATATCGGGGTGGTAAAACCGGCACACGCATCTTTCCCCGTTCGTGCTGAGCCTGTCGAAGCACGTGCCCCAACCGGCGGCGCTCGTGATACGGCCTTCGGCAAGCTCAGGGCGAACCGAGATGGGAAAGGCGGGCCGCGAACCAAAGTGCAAGGGAGTCCCATGTCCACCTACACCGCCCGCCTCGCCGCCCTGCGTGACCAGCTCGCGCACCAGCAGCTCGACGGCTTCGTCGTTCCCCTCACCGATGAGCATATGAGCGAATATGTCGGCGCCTACGCCCAGCGCCTCGCCTGGCTCACCGGTTTCCAGGGCTCGGCCGGCACCGCGGTGGTCCTGCCCGCGGAGGCGGCAATCTTCACCGACGGCCGCTACACGCTGCAGGTCCGCGAGCAGGTGTCGGGCGACGATTGGCAGTTCGTCGGCGTGCCCGAGACGAGCGTGTCGGGCTGGCTCGCCGGTCATGTCAAACAGGGTGCACGCATCGGCTACGATCCCTGGCTCCACACCCGCGCCTGGGTGGAGGAGGCAACGAAGGCGCTCGCGGCGATCGGCGCGACGCTGGTGCCGGTGGATACCAATCCCGTCGATGCCGTCTGGCCCGATCGCCCGCAGCCGTCGGACGCCAAGCTTGCCGTCCATGACACCGTCCATGCCGGCCGTAGCTCCGCCGAGAAGCGCGCCGCCGTCGCCGACTGGCTCCTCGCGGAGAAGGCCGATGCGGTGGTGCTCGCCGCACTCGAATCGACTGCCTGGCTGCTCAACGTGCGCGGCGGCGACGTGACCCGCACCCCGGTCGCGCTCTCCTATACGGTGGTGCACGCCGACGGCACCGCCGACCTGTACGTTGCGCCGGAGAAGATGACCGAGGCGGTGGCGCAGCATCTCGGCAATGCGGTGCGCATCCATGATCGCAAGGCATTCGCCGCGGCGCTGGGCCGGTTCGCAGGCCAGCGGGTGGCGGTCGATCCGGCGCTGGCGGTTGCCGCCATCCCGCAGGCGATCGAGGCTGGCGGCGGCACGGTCCTTCCCCTGCGCGATCCCACGGTCATTCCTCGTGCGGTCAAGAACACCGTGGAGCAGGCCGGGCATCGCGCCGCCAGCATCCGCGACGGCGCGGCGCTCACCCGCTTCCTGCGCTGGATCTCGATCGAGGGGCCCAAGGGCGGCCAGACCGAGCTCACCGCTGCGGCCAAGCTCGAGGAATTCCGCCGCGAAACCGGCGTGCTGAAGGATCTGTCGTTCGACGCGATCAGCGCCACCGGCCCGCACGGCGCGATCCCGCATTATCACGTCACGGAGGAATCGAGCCTGCCGATCGAGCAGGGCCAGCTCTACCTGATCGATTCGGGTGGGCAGTATGACGACGGCACCACCGACGTGACGCGCGTCGTGCCGATCGGCGAGCCGACGGCGGAGATGCGCGATCGCTACACCCGCGTGCTGAAGGGGCATATCGCGCTTGCCACCGCCGTCTTTCCGCACGGCACCACCGGCGCGCAGCTCGACGCGCTCGCCCGCCTGCCGCTGTGGCAGGCCGGCCTCGATTTCTCGCACGGCACCGGCCACGGGGTGGGCAGCTACCTGTCCGTCCATGAAGGCCCGGCGCGCATCGCCAAGCCAAGCTACCCGGGCGGGGGCCCGTCCGAGCCGCTGCTGCCCGGCATGATTCTCTCCAACGAGCCCGGCTTCTACAAGGCGGGCGAATACGGCATCCGGATCGAGAATCTCCTGCTCGTCGTGGAACGCGACATCGACGGCGGCGAAGCAACGATGCTCGCCTTCGAAACGCTCACATTGGTCCCCATCGACCGCGATCTGGTCGATCCGGCCCTATTGACCCCGGGCGAGCTCTCGTGGCTCAATGATTATCATGCCCGGGTCGCCGCGACGCTCGCCCCGGTGCTGGAGGGGGAAGAGCGCGAATGGATCATCTCAAGGTGTTCGCCTATCGCTGTCGCGTGACGCTGCCCTACCTGGCGATCGGCGCGACCGCCTTCACCATCGCGTACATGGCGGGTGACGCCTGCTATGCGGTGGGGCGGTTCGTGGGCGGCTGAGCGCTCTCTTCCGCCACCGCCGCGTCGTCCTTCGCCCCGCGCGCCTGCTCCTTGCGCCGTCGCAGATTGGCGCGCAGCGCCGCGGCTCGGCGGGCGTCGCGGTCTTCCTTGCTGTCCATGAAAGCGGCTATCGCCCAGGCAAGACGCCTTGACAATCCGCCCCCGCTCGTCTCTAGGGCCCCCTCGCCCGCGAATAGCGGGCCGAGTGCTGCCGTAGCTCAGTGGTAGAGCGCATCCTTGGTAAGGCTGAGGTCGTGAGTTCAATCCTCACCGGCAGCACCATTTTCTCCTGATCAACCGTCCGCCGGTCGCCGCGTGATCTTCTTGATCACGCCGGAAAAGCTCATCACCGGCGCGCCGTCATCGTCGATGGTGCCGCGGACGAAGATCAGGCTGCGGCCGGCCTTCACCACCTCGCCGCGCGCGGTCAGCAGGTGGCCCGGACGCGCGGCGCCGACGAATTCGGCATTGAGCGTGGCCGTGACGCCGTGAAACTCGGGCAACACCGCCGAGGCAATCATGAACAACGAGAAGTCCGCAAAGGTCAGCAGCGCGCCGCCATGCACATTGCCGCCGCCGTTGCGGTTCTTCGCGTCGGGGCGGAAGCCGCACACCAGCGCCTCACCGTCATAACGCGCGAAGAACGGACCGGCATGATCCTCGAACGGATCGGTTCCCGGCCAGCGCAGCCAGCCGGCCCATTCGCCGTCGATGACCGGCAAGAGGCGCGTTTCCGGCGTGGTGGTCGTGTCCATGATCGGCTCTCCCGTTCCTCGTCACCCTGGACTATATCCAGGGCCCAGCTTTTCTGACGTCCGATGAAAAGAAGCGGGATCCCGGGTCAAGGCCGGATGACGAATCTCACTACCGGGCCGGCGACCCCACATGCGGCAGCGTCGCCCCTTCGGCGCGCGGCATCCGGCCGAACAACGCCCGATCGGCCGGGCCGAACGCCCATTTCCACAGCACGAACAGATAGGATGCCGCGATCGCCGGAATGCCGATCACGATCTCGGCCCATTCATACTCCCGCGGCAGGGCCGTAAACGCGCCTCCCACGACGAGGGCAGCCAGGGTTGCCCACAATAACGGCCAGCGCAGTGGCGACACCGGCGCCGTCAGGATGCGCCGCAACAGTCGCGCCTTCAGCACCGATGTCAGCCCCAGGCTCGCCATCAGCGCCACCGCCGGCGCGGCCGCCTGGAACGCGATCGGCCAGCCCAGCGCCCGCATGCCGAGGATCAGGCCGAAGCTCAATACGACCTGGAACGCCAGCATGGCGGCCGAAATGATCAGGTTGCGGTGCCGCGCGGTATAGACCAGCGCCGTCTCGCACACCGCTCCCGTCGAGGCGAGCACCTCGGCGGTCAGCAGGAAGGCAAGCGCCGCGGTGCCCGCAACGAACTGCGGCCCGACCACGCCCATTACCGCCTCGCCGGGGATCGACCCCATCAGTGCGAGCCCCAGCTGGGCGGCGATGATCCAGAACGCCACCTGCCGCACCTGATTGGCGATGGCGACGCGATCGTTCACTGCCAGGCTCTGGGTGATGACCGGCCCCAGGATCGGGTCGAACGACGTCTTCAGCTTCTGCGGCAGGCTCGCGACCTGCTGCGCCATGTAATAGATGCCGACGATCTTGGGCTCGAACATCACGCCCAGGATGAAGCGATCGACGTTGCGTGATCCCCATTCGAACGCATCGGCGCCGGCGAGCGGCACATTGTCGCGGATCATCGCCAGCAGGTCGGTGAGGTGCGGCACCCAGCCGCGCGGCAGTCCGTAGCTGCGCACCAGCGGCACGATCGAGGCGATCAGCGCCGCGGTCATCGACGCGACATAGCTCAGCACCAGCCCGTCGCGCGTGGTGAAGAAGGAGAACAGCCACGCCGCGATCGAGATCGTCCACGGCTCCACCACCGCCCGTGCGGTGACGGCAGCCTTGACGTTCAGTCGATAGGCAAGCGCAGCGAGGCTGACGTCCGACCAGGCGATCGCCAGCACGATCAGCCCCAGCCACCGGTCGAGTCCGACGATCGGCGTGTTGGGGTACATGATCTGCGGAAAGGACCACAGCACCGCGCTCGCCGCGAGCGACAGCATCGCCGCCACGACAAGCCCATCGGCAACGACATGGACATGCGGCCGCGTCGTGCGCGACAGCGCCTGCGCCAGCCCGCGCTTCAGCCCGAGCGTGGCGACCAGCGCGGCCAGTTCCACCACCACCACGGCGATGGCGAACCGCCCGACGAGCTCCGGCCCATAGAGCCGCCCGGCAATGAACAGGAACGGGATCCGCGCCGCCAGCCGCAGGATGAACCCCGCGACATTGGTCCGCCCGCCCTTGGCGAGCTGCGCGATATCCGTGGAGGTTTCGGTCACGGGCAATCGCCCTCACCCTTCCCACGACCCTGCGGGTCGCGGGCCCCTTCCCTCTCCCAGCGGGAGAGGGAGGGAGGCGGCAAAGCCGCCGGAAGGGTGAGGACGACGGAACGTACCCCGCGCCCCACCACACCCGCCGCGGCAAAGCCGCGTCGTCGGACGGGCTGCGCCCGCCGGCCGCGCTGGCGCGAGTCATCCGGACGCAGCCGGCTGCCGCGCTGCGCGATCAATGCGCCGCTCCCCAGCTCGCACCCACGCCGATCTCCACCGCCAGCGGCACGTCCAGCGTCACCGCCGGCTCAGCCGCCGTCGCCATCACCCGCTCGATCACCGGCCGGGCGGCCTCGACCTCACCCTCAGGCACCTCGAACACCAGTTCGTCGTGCACCTGGAGCAGCATCCGCGTGCCGGTCAGCCCAGCCTCAGCCAAGGCCGGCTCCATCCGCGCCATCGCGCGCTTGATGATATCGGCGCTGGTACCCTGGATCGGCGCGTTGATCGCAGCGCGTTCGGCGCCCTGCCGCTCGTGCTGCACCTTGCTCTTGATCCGCGAAAAATGCGTCTTGCGGCCGAACAGCGTCTCGGTGAACCCCTGCTCGCGCACCGCCTGAAGCGTCTCGGCGATATAGCGGTTGATCCCCGGGAAGCGCTCGAAATAGCGATCGATCATCGCCTGCGCCTCGTCCGCGCTCACGTCGAGCCGCCCCGCCAGTCCCCAGCGGCTGATGCCGTAAAGGATCGCGAAGTTGATCGTCTTCGCCCGCCCGCGCGTGTCGCGGTCGACCGTCCCGAACAGCTCCTGCGCGGTCAGCGAGTGGATGTCATCGCCGCGCGCGAACGCTTCCTTCAGCGCCGGCACGTCGGCCATGTGCGCCGCCAGCCGAAGCTCGATCTGCGAATAGTCCGCCGCCAGGATGACGTTGCCCGGCTCCGCCACGAACGCATCGCGGATCTGCCGCCCCGTCTCCGTCCGGATCGGGATGTTCTGCAAATTCGGATCGGTCGACGACAGCCGCCCGGTCTGCGCGCCGGTCAGCGAATAGCTCGTATGCACCCGCCCCGTCGCCGGATTGATTTGCTCCTGAAGCGAGTCGGTATAGGTCGACTTGAGCTTCGACAGCTGCCGCCAGTCGAGCACCTTAGCGGCGATCTCCGCGCCCGGCCCATCCTTGTCCGCCGCGATCCGCTCAAGCTCGTTTACGTCGGTGGAATAGACCCCGCTCTTGCCCTTGCGCCCGCCCTTGATCCCCATCTTCTCGAAGAGAACATCGCCCAGCTGCTTGGGGCTGCCGATCGTGAACGGCGCGCCGGCGATCCCATGGATCACGCCTTCCAGCTCGGCCATCTGCCCGGCAAACTCGCTCGACAGGCCCGCCAGCCGCTCGCGATCGACCTTGATCCCGTGCCGCTCCATGCGCGCGATGACCGAGACGAGCGGCCGGTCGACCATCTCGTACACCCGCGTCGCGCGCTCGACCGGCAGCCGCGCACGGAAGCGTCGCCACAGCCGCAGCGTCACGTCGGCATCCTCGGCGGCGTAGCGGGTGGCGGCCTTCAGATCGACTTCGTGGAAGCCGATCGCCTTCTTCCCCGTCCCCGTCACGTCCTTATAGGCGATGCAGCTGTGCGACAGATGCGTCGCCGCCAGCTCGTCCATGCCATGCCCGTGCAGCCCGGCGTCGAGATCGAAGCTCATCACGATCGTGTCATCATACGGCGCCACGTCCACGCCGAGCCGCCCGAGCACGATCAAATCATACTTCAGGTTGTGCCCGATCTTGAGCACCGCCGGATCCTCCAGCAGCGGCTTGAGCTTGGCCAGCGCCACGTCGCGATCGATCTGCACCGGCTTCTCGGCAAACATGTCGCTGCCACCATGCGCCAGCGGGACATAGCATGCGCGGTTGGGCGCCAGCGCCATCGACACGCCGACCAGCTCCGCCAGCATCGGGTCCTTGGCGGTCGTCTCGGTATCGATCGCCAGCCAGCCCTGGTGCCGCGCCGCCGCGATCCATGCGTCCAGCGCCATCTCGTCGACTACCGTCTCATAAGCATCGTGGTCGCACGGCGGGTCTTCCTCCACCGGCAGCCCACGCGGCTCCGGCGGGGTCGGATCGACGCCCTGGTTCTGATCCGCCGTCAGCTTGGCGAGCAGCGACTTGAACCCGTGATGCTCCAGGAACGCGCGCAGCGGCGCCTCGGGGATGCCGTCTAGCGCCATCTCGTCGAGCGGCTGCGGCAGCGGCACGTCGCACGCCAGCTCGACCAGCCTGCGCGACAGCCGCGCCATCTCGGCATGCTCGATCAGGTTATCGCGCAGCTTGCCCTTCTTCATCTCGGGCGCGGCGGCCAGCACGCCCTCGACGCTGCCATGCTCCAGGATCAGCTTGGCCGCGGTCTTGGGCCCCACCCCCGGCACGCCGGGGACGTTGTCGACGCTGTCGCCCATCAGCGCCAGCACCTCGCCCAATTTGTCCGGCCCGACGCCGAACTTCTCCACCACCTCGGGCGGGCCGAAGCGTTTGTCCTTCATCGTGTCGAGCATGTCGATGCCCGGCTCGGTCAGGAGCTGCATCAGGTCCTTGTCAGACGACACGATCGTCACCTGCCAGCCCTGCGCCAGCGCCGCTTTGGAATAAGAGGCGATGAGGTCGTCCGCCTCCCAGCCCAGTTCCTCGATACACGGCAAGGAGAAGGCGCGAGTCGCGTCACGGATCATCGGAAACTGCGGTTTCAGATCCTCCGGCGCGGGCGGCCGCTGCGCCTTGTACTGATCGTACATCTCGTTGCGGAACGTATGTTCCGACTTGTCGAGGATTACCGCCAGGTGCGTCGGCCCGTCCGCCTTGTGGAGGTCGTTGGCGAGCTTCCACAACATGGTGGTATAGCCGTACACCGCACCGGCCGGCTCGCCATGCTTGTTGGTGAGCTTCGGCAGCACGTGGTACGCCCGAAAGATGAAGCTCGAGCCATCGACGAGATAGAGATGCGGCATGCCGCGCCGCTTAGCGGATCGCGGCGCGGGTAACAAACGGCTGGCGACGGCAGAGCGTCAAAGCGCATGATGCGGGCACACGTCTCACCGTTCGTGCCGAGCGCAGTCGAGGCACATGCCCGCAAACAGCGGTCATCCCCGCGAAGGCAGGACCTTTGCGTAAGTCGGAACAGCGCCCTTCATCTACCGTCATCCCGGCCTTGAGCCGGGATCCAACCCTCCGCACGCGCTGTCGCTTGCTCATCCAGCTACAGCGCTCGCGGCGCCATGGATCCCGGCTCAGGGCCGGGATGACGAAGTGGGTTCCGCAAAGGTGCCGCGAAGGCGGGGATCCATACACGCCAACGTCAGCGATCAAAGCACAAGCGCCGCGTTTATGGATTCCCGCCTCCGCGGGAATGACGATGCCCGTTGGTGAGGCGTCCAGCCCTACAGCTTCCCGAACTTCGCCTCGAAGCCCTTCACGTCCCCGGCGGCAAGCAACTGCGCCTGCTCCAGCCAGCGATCGCGTGCCATCCGCCCGGTGAACGGCCCGAGATGCGCGTCGAGGTCCTCCGCCGCGCGCTGATCGAGCGCCGCCAGTTGTCCGACGGTCGTGATCCCCTGCTGCGCCAGCATCGCCGCTACCTTCGGCCCCAGCCCCTTGATCCGGGTCACCGGCGCGTCGCCCGGCGGCGGGCCGGCCGGCACGGCAGGTTCCGGCTGCGCCTCTACGGCAGGCGAGGCATCCAGCGGCGCCGCGGCGGCGATCGGCTCATCGGCGAGCGGCGCGGGTTCCTCGGCGGCGGGCTCAGGCGGTGCGGCAGCGACCTCCGGCAAATCCGCGAGCGGAGGTGGCGGCGGCGCGACCGGCGGCGCAACCGGCGCCCTCTCGACCGGCTCAGCAGGCTGCGCCTCGGGTTGCGGGGACGCGACCGGCACGGTTGCGGCATCCTCGTCGCGGGTCGCGCGATCGGAAGCATGCGCCTTGGCCAGCCGCGCCTGCTCGACCCGGTCCGCATCCCGGCGCGCGGCCCGCTTGCGCGCGCCGACGACCATGGCGATGATCGTCAGCACCACGCCGATGCCGATCAGCGTCAGCACGATGCCGATCAAGGTATTGTCCACCATGGTGGGCTGCATGACACACTCCGCTACGCCGAGCGCCAAGCCTTAGGGGCGCCGCATGGTTCCCGCAACGGGGGCGGAACGATGCGGATTCTTGCGGCGGGTTCCCGATTCCTCCGTTACCCCGGACTTGATCCGGGGTCCCGCTACCGTCGCAACGCCCGAGAAGAAGCGGGATCCCGGATCAGGTCCCGGGATGAGGAAGTGGACGAGGCGATCCCACCCGCTCCGTCAGCCGATCGCCCGCCACCCAATATCCCGCCGGCAGAACCCGCTCGGGAAATCGACCGCATCAACTGCAGCATAAGCCCGCCGCTGCGCCTCGGCCACGTCGCCGCCGGTCGCGGTCACCGCCAGTACCCGCCCGCCAGCCGACACCAGCGCACCGCCCTCCAGCCGCGTCCCCGCCTGGAACACCACCGCGCCGCCGGCCTCCGCCGCCTCGATCCCGCCGATCGCCCCGCCAGTCTCCGGCGTCCCGGGATAACCCTTCGCCGCCATCACCACCGTCAGCGCCACATCGTCCGTGAACGCCGGCGCCGGCAGGTCCGCCAGCCTTCCCTCGGCCACCGCCAGCAGCGTCTCGACGAGATCGCCGTCGAACCGCGCCATCAGCACCTGGCACTCGGGGTCCCCGAACCGCACGTTATATTCGATCAGCTTCGGCCCCTCCGCCGTCAGCATCAGCCCGGCATAGAGCACGCCGACATAAGGCGTGCCAGACGCCGCCAGCGCATCGATCGTCGGCCGCACGATCTCGCCCAGCGCGCGCTCCTCCAGCTCCGCCGTCAGCACCGCAGCCGGCGAATAGGCGCCCATCCCGCCGGTATTCGGCCCGGTGTCGCCATCACCGACCCGCTTGTGATCCTGCGCGCTGCCGAAGCCCGCCGTCGTGGTGCCGTCCGACAGCACGAACAGGCTCGCCTCCTCGCCCTCCAGGAACTCCTCGATCACCGCTTCCGCCGGCCCGCCGCTGAACAAAGCGCGCACCGCGTCCTCCGCCTCGGCGCGGTTCATCGCCACGACCACACCCTTGCCCGCGGCGAGCCCATCCGCCTTGATCACGCAGCGGAGCTGTCCGTCCTGGGCGAAATCGTCGAGGCACGCCAGCGCCCCATCGCGCGTCGTCACCCGAAAATAGCGCGCCGTCGGAATGCCGACCCGCGCGCACAGATCCTTGGTGAAGCCCTTCGACCCCTCCAGCTTCGCCGCCTCGCGCCCCGGCCCGAACACCGGCACGCCGATCGCACGAATATTGTCGGCCAGTCCCTGCACCAACGGCTGCTCCGGCCCGATCACGACCAGCCCGATCTGATGCCGCCGCACGAAATCGATCACCGCGCGGTGATCCGCCACGTCCAGCGCCGGGATCGTCGCATGCGCGGCGATGCCGGGGTTGCCGGGCGCGGCATAGAGCGTATCTAGGCGTGGAGATTGCGCGAGTTTCCAGGCCAGAGCGTGCTCGCGCCCGCCCGATCCGATCAGCAGGACGTTCATGCCAGACCCCTTTTTCGACGTACCGGCACGGCTGGTAGCGGACCCGACCCCCGGGGACAACGCCGCCGCCATGTCGGTCGGCGAGCTGTCCTCCCGCCTCAAGCGCGTGGTGGAGGGCGAGTTCGGCCATGTCCGACTGCGCGGCGAGATCAGCGGCTACAAGCGCGTCGCCTCGGGCCATTGCTATCTCTGCCTAAAGGACGACGCCGCGGTGATCGATGGCGTGATCTGGAAGGGGCAGGCGTCCGCGCTCGCCTTCCGCCCCGAGGACGGCATCGAGGTGATCGCCACCGGGCGCCTCACCACTTATCCCGGTCGCTCCAAATACCAGGTCATCATCGAGCGGATGGAGTTGGCCGGCGCCGGCGCGCTGATGGCGCTGCTCGAACGCAACAAGGCGCGCTTCGACGCCGAGGGACTGTTCGCCAAATCCAAGGCGCGCCGTGCGCTTCCCTTCCTCCCGCGCCGCATCGGTGTGGTGACGTCGCCGACCGGCGCGGTGATCCGCGACATCCTCCACCGGCTGGAGGATCGCTGCCCCAGCCACGTCCTCGTCTGGCCGGTGAAGGTGCAGGGCGACGGCGCCGCGGAAGAAGTCGCCGCCGCGGTGCGCGGCTTCGACTCGCTCCCCGATGATCTGCGCCCCGATCTCGTCATCGTCGCGCGCGGCGGCGGCTCGATCGAGGACCTGTGGGCGTTCAACGAGGAAGCAGTGGTCCGCGCCGTCGCCGCCTGCTCGATCCCGATCGTCTCCGCGGTCGGCCACGAAACCGACACCACGCTCTGCGACCACGCCGCCGACCTGCGCGCGCCCACCCCCACCGCCGCGGCCGAACTGGCGGTGCCGGTCCTCGCCGACCTCAGGCTGACGATCGCCGCGCACGGCCAGCGCACCGAGCGTTGCGCCCGCCGCTATGTCGAGCGCGGGCGCGAGCGGCTCGACGCCATGGCGCGCCTGCTCCCCACCCGCGACCGGCTGCTCGGGCCACAGCGGCAGCGCATCGACGATCTCGGCGCCCGCCTCGACCGCGGCCTCGAACGTCGCGTGGTGCGTGCGCGCGGGGAGCTCGACCGTACTGGCGCCGTCCTGCGTCCCGCGCTGCTGCAACGCCGGCTGGAAGGTGCGCGCCAGCGGCTGGAGGATCTCGGCCGCCTGCTCGCCTCGGTCGATCCCGACGCGCCGCTCGCGCGCGGCTATGCCCGCGTCACCGCCAAGGGCGGCGAAACGCTCGCCACCACCGCTGCGGCCAGAAGCGCGGGCGCCGTTACGCTCCACTTCCGCGACGGCACGGTCGACGCGCAGGTTGAGGGCGCCCGCCCCCGCGCCTATGCCAGACCCAAGCCCGAACAGCCGACGCTGTTCTAGGGAGAGTAGATTATGCTGATGTCCAATTCCGACCGCCCCGCCCGCCTCCATTACATGGCCAACGGCTTCCGCGTCCTGACGCCGGGCGACCATGTCACGTGCGCCGTCTCGGGCGCGCGGATCGCGATCGAGGATCTGCGCCACTG
This sequence comes from Sphingomonas sp., assembly GCA_042096015.1. GTDB lineage: Bacteria > Pseudomonadota > Alphaproteobacteria > Sphingomonadales > Sphingomonadaceae > Sphingomonas. Next base: position 12,102 of record JBELMF010000064.1, read on the forward strand.
GGACGTCGCCGGGCAGCGCGCCTTCGCCACAGCCACGCTCGCCTCGGAGGCACTGGCGCCGCAATGATCCATCGCTGCACCCCGGCGAAGGCCGGGGCCCAGTTGGGAGAGCCTGAATGATCGGCGGCGACATGCTCGCGGTCGTCACGCACCTGACCGCAGGCCTTCGCCGGGGAACGGGCACGCTCTTCGCGCTGGCGCTCACCGGCTGTGTCGCACCGGCCGAAGGACTGCCGCCGGTTTCACCACCGGCGCCAGCACCGGCATCGCCGCCCGCCCCGCTGCCGCCCGCACGAATCGAGATCGATGCGACCGGCAGCCAGGGCGGCCTCCTCCTCGGCACCGCCCCCGTCGGCACGGCGCGGCTGACCAAGGACGGCGAAGTCATTCCGGTCGCAGCGGACGGCCGCTTCCTCATCGCCTTCGATCGCGATGCCGGCTCCACATCGACGCTTACCGCGCAGCTGCGCGACGGCCGCACCGCGACCCACACCATCGCCGTCGCGCCGCGCGCGTGGCGGATCGAGCGGCTGAACCGAGTCGCCAAATACCCCGTCCCCAGCGCCGATTTCCGGCGCCGCCGCCCCGCCGAACTGGAGAAGATCGCCGCCGCGCGTGCGCAATCGTCGGACGTCGCGGGGTGGCGCCAGCGGCTCATCTGGCCCGTCACCGGCCGCATCTCCGGCCTGTTCGGCGCGCAGCGTATCTACCGCGGCGACCCCGGCTCCTATCACTCCGGCGTCGACGTCGCCCGCCCGACCGGCACCCCCGTCGTCGCCCCGGCGGACGGCGTGGTGGTGCTCGCCGCCGAGTCGCCCTTCACGCTGGAGGGCAACCTCCTGATCATCGACCACGGCATGGGCCTGAACAGCGCCTTCCTCCACCTGTCGCGGATCGACGTAGGCGTCGGCACGCGGGTCCGCCAAGGGGAGAAGGTCGGCGCGATCGGCGCCACCGGACGCGCCTCGGGTCCGCACCTTCACTGGGCGATGAAATGGCGCGATGCCCGCATCGACCCGCTACTGATCGCGGGACCGATGCCGGAGTAGCAGCCCCGTTACTCAACCCATTTCGTCGTCCCGGACTTGATCCGGGATCCATCTCTCCGCAGGCGCTGTCGCCCGCGCCTCCAGCCGAAGCGTGCCCGGCACCTTGCATCCCGGATCAAGTCCGGGATGACGATGTAAGTCGGGCCAGCGTCACGCCACTTCCGCCTCCGCCTCCATGCACGCACACCCGTCCTGATCGGTCGTCCACAACGCCACGCTTTCCGAGCCGGCAAGGTTCACCGCCGCCGTCCGATCCACGAACAACGGCCGCGCCCCGCGGAACGAGAAGCGCGCCAACCGCGCCCCAGGCCGACTGCGCAGCAGGTGATCGGCCAGCAGCATCGCCTGATAGGGCCCATGCACGACGAGGTCCGGATACAGCTCCTCCTCCACCGCATAGGCGCGATCGTAATGGATACGGTGAGCGTTGAAGGTCAGCGCGGAGAAACGGAACAGCGCGGTCGCATCGAACGTCACGTCGCGCCGCACGTCCGCCACCCGCGTATCCACCGGCGCTGCCGGCGGCGTACCGTTTCCTGCCCCGCGGAACACCAGATCCTGCTCCTCCGTCACCGCCACCGCGCCGTCAACCAGCACCTCATGCCGCACGGTCACGAAAGTCAGCCGCCCTGACCGCCCGTCCTTCACCGTGGCGTCGGTCACCACGCTGCGCCGCACCGCCTGCGCCCCGATCGGCAGCGGCGCATGGAAGGTCAGCCGCCCCCCAGCCCACATCCGCCTTGGCGCGTCGATCGGTGGCAGCGCGGCGCCGCGCGCCGGATGTCCGTCCACCCCGATCACGGATTGCGGCGCTTCGGGCAGGAAATACAGCCAGTGTGCCAGCGGCGGCAGCTCGCCCGCCGCCCAATGCGCCCCGTCATGGTCGAACAGCGCCGCCAGCCGCCGCAGCGGCGATGCGACCAGATCGTCCGCCTGCTCGGTCACCACCGGCGTCCAGCCGTCGAACTGTTGCATCGTCGCTCTCCCGCTCGCTTATAGTGGCCGTAACGCCCCCACACCCACCCGTCACCCCGGCGTTGAGCCGGGGTCCCGCTGCCGTCGCCGCCGACGCGGAAGAAGCGGGATCCCGGATCAAGTCCGGGATGACGGACGAGGCGCGGAAATGGTATCCTCCATCCATGCCCGCCCTCCCCCACCAGAACCGCGCCAAGGCCACGATCCGCATCGGCCGCCACACGCGGCTCAGTGCGCGCGTCGACGTCACGACGCCCGGCCTCCTCGCGATCGGCGCGCTCGTCTCCTCGATCCTTCTCTCCACGGCCGTCATCGTTCGCGTCTCCGTCCGCAAGGGCGCACACACGAAAGCGATTCAACACTAGGCGGAACTAATACGGGTGGCTTATACCGGGGCAAAATAGGAGAGACCCCGATGGCCACCGCGTTCGCCGCCCAAGACTCCTCGCCGCCCCCCTTCAAGCGCCTGCCGCAGAAGGGCCCCGACATCACCGTCGAGCATCGCGAGGATGGATCGATCCTGATCCGCTCGAATCACGCGATGGGAGAACCGGCCCGCTCGATCCCCCATATCCTGGCCGAGCGTGCCGCGCTCCACCCCGATCGCCCCTGGCTGATGCAGCGCGAGCCCAACCACGGCCCGTGGCGCGGCGCCACCTACGGCGAGGCTAAACAGGCCGCCGACAGCATCGCGCAATGGCTGCTCGACCGCGGTCTCGGCCAAGGCGACGCCGTCCTCTGCCTCAGCGCGAATTCGGTCGCGCAGGGCATGTTGATGCTCGGTTGTTTCACCGCCGGCGTTCCGATCGCGCAGATCAGCCCGGCCTACAGCCTGATCTCCACCGACCACGCCAAGCTGAAACATTGCTTCGCCACCGTGCGCCCGCGCATCGTGTTCGCCGAAAACGCGGCCCAGTTCGAACGCGCCTTCGAGACACTTCGCGCGCTTGATCCCGAGCTCACCTTCGTGACGGTCGATGGCGGTGATGATACCATCCCATTCGCGGCGCTCACCAGCACCCCCGTCACCGAGGCAGTCGATGCCGCGCGCGAGGCGCTGACGCATGACACCGTCGGCAAATATCTCTTCACCTCCGGCTCGACCGGCATGCCCAAAGGCGTGCCCCAGCATCAGGGTATGTTCGTCAACCTGATCGCGGCGCAGGAGGGGCTGCGCGACGATCCCGATCCCGTCGATCACCCGATCGCGCTCGACTGGATGCCCTGGGCGCACATTTCCGCCGGCACGATCCACTTCAACGCCAACATCGCCGGCGGCGGCACCATCTATCTCGACGAAGGCAAGCCCGTGCCCGGCCTATTCGAGACCACCATCGCCAACCTGCGCGAGATCTCCCCGATGGCCTTCGGCTCGGCCCCTGTCGCCTTCGCGATGCTGGCGGACGCGATGGAGCGCGATCCCACGCTGCGCCGCGCCTTCTTCAAGAACCTGCGCGGTATGGGCTATGGCGGCGCGACCTTATCCGACGATCTCTACGATCGCATGCAGGCGCTGGCGATCGCCGAGACCGGCGAGCGTATGCCCTTCACCACCATGTACGGCGCAACCGAGACATTGGGCGTCACGGTCGTCCACTGGGCGTCCGAGCGCGTCGGCCTGATCGGCCTTCCCCTTCCCGGCACCACGCTCAAACTCGTGCCGAGCGGCGACAAGCTGGAGGTTCGCGTCAAGGGCCCGACGGTCACCACCGGCTACCACAACGATCCCGAGAAGACCGCCGCAGCCTTTGACGAGGAAGGTTTCTACAAGCTCGGCGATGCGGCCAAGTTCCTCGATCCAGAGCGACCCGAGCTCGGCCTCGTCTTCGACGGCCGGGTGACCGAGGATTTCAAGCTTTCGACCGGTACCTGGGTGTCGGTCGGCACCCTGCGCCCGGATATCTGCGCGGCCTGCTCCCCCTATCTGCAGGACGTCGTCGTCGCCGGCCAGGACAAACCCTATATCGCAATCATGGCCTGGCCATCGCCCGCCGCGCTCCAGACGCTGGCCGAGGCGGCCCCCGGCTCGGACCCGATCCCGACCCTGGAAGCGCTGGTGAAGGAGAGGCTGGAAGCCTTCAACGCCGCCGCGACCGGCTCCTCGCGCCGCGTTGGCCGCTTCGCGATCCTGCGCACGCCACCCTCGATCGATGCCGGCGAGATCACCGACAAGGGCTATGTCAACCAGCGCGCCGCCCTGACCGCCAGGGCCGATATCGTGAACGCCCTGTTCGCCGAAGAGCCGGGTGAAGGCGTGATCGACGTGCAGGGCTGATGCGCAGGCTGCCGGGCTGTCCAGCGGCCCGGCAGCTGTCGTGCCTGCCCGTCGCCCCGGCCGGACGCATCACACCGCGGCCTCAGGAAAGGCCGTGATAGGCCTTGAACCAGTCCACGAAGCGGGGAACGCCGATCTCGATCGGCGTGGCCGGCGCAAAGCCGTGATCGGCAGCGATGGCGCTGATGTCCGCATAGGTCGCCGGCAGGTCGCCCGGCTGCATGGGCTCCAAGCTGCGTACCGCCTTCACGCCCAGCGCCTGCTCCAATATCTCGATCATGCGCAGCAGCGGCACCGGCTTATTGTTGCCGATGTTGTACAGCCGGTGCGGCGGGGTAGCGCCATCATCGGCCACCGGACGATCGGTGACCGAGAGCACCCCCGAAACGATGTCATCGATATAGGTGAAGTCGCGGCTCATGTCGCCGTGGTTGAAGACGCGGATCGGCCGGCCCTTCAGGATCGCGTCGGTGAACAGCCACAGCGCCAGATCGGAAGAG
>JBELMF010000065.1:0-16766 GCA_042096015.1 Sphingomonas sp.
TGTCGCCGACGCGCGCCTGCGCCACGTCCTTGATCTGCGCGGTGATGAAGCCGATTTCGCCGGGGCCGAGGTCGGTCAGCTGCTCGATCTTGGGGCGGAAGCAGCCGACGCGATCGACCAGATGCTGCGTGCCGGCCTGCATGAAGGTCACCTGCTGGCCCTTCTTCAGCGTCCCGTCGATTACGCGCACCAGGATGACGACGCCGAGGTACGGATCGTACCATGAGTCAACCAGCATCGCCTTGAGCGGTGCATCGGCGTCGCCCTTGGGCGCGGGGATGCGCTCGACCACCGCGTCCAGGATCTCCTCGATGCCGATGCCCGATTTGGCGCTGGCGAGCACCGCGCCGCTCGCGTCCAGCCCGATCACTTCCTCGATCTCGGCCTTTACCTTGTCCGGTTCGGCGGCGGGCAGGTCGATCTTGTTGATCACGGGCACGATCTCATGGTCGTGCTCGATCGACTGGTAGACGTTGGCGAGCGTCTGCGCCTCCACGCCCTGCGCCGCGTCCACGACCAGCAGGGCGCCCTCGCACGCGGCAAGGCTGCGGCTGACCTCATAGGCGAAGTCGACGTGCCCCGGCGTGTCCATCAGGTTCAGGACATGGCCTTTCCATTCCAGACGCACGGTCTGCGCCTTGATGGTGATCCCGCGTTCCTTTTCAATCTCCATGTTATCAAGCACTTGCGCGCTCATCTCGCGGTCGGAGAGACCCCCGGTACGTTGGATCAGCCGGTCCGCCAGCGTCGACTTGCCATGGTCGATATGCGCGATGATCGAGAAGTTACGGATCTTGGAAAGCTCAGTCGCCACGAAGTTCTGCCAGCTTGAGTGATGCCGCGCGCGTTAGCACCAGTCGCGGCAATGCCAAAGCGCCGCCTTCGTCGCCGCTTCGTCGCCCACGTCGCGCAGCCGATGCGCCGCTGCGCCCCGCCGTGCACCGCGCCGTTCACCTCACAGGAGCACGAATCATGACCCGCACGTTCTTCTCGCTCGCCGCTGCGCTCATCACCAGCGCGCTCTGCCTCGCCCCGGCGGTCTCCGCCGATCTAGGCGTCACCGTCCCGGCGCATCAGCGCGCCTGAGGCTGGTGCGCGCGCCTCTGCGATGGTATCATGACCGCAAGAGGTCGCTCGTCCACGAACGCCCGCAGATCGGAAACGACGCGGGCATAAAGGGGAAATCTCGATGCGTCTTCCGTTCCTCGCCGCCATCACCCTGCTGGCGACATCCGCACCCGCACTCGCCCAGAACAAGGGCTCGTCCGCCCATCAGGCACAGCAGAAGGGGGAGGCGCAGATTCCCGTTTGCACCAAGCGCCTGGGCTCGCTCGCGATTGTCGAGCCCGACAACCAATGGTGGCGCGAACTCAACCTCGGCAGCCCGGAGGCGATCATCAAGATTTTCGTCCAGAGATCCGGCTGTTTCACGATGGTGAACAGAGGCCGCAGCATGGCAAGCCGCAATCTCGAACGCGCGATGGCCGATTCCGGCGAACTGCAGGCGGATTCAAACCTCGGCAAAGGGCAGGTACGAGCCGCCGACTACTTCCTTCAGCCGGACATCGTCACCGCGAACCGGAACTCAGGCGGCGGGGGCCTGGGCGGCGTGCTAGGCGGCGTCGGCGGGCTTTTCGGCGGCGCTGGCGCGGCGATCGGCGCGGTTGCCGGCGGCATAAACGTCAAGAAAGGCGAGGCGAAGACGACGCTCAGCCTCGTTAACGCACGCACGACGGAGGAAGAAGCAATCACCGAGGGCTACGCCCGCAAGTCCGACGTGAGCTTCGGCGCAGGAGGAGGCTTATTTTCTGGCGGAACCTTCGGAGGGGTCGGCGGTGGAGGATACCAGGATACCGCAATCGGCCAGATCATCGTGCTGAGCTACCTCGACGCTTACACCAAGCTCGTATCACAGCTCGGCGGCTTGCCCGATAATGCGGCAGCCGCGGCTCCGCGGGCGCGGTGACAACTGGCTGGAGACGGCGAATCTGCGCGCCGTCTCCATCGGGCGATTAACGGTCGAGGACGTTGAATAGCCACTTGATGCCGTCATTTTCGCTGCTATATGCCGCCGCCTGTCGCCGACACCGTCGGAAGACACCCTGGTCGGGGAATAGCTCAGCCTGGTAGAGCACTGTGTTCGGGACGCAGGGGCCGGAGGTTCGAATCCTCTTTCCCCGACCAAAATACTCCTGGTGGAGATCAGTTTACGCCTTGTCGGCTACACTTAGGGTAGGTTCGAACGAACCTGTTCTCTATGTTGCTGCGGACAGTGCGCAGGCACGACGCGGCATGCATCACAAGCCGCTTTTCAAAGCGATTATCCGCCAGTCCTCGTTCGCCGAAGGTCAAGCCGACCCGCTTCCCTGCTCGACGTCGCCGGCGCCGTCTAAGCAGGCACGGCGCCATCGCTCAGTTTCCTAGAACTCGATAGCACACAGGCGCTTATCGAGCGTTGACAAGCGCCCTGCCGCCGGTTTGTTACGTCGAACGCTCCAGGGAGGATCGGAACATGATCGCTGCAGCCACGCTGCACTCCTCCATTGCCGATCGTCCCGTCGCGGCAGATGGCGCGCTTGGCGGCTCGCCACCCCCCTCGCTGCATGACCGATTGGCAGGATTGGCGGCACAGGCCGCGCTGTTCGCGGAGGAAACAGGCGAAATCCGAACTGACCGCAGCGTGGGATATGTCGAGAGCATCCGGACTGATGAGTCCGGATGGACGTGGGTCGCAGGATGGATGGTTGATGATGGCGTGACCGAGCGCCCCATCATTGTCGACTATTCCAGCACTCACTCCGCCGGGTTCGCGTATGTTCTTGCTCCTCGGGCCGATCTACCCGACAACGCGAAGGCTTTTGCCGGCGTTATAACACCGCCGTGGCAGGGGCCTTCCGGTGAACTCCCATCCATCGTCTTCGCAGACGACACCGGGCGGTTCCTTGAACCCCTGCAAACGGCAGACGCACCGTCGGTCAACGGCGTGCTTCCAATTGTTCGCGACGTCCTGTCACGCGCAGACGGCGCCAACCGGAACGATCTTCGAAATGCCTTCAACGCTATCCAGCACTGGACGGTGGATCCGGCCTCAAACTCAGTAGATCTGGTTCAAGTTGATGACGTGGTTATCTTGGCTGGGTTTGGAGTAATTGTAAGTGGTTGGGCGCTCAGCCCGACCCGAGTCGCGGCTCGCATGAGCATGAAGACCGGAAGCACCGTCATCCAAAGCGACCCAAGGAGCCAGTTCCTTCGGCCCCGACCTGATCTCGCGTCGGCTCACGCCGATCTGGTCGACGTTTTGAGCAGAGCAGGATTTGTTTGCGTATTCCGAGGATCTTTCGACATGATGGCCGACGAAATGGTCCTCAAGGTCATTTGGAACGACGGAACAAGCACCAACGTGCGCGTTCCGGACACTGTCAGACGCTCTCTTGGGGTCACCACGCCGCTCGACACGGTACGCCGATTCTATTCCTCAATAGAACACGAGCATTTTTTCGCGGATTTCGCGCAACATGCGGCTCGCGTAGGGCGCCAACAAGCTCGCCAGGTCCAACCTTATCATGTCGAACCGGCCGAAGCCGCAGTCATCTTGGCGATGCCAGAACAGACATCGGACCTCTTTCTGATACTAGATGGGGCAGTGCGCAGTGCAGCCTTGCTCCCTCCTGCCTGGGGAATCGCCGTCCTCGCACCCGGAACGAGGACGCGGACTGCTATACTGTCCATGTTCATGGAACTGTGCCGGGCTTGTAATCGCCCCTGCAGTTTGTTCTTCACCCATGATGGCTCACCAACATCAGACGCGATTGCTTCAGTCGCAGAGCAAATCGGTGCGTCACGGGTCGCGTGGGTTGGTGCAAATGCTCTTCTCACCCAGCATGGGTGGCGATCCGTGGAGGCGGCTACGGCACCGCTGACGCTGCTGGAAGTCTGCGATGCGAACGCCGAAACCGCTCCCACGGAGATGACGTCCGGTGATGAAGCGTTCGTAGTGGACATTGCTGAGTGGCGGAGACTTTCCGGTTCGGCTCCCGCGCGAATTGGGGGAGTAGCACTGCCTGCTGAGGATCTGATCAGATCGCCAATCTTGGCCGGCGCTTGCCTCTACCTTGGTTCGCGACGAGGATCGACACTGATTGAACATATCAACCAAGCCTGCCTACCCTGATGCCTGATCATCCGCTTGCGCTTGCGTTGCAGGGGAAACGCGTTGCGATATTCAGCCACACCCACCCATCGTTGACCAAAGGCGGGGCGGAGATCGCCGCGCACAGCCTTTTTACGGGACTTCGCAGAATAGGCGTGGACGCGATCCTGATCGCGGCGTGTGAAGAAGGAGCCGCCGACCGAATCAGTCTTGGCCCCCATGAATTTGCGCTCACGTACAACGGACTGATCTACGATCACTTCTACCATATCGCCGCACCGAGCATTCGGCGCAGTCTGGTCGATTTACTGCTGGCCCAGCGTGTCGACATTCTGAACGCGCATCACTTTCTGCATATCGGGCTCGGGGCCTTCGCCGATGTCGCGGATGCGGGAATTGAGGTTGTGTTCACGATCCACGAATTTCTGGCGATTTGTCATAACCACGGACAATTAGTCACCCGAACGACACAGTCCCTGTGCACTGGGCCGGCGCCTGGAAAGTGCCGCGGCTGTTATCCGGAGTATAGCCGGCAGCAGTTCGCAATTCGCCAGCAAGTAGTTACCGATGCGTTATATCCGGTAGCAGCTTTCGTATCTCCCAGTCAGTTTCTTGCTGACAAGATGCGTGCTTGTAATGCCTTACAGTCTAGCATTTCTATTATTGAGAATGGCGTGGCGGGGGTTGACGATGTTCCGATACACCGGCGTGACGTGCAGCGGCGCATATGGAAGTTTGGCTATTTCGGCCAAATCAATCCTTTCAAGGGAATGGACGTTCTTCTTGATGCCTGTTCGGTTTTGGCCCAGGATGAGCAACTGTCGAGCCGCATCCGTATAAATGTGCATGGAAATTTCGTTGGCCAATCCGAAGAGTTCGTGAGACGCTTCACGGAAGCCGTTAAGGATTACCCCTTCCTTTCTTACCTCGGCCCCTACGAGAACGATGAAGTTAATGGCCTAATGTCGGGTTGCGACTATGTCGTAATGCCGAGCAAATGGTGGGAAAACTCACCTGTTGTCATTCAGGAAGCCTATCGCGCGCAGGTACCGGTAATCTGCACGGGGATCGGAGGGATGGCGGAGAAAGTGGTCGACGGTGTGAGCGGCCTGCACTTCGCACGAAACGACGCTGCCGATCTGGCAAGCCGGATACTTGAAGCGGCTGATCCGGTGCTACATGCCCGATTACGCAGCGGTTTGCCCGTGCCGTCAACGATCGTCGAAATGGCGGAACGATATGCCGCTTTGTTCACATCCGTGCTAAGTCTCGATCAGACGACAGCGGCTTTCAACGTGCCCAATTAACGCTGAGGCGTCTATTCACTCACCCCGGCAGTGGGATATAGCTATCGTCATTATTCGCGTGGCAATCTTCTACCTATTCCCTCCCTGCCGCTTTATGTAGTTTGACTATTTTCTCCTTCTAACCGGAGATGGCTTCAAGTGCTGGACTTGGCAGTGTCTTGACATGATTGCCCGCATTTTCCGATTTGTCGGCGTAATGTCGCTTTGGTTCGCAGTTGTATCGCTCGCGCTCGTGATCGTGATGCGCTTCGTGCCTCCGCCTTTCACGTTGACCATGGCTGGTGATTTGCTGGCGGGGCACTCGATCACAAAGAAATGGCGTCCGCTTGACGAGATCGACCGAGACATGGCGCGTGCTGCCATTGCCGGTGAGGACGCCAAATTCTGCAGTCACCACGGCTTTGATTTCAAGGCCATGGCGGGCGCGGCGTACCGCAATGCGCAGGGTGGCCGCATTCGCGGCGGATCAACGATCAGCCAACAGACCGCCAAGAACGTGTTTCTGTTCCAGGGCGGGGGCTATATACGAAAAGCATTCGAAGCTTGGTTTACCGTGTTGATCGAGGCCCTGTGGGGCAAGCGTAGGATCATGGAGGTGTACCTAAACGTCGCGGAGACCGGGATCGGCACCTACGGCGTTGAGGCGGGCGCGATCCGATACTTCAATCATTCCGCGGGACAGCTCACACCCACCGAGGCTGGCCGGATCGCGGCCGTCCTGCCGCTTCCGAAAAAACGCGAAGCGATCGCGCCGACCGGCTTCGTTCGTCGCCATGGCAATGCCATTTCCCGCCATATAGGCGTCGTGCGGCGAGACGGGCTGGACGCGTGCCTTAGCTGACGCCCATGTGCACGAAGGATCGCCGAGGCGGCGGTGAGCCGCCCCGGCGCGAGGATCAGTTCGCCGCCTTGTCGATCGCCTCGCCTGCCTTGTCGGCGGTGTCCCCGACGCTTTGCGCAGCGGAGGTGATCGCCTGCGTTTCCAGGCTCTCATTCTTCGACTGATTGAACAGGAAAAACGCCGCTACAATGATGGCGACCAGCACGGCCAGGCCGATCAACATGCCGCCACCTCCGCCACGCCGCTCGATAATGGTCGTATGCGGCGTGGATGTTTCGGTCACGCGTTCGTCAGTCATGATACGCTCCATCGTTACTGACCATGCGCAACGCGGGCGTGGCGAGGCTTGTTCCCCAGGCGCAACGGACCAAGCCTCCAGACACCTCAGAACGGAAGCTTGAAGCCCGGTGGAAGCGGAATGCCACTCGTCATCTTCGACATCTCCTGCGAAGATACGGCATCCGCCTTCGCGCGAGCATCATTGAAGGCTGCGGCAACCAGATCTTCCAGCATCTGCTTTTCAGCCGGCACGAGAAGCGAATCGTCGAGAGAGACGGACAGGATCCGCCCCTTCGCCGTTGCCTTGATCTTGACGAGGCCACCTCCGGAGACGCCCTCGACTTCGATCTTGTCGAGCGTCGCCTGTGCCTCGTCCATCTGCTTCTGGACATTCTGCGCCGCGCTCTGCGCGGCGGCGAGAAGTTCGTTGATATCCTTCACGCGTTGTTCCTCTTTTTTGGCCAATCGATCAGCTCAGCGTCTGGAAATGCTTCCAGTGCCGCCTTGACGAGCGGAGACGCGAGCACCGCCTGCCGCTCCGCCTCGGCAAGCGCGTCGGCGGCTTCCTTCAACGTGGGCTCTCCCGGTGCATCCAGCAAGGAAAGCTTCCAGGCCGTGCCTGTCGCCGCCCGCAGAGCCGAGGCAGCGTCCGCCAAGGTATCGGCCGCGATCGGCCGCGTACCGCTGAACACGATCTCCGGAGGCGCATAGCTGACGATACGTGCGCCATGGGCCAGGCGAACGGCAAGCAGATGACTGCCCTGCTCCTCGAGCATGGCAACGAGCGCCGCAAAATCCTGGGGCAGGTTCGTCGAGCGTTCCTGATCGGGCGCTGGCGTCGGCGTCGGTGCGGCGGGGCTTGCGGACGGCACAGGCGGGGACCCGCTCGTCAGCTGGCGCGCAAGCTCGCCTGGATCGGGCAGGCTTCGGGCATGCACGACGCGCAACAACGCCATTTCCGCCGTCTCGATCGGCAATGCGGCGCGCGCGACCTCCTCATGCCCCTTCAGCAACAATTGCCAGAGACGATGAAGCATGGGGAATGACAGCTTGGTTGCCCAATCGCGATACGCCTCACGCTCTTCGACAGGCTGCGCCGGATCCTCGGTCGTCCCGACCTTCGCCAACGTTACGCCATGCACGGCTTCCAGCAGCGCACGCAGCACACCATGCGGGTCCACACCGAAATCATACTGTCGACGCAAGGCCTGCAATGCGCCGGGCGCATCACCGGCGAGCAGCAGCGACAGCAGGTCACGCACCGCGCCGCGATCGGAAAGGCCCAGCATTTCCCGGACGGCAACTGCCGTCACGCCGCCGCCCGCCAGATCCGCGTGCGCAATCGCCTGATCAAGGATCGACAAGCCGTCGCGCGCAGATCCTTCGGCCGCTCGCGCGATCAACGCGAGCGCCTCGGGCTCCGCCGACACGCCTTCCCGGGTGCTGACCGCGGCGAAATGATCGGCCAGCTTCTCCGTCGGGATACGCCGCAGATCGAACCGCTGGCAGCGCGACAGCACCGTCACGGGAACCTTGTTCACCTCCGTCGTAGCGAACAGGAATTTCACGTGCCCCGGCGGTTCCTCCAGCGTCTTCAGCAGGCCGTTGAACGCGGCCTTCGACAGCATGTGGACTTCGTCGATGATGTAGACCTTGTACCGCGCGGACACCGCGGCATAGCGTGAGGCCTCGATAATCTCGCGGATGTCATCAATGCCCGTGTGGCTCGCCGCATCCATTTCGATGACGTCGATGTGGCGGCCTTCGGCGATCGCGCGGCAGGGCTCGCAAACCCCGCAGGGATCGATCGTCGGGCCGCCATTGCCATCGGGGCCGATACAGTTCAGCGCCTTCGCAATCAGCCGCGCCGTCGAGGTTTTGCCGACCCCGCGCACGCCGGTCAGGAGGAAAGCGTGTGCGATCCGGTCTCGCTTGATCGCATTTTCCAGCGTGCGGACCATCGATTCCTGCCCGATCAGCGCCTGAAAGGTCTGCGGGCGATATTTGCGGGCAAGGACGCGATAGGCTTCCCCGCCCTGTGCCGGCTGGGCCGGTTCGTCGAGGCCAAGAAGGGAGTCGGTCATCGCGGGCCGCGAATGTTGAGGAAGTTGAGGGTGTCGCGCACCTGTTCGCCATAGGCCTTCAGGCCCGGTAAGTCAGGGGGGTGTTTTGCGGTATAGGCCATCGCTGAAGCATCGCACGAGGGCTGCTTGTAGGACAGGTATGAGCGGTGCCAGAGCGCGATCGGGGAGGCGCCTGTCTGTCGGAAGGGCAGCGGTGGGAGCCGGAACGACCCGCGGCGAAATCGTTGTGGCTGCTTCCGTCAGGACCTGACCAGGTTGGCGACGACCACGTCCGCCCGACTCCCGGGCCGCCATATGGCCGAGCAGCGCCGCGGGTTCAAGAGCGTGGAATGCGGACCGTCAGACCGTCCAGCCGATCATCCAGAACGATCTGGCAGGACAGCCTGCTCGTGCGGGTCGCCTGGAAGGCGAGGTCAAGCATGTCCTCCTCCTCCTCGGTGGCGGGCACGAGACGATCAAAGTCACCCGGCGCGACAATCACATGACACGTCGCGCACGCCATCTGCCCTTCGCACGTGCCTTCCAAGGGCATGCCCGCGCGTTGCGCGGCGTCGAGCAATCGCTCGCCCGGCGCGGCATTCACCTCCACGAGATGATCCTCAGCGGTGACGAACCGGACGTTCACGAAACCGCCTGCTGCGCGTCCGCGGCGCCGACCATCCGGTCCAGCGCATCCATCAATCCCGCTTCGGTCGTATAGCGCCCGAAGCCCAGCCGAATGGAGGAACGCGCATCGGCATCCAGCAGGCCGATGGCCTTCAGGACATGGCTCGGGCGACCCGATCCGCTGGCGCAGGCCGAGCCGGCCGAAAAGGCGATGTCGCGGCAATCGCTCATCAGGCGGTTCACATCCAGGCCGCGGCGCCGGACATTGATATTGCCGTGATAGCGATGCTCCGCCGATCCGTTCAGCGTCCAACCGGAAAGGCGGCCGGTCGCCATGCTCCAAAGCCGCTCCACATGGGCGGAATCGGCATCATACCGTTCCATCATCAGGCGCGCGGCAACACCAAAGCCGACGCACAAGGCGGGGCTGAGCGTACCTGACCGGCCGCCTTCCTGATCGCCGCCATGCAGCAGCGGTTCGAGCGCGATGCCGTCGCGGATCCACAGGGCGCCGATCCCCTTCGGTCCGTAGATCTTGTGCGCAGATACGGCGATCAGGTCGCATCCTTCCGGTACCGTCATCCGCCCATAACCCTGCACCGCGTCGCACAGCACCGCGATGCCGCTCTGCCGAGCGATCCGCGTCACTTCCGCCAGCGGCTGGATCACGCCGATCTCATTGTTGACCAGCATGACGGCGAGCAGCCCGGCTCCCTGGCTCAACACCCGGCGCGTCACCCATAGATCGAGCCGCCCGTCGGGGCGGACGGGCAGAACCGTCACTTCCCGCCCCCGTGCATTCTCCGCACGCACCGTATCGAGCACGGCGGCATGTTCGCTCGCCACCGTGACGATCGAGCCGGAACTGCCCTTGATGGCCCAGTTGAGCGCCTCCGTCGCGCCACTGGTGAACACGACGCGGCCGCCCGGCGGGAGCAATGCGGCAACTTGCTCACGCGCAACCTCGATCGCGGCCCGCGCGGCGCGTCCGATGCGGCTGGCCGAGTGCGGATTGGCGAACTGATCGCGCAGCCATGGCACCATCGCCTCGAAAGCCTCCGGCGCGAGGGGCGTGGTCGCCTGATAATCAAGGTACGTCATGCGGCGAGCACCCGGGCACCGCGCGCCATGTCGCGCCAGGCCGCAATGAAGCGATCGACATCCGTCATGGTGGTGGACCGCCCGAAGCTGACGCGGATCACTTCGCGGGTGGCATCTTCACTCCAGCCCATCGCCCGCAAGACATGGCTGGGCTTCAGGCTGCCGCTCGCGCAGGCACTGCCCGCGGAAACCGAGATGCCGGCAAGATCGAGGCGGATCAGCTGGGCATTCGCCGCCATGCTGGGGAGACGATAGCTGCCGATCGCAGGATGCCGCGGCGCACCTTCCCCGACGACCAGCCCCCCCGAACGGCGGATCGCATCGTCAAGCCGATAGCGAAGCGGCGCCAGATCGGGTTCCGGCTCACCCAGCGCCGCCGCATAGCCGAGCGCCGCAGGGAGATTTTCCGTGCCCGGCCGGTATCCCCGCTCCTGTCCGCCCGTCGGCGCCAGCGTGGCGAGGTCGCGGACGAGCAGGGCACCGATGCCAGGGGGGCCGCCCCGCTTATGCGAAGAAAGAGCTACGAAATCGGCGATATCGGCCAGTTCGCCCGACGCCGGCATCTGCGCGGCATCGACCAGCAGAAGGGCACCGGCATCGTGAACGATCTGCGCGATCTCGCCCAGCGGCTGCTGCACCCCGGTCTCGCTGTTGCACCATTGCACGCCGACGATCGCGCGCCCGGCGCCCCTCCCCGGCTGCAGGTCGCCCAGTTCGCCCGCCGGGGTCGCCGCCGGGTTGCTGGTGCGAACAGTCCCGCCGGTAATCGGCAGCGTCGTGGCCAGGGCATCGCCCAAGGCAGGCAGATCGACAATGCCGTCCGATCCGACCGACACCGTCCGCGCGCCCTCCCCCGCCGCGCGCAGGACCGCATCGTGCTCCACGGCAGAAATGATCCGCTCCCCGGCAATGCTGCGGCCCAGCGCGATAGCAAGCGATTCGCTGGCGCCGCTCGTCAGCAGCACCTCGCCGGTCCAGCCATAGGCCGCCCCGATCACCGCCCGCGCCTCCTCCAGTGCGGCGCGGGCGGCCCGGCCTTCGCTGTGCGGCGACGAGGGATTCGCCCACATATCGATGCCCCGCCGCATCGCCGTGACAGCCGCGGACGTGACAGGCGTGGTGGCGGCGTGGTCGAGATAAAGGCGATCCGGCAAAACTCGTTCCATATTCGGGCGCGTTCCCTATATAGCGCTGCGTTCAGCACGCCACACCCGGCGGCCACCAGACGACAAGAGTATCGATGCCCGAAGTGATCTTCCCTGGCCCCGAAGGCCGTCTCGAGGGGCGTTTCTCGCCCGCGCCCAAGCCGCGTGCGCCGGTGGCGATGATCCTCCACCCGCATCCCAGCGCGGGCGGCACGATGAACAATCACATCGTACAGGCGCTCTACAAGACGTTCCAGCGGCGCGGATTCGCCACGCTGCGGTTCAATTTCCGCGGCGTCGGGAAAAGCCAGGGCACGTTCGACAACGGCATCGGTGAGCTTTCGGATGCAGCCAGCGCGCTCGACTGGGTTCAGAGCTTCCACCCCGAGGCATCGACGACGTGGATCGCGGGCTTCAGCTTCGGCGCGTGGATCGGCATGCAATTGCTGATGCGGCGCCCGGAAATCCGCGGCTTCATCTCGGTCGCTCCGCCCGCCAATCTGTACGACTTCACCTTCCTGGCGCCCTGCCCTTCATCCGGGATCATCATTCAGGGTGCAGAGGATGAAGTGGCGACGCCTCCGGCGACTCAGAAGCTGGTCGACAAGCTGCGCACGCAGAAGCACATCACGATCCACCACGATACCATCCCGCGCGCGAACCACTTCTTCGAGCATGAGATGGACGATCTGATGAAGTCGGTCGACAATTACCTCGACATGCGCCTGGATCCCAATTCGCCGATCAAGTGACACGGGCGGCAGCGGTTCGGGACCGGTGTTCCGCTGCACGGCCGTGCGCTGCCCAGAGACTCACTTAGCTCGGCGCGCCTGAGCGGGTGAGGAGCGCGAGCGCCTAATCATGCTGAACGCCATCCATCATGTCGCGCTGATCTGCACCGACTACCAACGGTCCCGGCGCTTTTACGTCGAGCTGCTCGGGCTTGAGCTGATCAACGAGGTGTTTCGCGCGGAGCGGCGCTCGTGGAAAGCCGATCTGCGCATCGGCAACGCCCAGCTTGAGCTGTTTTCCTTTCCGGACCCCGCCGCCCGTCCGTCCTATCCCGAGGCAGCAGGATTGCGCCACCTCGCCTTCGCGGTCTCGGCGCTGGAGCCGGTGATCGAGAGGCTGGAGGCGGCCGGCGTCATCGTCGAACCGATCCGCATCGATCCTTACACCGGCCAGCGGTTCACCTTCTTCGCCGATCCCGACGGACTGCCGCTTGAACTCTACGAAGGCAGCTAAGTCACAGCGTCCAGATCAGGACGTTGCCGAGCAGCACCAATGCCATCACGATCAGCAGCCAACCCCGCCTGGCATCACGCCGGGTGCGGACCATCCAGCCGCCGCCGATGGCGCATGCGAACGCAGCAATCATGGCAATGGCGGGGGCGGCGGAAGCGATCGCGTTCATCGCGGTGACCTATCCGATGCTCCCGCCTTGGGGGAGAGGAAACGTGCCCGCCGCCGCAGCGGGACGCTGGATATGGCGGTCTCCCGCCGCTCAGCGTACCGAAGCGGCGGGCGGTATCACGCACCTCCCCACCATCGGGTGGGGAGGAGGTGAGTGATCAGCCTTTCGCCTTGAGCGCAGCCTGCGCCGCCGCCAGCCGCGCGATCGGCACGCGATATGGCGAGGCGGAGACGTAATCGAGGCCGACGGTTTCACAAAAGGCGATCGACGCCGGATCGCCGCCATGCTCGCCGCAGATGCCGAGCTTGATCTTGGCGCGGGTGGACCGGCCGCGCTCGGCCGCTAGGCTGATCAGCTCGCCGACGCCGTCGACGTCGATGCTGACGAACGGATCCTTGGCGTAGATGCCCTGCTCGACGTACGATCCCAGGAAGCGGCCGGCATCGTCGCGGCTGACGCCAAGCGTGGTCTGCGTCAGGTCGTTGGTGCCGAAGGAGAAGAACTCGCCCGCTTCGGCGATCTCGCCCGCGCGCAGCGCGGCGCGCGGCAGTTCGATCATCGTGCCGACGAGGTATTCGACCGTCTTGCCCCGCTCGTCGAACACCGCCTCGGCGGTCTTGTCGACCACCGCCTTCATCAGCTCGAGCTCGCGCTTGGTGGCGACCAGCGGGATCATGATCTCCGGGATCGGCGCCTCGCCCGACTTCTCCGCGACGTCGAGCGCGGCCTCGAAGATCGCGCGCGCCTGCATTTCGTAAATCTCGGGATAGGTCACGCCCAGGCGGCAGCCGCGGTGGCCGAGCATCGGGTTGAATTCGTGCAGTTCGCCCGCGCGGCGCTTGAGCGTGTCGACGTCCACGCCTGCCGCGGTCGCGACCTCGGCGAACTCGGCCTCCTCGTGCGGCAAGAACTCGTGCAGCGGCGGATCGAGCAGGCGCACCGTCACCGGCAACCCAGCCATCACCTCGAAGATCGCCTGGAAGTCGCTACGCTGTTCCGGCAGCAGCTTCTCCAGCGCCGCGCGGCGGCCCGCCTCATCCTCGGCCAGGATCATCTGGCGCACCGCAGTGATGCGGTCGGCCTCGAAGAACATATGCTCGGTCCGGCACAGGCCGACGCCCTCGGCGCCGAAATCGCGCGCGGTCTGGCAGTCGAGCGGCGTCTCGGCATTGGCGCGCACCTTGAGGCGGCGGACCTCGTCGGCCCATTCCATCAGCGTGCCGAAGTCGCCCGCCAGCTCGGGCTGGATCGTCGCCACTTCGCCCGCCATCACCTCGCCGGTGGTGCCGTCGATGGTGAGCAGGTCGCCCTCCTTCACCTCGCGGCCGCCGACGCGCGCGACCCTGGCCTTGTTGTCGATCGACAGCGCGCCCGCGCCCGACACGCACGGCCGGCCCATGCCGCGCGCCACCACCGCGGCGTGGCTGGTCATGCCGCCGCGCGCGGTGAGGATGCCCTTCGCCGCGTGCATGCCGTGGATGTCCTCCGGCGAGGTTTCGGTGCGGACCAGGATCACCGCCTTGCCGTCCGCCGCCATCTTCTCCGCCGTATCGGCGTCGAACACCGCGGCGCCCGATGCGGCGCCGGGCGACGCGGGCAGGCCCTTGGTCAACACGTCGCGCTTGGCATTCGGATCGAGCGTCGGGTGAAGAAG
The DNA here is from genome assembly GCA_042096015.1 of Sphingomonas sp. Lineage (GTDB taxonomy): Bacteria > Pseudomonadota > Alphaproteobacteria > Sphingomonadales > Sphingomonadaceae > Sphingomonas. Next base: position 14,582 of record JBELMF010000065.1, read on the forward strand.
CTGGTCAAGCGCCTGCGGATCGACACGCGCGATCGCCTCCTCGCGCGTGATCAGGCCTTCGGCAGCCATGTCGACCGCGATCTTGAGCGCCGCCTTGGCGGTGCGTTTGCCCGAGCGCGTCTGGAGCATCCAGAGCTTGCCCTGCTGCACCGTGAATTCGATGTCCTGCATGTCACGGTAATGCCGCTCCAGCCGGTCGAACACCGCGGCGAGCTCGGTATAGGCCTCGGGCAGCGCCTCTTCCATGCTCAGCGGCTTGGCACCCGCCTCCTCGCGCGCGGCCTTGGTGAGATATTGCGGCGTGCGGATGCCCGCGACGACGTCCTCCCCCTGCGCGTTGATCAGGAACTCGCCGTAATAAGCGTTGTGCCCGGCCGACGGATCGCGCGTGAAGGCGACGCCGGTGGCGGACGTGTCGCCCATGTTGCCGAACACCATCGCCTGCACGTTGACGGCGGTGCCCCAGCTGCCCGGAATGTCGTTCAGCCGGCGATAGACCTTGGCGCGGTCCGACTGCCACGACCCGAACACCGCGCCGATCGCGCCCCACAGCTGGTCGTGCACGTCCTGCGGGAAGGGCGAACCCTGCTGTTCCTCGACCAGCCGCTTGAACTCGGCCACCAGCGCCTTCCAGTCATCGGCCGACAACTCGGTATCGAGCGTGAAGCCGTTATCCTCCTTGGCGACTTCCAGAGCTTCCTCGAAGGCGCCGTGATCGAGCCCCAGCACCACGTCCGAATACATCTGAATGAAGCGGCGATAGCTGTCCCAGGCGAACCGCTCGTCATCGGACGTCTTGGCAAGTCCCTCGACGGTCTCATCGTTGAGGCCCAGATTGAGGACGGTGTCCATCATGCCGGGCATCGAGACACGCGCGCCCGAGCGGACCGATACGAGCAGCGGATCCGACGCATCGCCGAACTTCTTGCCGGTGATCGCCTCGATATGCGCCAGGCCGTCCGCGACTTCGCGGCGCAGGCTGTCCGGGAACGCCTCGCCCTCCTCATAATAGCGCGTGCACATGGCGGTGCTGATGGTGAAGCCAGGGGGAACCGGAAGGCCGATCGATGCCATTTCGGCCAGATTCGCGCCCTTGCCGCCGAGGAGGTTCTTGTCCCCGCTGCCGCCGTCCGAAACACCGCCACCGAATCGGTAGACGTAGCGTTCGTCCGTCTGGGTCTTCGCCGCAGTCGCCATGGGTATCGCCTCCTGTATTTTGTTATTGCACTGCAACACACGCCCGCACGCCTATTTGCAAGAACAAAGCGGCGCCATAACGCATGTAACCGTTTACCTGCGCCTCATCCCTCGATCCGCGAGAAATCCGCGACGCCATGAACCGCATCGCGCACCCGCGCGAGCAGCGCGAGCCGCGCGGCGCGCTTGGCCGGATCGGGATCGTTGACTGTGACCTGGTCGAAGAACGAATCGATCGGCGCGCGCAGGCTGGCGAGCGCCGCCATCGCGGCCTCGAAATCCTCGCGGGCGATCGCGTCCTTCGCCGCGGGTTCGGCGGCATCGAGTGCTGCGACGAGCGCCGCTTCGGCGGGGTCGGGAGCGTAGGAGTCGGTCACGCCTACTTCGTCATTCCCGCGAAGGCGGGAAACCATCTCTCCACCAGCGCTTGCGGCGCCATGGATCCCCGCCTGCGCGGGGATGACGGCGGTGGGTGTGGCGGGCGCTTCGTACCCTTCCTTCTTCAGGATATTTGCCGCGCGTTTGTACCCGGCGAGCAGGTTCGTCCCGTCCTCCGTGCCGACGAACAGTTGCAGTGCCTTCACCCGCGCGAGCAGCCGGACGAGATCATCCTCCCCGCCGAGCGCGAACACCGCGTCGATCAGATCGTGACGAACGCCGGCCTCGCGCTGCTGGACCTTGAGGCGGTCGACCAGGAAGTCTGTGATAACTACAGCGACGCCCCGCCGGGCTATTTGCTCCTCCGAAAGAAGTGCATTTGGCGATTGGTCAAGCCAACCCTGTCTAATCAGTTCGCCTGAACTCACCCGAAGATCATTCGTCAGGATGAGTCGACCTATCCCGATTGCCGCACGACGAAGGGCGAACGGGTCCTTTGAGCCGGTCGGCAGCTCACCCACCTCGAAAAACGAAGCAATCGTATCCAGCTTGTCCGCCAGCGACACCGCCACCGTCACCGGATCGGTGGGCACGTCGTCAGATCGGAAGA
>JBELMF010000066.1:0-16381 GCA_042096015.1 Sphingomonas sp.
TGGCACCGCCGACCTTGATCACGGCCACGCCGCCGGCGAGCTTGGCGAGACGCTCCTGCAGCTTCTCGCGGTCGTAATCGCTGGAGGTGTCGTCGATCTGCGTACGGATTTCGCCGACGCGGGCCTTGATGTCGCCCTCGTCACCGGCACCGTCAACGATGGTGGTGTTGTCCTTGTCGATGGTGACACGCTTGGCTTCGCCGAGCATGCCGAGCGTGACGTTTTCCAGCTTGATGCCGAGATCTTCGCTGATCATCTCGCCCTTGGTCAAGATCGCGATGTCCTGCAGCATCGCCTTGCGACGATCGCCGAAGCCCGGTGCCTTGACCGCCGCGACCTTGAGGCCGCCGCGCAGCTTGTTCACGACGAGAGTGGCGAGCGCTTCGCCTTCGATGTCTTCCGCGATGATCAGCAGCGGACGGCCCGACTGGACAGCCGCTTCGAGCACCGGAAGCATCGACTGGAGGTTCGACAGCTTCTTTTCGTGGATCAGGATGTACGGGTTTTCGAGTTCGACCGTCATCTTGTCCGGGGTGGTGATGAAGTACGGGCTCAGATAGCCGCGATCGAACTGCATGCCTTCGACGGTCTCGAGTTCGAATTCGAGGCCCTTCGATTCGTCGACGGTGATCACGCCTTCCTTGCCGACCTTGTCCATGGCTTCGGCGATCTTTTCGCCGACTTCACGGTCGCCATTGGCGGAGATGATGCCGACCTGGGCGATCTCGCTGGAACCCGAGACGTCCTTCGAACGGCTCTTCAGATTCTCGACGACCTTTTCGACCGCGAGATCGATGCCGCGCTTCAGGTCCATCGGGTTCATGCCGGCCGCGACCGACTTCATGCCCTCGCGAACGATCGCCTGGGCGAGAACGGTCGCGGTGGTGGTGCCGTCGCCGGCGACGTCGTTGGTCTTCGAGGCCACTTCGCGCACCATCTGCGCGCCCATGTTCTCGAACTTGTCCTTGAGCTCGATTTCCTTGGCGACGGTGACGCCGTCCTTGGTGATGCGCGGTGCGCCGAAGCTCTTGTCGATCACGACGTTACGGCCCTTCGGCCCGAGCGTCACCTTGACCGCATCGGCCAGGATGTCGACGCCCTTGAGAATGCGCTCGCGTGCGTCACGCGAGAATTTCACGTCCTTGGCTGCCATGTGGCTACCCTTTCAATTCGCGAATGTTGAGGAAGTTGAGACGAAAACGGGTTTCTCAGGCAATGATGCCGAGGATGTCCGATTCCTTCATGATGAGCAGGTCTTCGCCGTTCACCTTGACCTCGGTGCCCGACCACTTGCCGAACAGGATGCGGTCACCGGCCTTGACGTCGAGCGGGCTGACCTTGCCGTCTTCCGACTTGGCGCCGGCACCGGCGGCGACGACTTCGCCTTCCTGCGGCTTTTCCTTGGCGGTATCCGGGATGATGATCCCGCCGGCGGTCTTTTCCTCGGCCTCGACGCGGCGCACGAGCACGCGGTCGTGCAGCGGACGGAAGTTCATGGCTGTTACCCTCTTTTGAGCGGTGTGTGACAGTTGTTTGGCACTCAACGGAGTCGAGTGCCAGCGACGGGCATATGTGCCCGTCGCGAACCACAATCAACAGGGGGCGTGCACAAAAATCGGAACTGTTCGTCAGGCCGTGCGTGGCAGCAGGCCGAGCGCATCACGGCGCCACCAGCGCCACAGAAGCAGGACGGATACGGCGAGCAGGCCGACAGCGAGGCCGGTCCAGATGCCGACGCCTTTCCAGCCGAAGTGGAAGCCGAGCAGGATCGACGTGCCGAAACCGATCACCCAATAACCGAACAGCGCGATGACCATCGGCACGCGCGTGTCCTGCAGCCCGCGCAGCACCCCCGCCGCCACTGCCTGTGCGCCATCGACCAGCTGGAACATCGCGGCAAGCGCGAGATACTGGATCGCCAGCCCCACGACGACCGCATTGCGCGGTGCGTCCACGTCGACATAGGCGCTGACGAACAGCCGCGGCGCCAGCCACATCGCCGCCGCTGTCAGCCCCATGAAGCCGATGCCCAGGACCAGCGCGACGCGGCCCGCCCGTGCGATCCAGCGATGGTCACCCGCCCCATAGGCCATGCCGACGCGGATCGTGGACGCCTGCGCGATCCCGAACGGCACCTGGAAGGCGATGGCGGCGATATTGAGCGCGACGGCATGCGCCGCCACCTCGTCGACGCCGATCAGCCCCATCAGGATCGCCGCGCCGCCGAACAGCGCCCCTTCGAAGGTCCAGGTCAGCATGATCGGCACGCCGAGCCGGACGATCTCGCGGAAACGCGGCCATTCGGTCACCCACCACCGGCCGAACAGACGATAGCGGCGGAGGCGCCGATCGAAGCGGAAGATCGCGGCATAGGCCAGCGCCATGGCAGTGAGGCTGATGACGCTGGCCAGCGCCGATCCCTCCAACCCCAGGGCGGGCGACCCCAGGTTCCCGAACACCAAGGCCCAATTCGCGACGATGCTGACCAGCAACGCGAGTCCGGTCACCACGAAGGCCCAGCCCGGCCGCCCCAGCGCTGCGGCGGCGGTGCGCATGATGCCCGTCGCGACCCCCGGGATGATCGCGATGAGGATGATATCCAGGAACCGACCGGCGCGGCGCGCGACCTCGGCATCCTGACCGGCGAGCAGCAGCAGGGTCTCGCCATGTGCCAGGATCAGCAGCACGGGCAGCGTCGCCGCGGCGCCGACCCAGAAGGCCATCCGCACGCTGCGCCGCACCTCGCGCACGGCGTGGCGTCGACGGCCGAGCTCCGCAGCGATCAACGGTGCGGCGGCGCTGGTGAGCCCGATCAGCGCATACATGCTGAGGTTGAACAGGAAGACGCCGAGCGTCGCGGCGGCGAGATCGACGGTGCCCAGGCGCGCGACGAAGATCACATCCACCGCGCTGACCGCCATCTGGAGGAGGTTTGCGCCGACCAGCGGCCCCGCCAGCCGGACGAGCGCCGACAGCTCCGCGCGGTCGCTCGCCGGGCGCGCATCGGTCAGCGGCGGGTTGGCGGCGATCTCCATGGCTGGCGGGCGTTAGGCCGATTCCAGACGAAGGAAAAGCGCGCGTCGCGCCGCGATCGGCTGATCCTAGGCGGCCGCTGCCTTCCCGGTGTCGCCGGCCGCTTCAAGCTCCGCCGCCTTCGCCTCGACCAGCCGGACGATATGGTCGATCATCCCTTCGTCCTGCACGACATGGTCGGTGACGCCCGACAGATACACCATGTGCTTGCCGTTGCCGCCGCCGGTGAGACCGATGTCGGTCTCTCGCGCTTCGCCCGGGCCGTTTACGACGCAGCCGAGCACCGACAGCGACATCGGCGTGCGGATGTGCTGGAGGCGTTCCTCCAGCGTCTGCACGGTGCGGATCACGTCGAAGCCCTGGCGCGCGCAGCTCGGGCAGCTCACCACGCGCACGCCGCGGTTGCGGATCCCCAGCGCCTTCAGGATCTCGAACCCGACACGCACTTCCTCCTCCGGCTCGGCGGACAGCGAAACGCGGATGGTGTCGCCGATGCCGTACCAGAGCAGCGAGCCGATGCCGATCGCGCTCTTCACCGTGCCGCCGACGAAGCCGCCCGCCTCGGTGATGCCGAGGTGCAGCGGGCAGTCGACCGCCTCGGCGAGCTGCTGGTAGGCGGCAACGGCAAGGAAGATGTCCGACGCCTTCACCGCCACCTTGAACTCGTGGAAATCGCGGTCCTGCAGCAGCTTGATGTGATCAAGCGCCGACTCGACCAGCGCCTCGGGACAGGGTTCGCCGTATTTCTCGAGCAAGTCCTTCTCGAGACTGCCGGCATTCACGCCGATGCGGATCGAGCAGCCGTTGGCCTTGGCGGCGTTGACCACTTCGTTAACCCGGGCGGCCGAGCCGATGTTGCCGGGGTTGATGCGCAGGCACGCCGCCCCCGCATCCGCCGCTTCCAGCGCGCGCTTGTAGTGGAAATGGATGTCGGCGACGATCGGCACGCGCGCGGCACGCACGATCTGCTTCAGCGCCGCGGTGGAGGGCACGTCGGGGCAGCTGACGCGGATGATGTCGACGCCCGCATCCTCGCAGCGACGGATCTGGTCGACCGTCGCGCGCACATCGTCGGTCGGCGTGTTGGTCATCGTCTGCACGGTGACGGGCGCATCACCGCCGACGGGAACGTTGCCGACCATGATCTGGCGGCTTTGGCGGCGCGCGATATCGCGCCAGGGACGGACGGACATGTGGGGCTTCCTATCGACTTCGCGGGCGATATAGCGTCTCGCGACCATAAACGAAAATTAGGGGCAGGACGATGACGCTTTCACTCTATGATGCGGTGATACCGTCCAATCTTCAGATTCTCGGCGCGGTCGACGGACTGATCGACAAGGCCGAGTCGTTCGCCAATGACCGCGGCATGCTGCCGGCGGAGCTGATCGACGCGCGGCTGGCGCCCGACATGCTGCCCTTCGGCTATCAGGTGAAGAGCTGCGCGGTTCATTCGATCGGCGGGATCGAAGGGGTGCGCGGCGGCAGCTTTTCGCCCGACATGAAGCCGTGGCCGACCGACTTTGCGGGGTTGCACGCGGTGATCGGCGACGCGATCGCGACGTTGAAGGCGGTCGATCGAGCCGAGTTCGATGCGTTGGTGGAGCGCGATACGCAGTTCGCGATGGGCGAGCTGAAGCTGCCGTTCACGGGCGGGCAGTTCCTGCTCTCCTTCTCGCAGCCCAACTTCTATTTTCACGCGACGACCGCCTATGCGATCCTGCGCGCGCAGGGCGTGGCGCTGGGCAAGAAGGACTTTCTGGGCAAGCTGCGCATCAAGCGGTGAGGCGAGGGGGGCATCGCTGATCCGGCGTCGCACGGGGGCGGCAGCAACCGCCCCGCACGACGGCAATTGCACGCGTGACGCGACAAGATTTGATCATCGATTCGCGCTATGACGGCGATGTGATCGACGCCGCTATCCCTCGTGATCGCCATTACGGCCTCGACTGGCTCCGTATCGGCGCCTTTGCGCTGCTGATCGGATATCATGTCGCGATGGTTTTCGCGCCCTGGCCCTGGGTGGTGAAATGGCCGGAGACCTATCCGGCGCTCATCGTGCCCATGGCGTTGCTGACGCCGTGGCGGCTGCCGCTCCTGTTCGTGGTATCGGGCTTCGCCACGCGCCGGCTGATGGCGCGGATGCCCGGCCTTGACCGCTTTGTCCGGCTGCGCAGCACGCGCCTGCTGGTGCCGCTGGCGTTCGGCCTGTTGGTGCTGCTGCCTCCGGAAATCTGGATCCGGGTGCGGCTTGCCGGGGACCCGGAAGGCCTGTGGTCCTATTGGACCCATGATTACTGGAGCCCCATCCTCCATTACGGCCGGGCCTTTCCCAACTGGGAGCATTTGTGGTTCGTGCTTTACCTGTGGGCCTATACGATGGTGCTGGCACTGCTGGTCGCCGCCGTCGGAGTGCCGTGCATCCAGCGATGCTTCGACCGTCTTGCCGTGGGTGGGCTGCTGGCCTGGCTTCCGGCGCTTGGTCTCCCCGCGGCCAAGGTGGCGCTGATGTTTATCGTACCGGAAACGCAGGGGCTGACGACCGACTGGACCGGACATGCCGGCTATCTGCCGCTCTTCCTGTTCGGCTTCGCGCTTGGCGGCTCCACCGTGCTGTGGCGCGCGATCGCGCGCACGTGGCGGCACGGGCTCGCCCTGGCGCTGGTGTGCGGCACCTTCGTCACCTGGGTGGAACTGGCCTATCAGGGGAGCCGCGTGCCCGGCCACGCGCTGATGGCGCTCGACCGAGCGGCACGACTGGCGATGGCCTGGGGCATGATTCTGGCGCTGCTGCGCCTCGCCGACGCGCGGCTGAATCGCGATCATCGCTGGCGCGCGCCGCTCGCCGAGGCGGTATTTCCGGCCTACCTGGTCCACCATCCGGTACTGGTGGTGCTCGCCTGGTACGCGACGGACAGGGGAATGACGGCGGGGCCAGGTTTCGTGTTTCTGCTCGGCGCCACTGCGCTGGCTTGCGCGCTCACCTACCTCGTCGGGCGCCAGGTCGCCTGGCTGCGCCCGCTGATCGGCCTCGGTCCGGCTGCGTCGCCGCGCGGGCGGCCCATCGTGGCAGTATCGGGCGGCGCGCAAAGCTGTTAGGCGGCGCCGATGCAGCGGCACTATGGCCTGGACTGGCTCCGCATCGGCGCCTTCGCCATCCTGATCCTCTACCACATCGGGATGGTCTTCGTGCCATGGGGCTATCATGCGAAGCTGGCCAGAGAGCCGTGGGTCGCGGTGCCGATGATGCTGTCCAATCCGTGGCGCTTGTCGCTGCTGTTCGTCGTGTCGGGCTACGCCAGTCGTGCGCTGTTCGTGCGGCACGCCAGCGGCTGGTCATTCGTGCGCAACCGCACGGCGCGGCTGCTGATCCCGCTGATTTTCGGGATGGTGGTGATCGTGCCGCCGCAGCCGTGGGTCGAGCTGGTGACGCAGCACGGCTATACCGGCGGCTTTCCCGCATTCTGGGCGGAGGAATATTTCCGGTTCGGCAGGCTGGGCGGGCTTGATCTGCCGACATGGAACCACCTGTGGTTCGTCGCCTATCTGTGGATCTACACGCTGCTGCTGACCGTGGCAGTGGCGCTCTGTCCGGCGCCGATGCGGCGGGTGGGGCAGCGCGTGTTCGCGCGCCTGTTCGGTGGCCCGGGAGCGCTGATCCTGCCGATGGCATGGCTGATGATCGTCAGCGGATTGCTGTTCCCCGGCGCGCGCGAGACGCACGCGCTGTTCGGCGACTGGGTGGCGCACGCGACGTACCTGCCGATGTTCCTGTTCGGCTTCGCCATGGCGGGGAGCGAGCGGGTGATCGCCACCTTCGCGCGCTGGTGGAAGGTGACGGCCTTGCTGGCCGTTCTGGCCTATCTGCTGGTGGCGGGCATCGAGATCGCCTTCATGGGCCAGCGCGTGACGCCGCGACCCTTCGGCTCGATCTTCAGCTACACCCGCGGGGTTGAGGGGTGGATGGCCATTGCCGCGCTGATCGGCATCGCCGAGACCTTCTGGAACCGCGACCATCGCTGGCGCCCGATGCTGACCGAGGCGGTGTTCCCCTTCTACATCATCCACCAGACGATCATCGTCGTGGTCGCCTATTGGCTGATGCTCGCGGGGCTGCCGCTCGCGCTGGATTTCGTCATCCTGGTCGCGGCGACGGTGGCGGGGTGCTGGGCCTTCTACCTCGTCGGGCGGCGCGTACCGCTGCTGCGCCCGCTGATCGGGCTGCGGTTGCACCGGCCCGACCCGCGGCCGCCGATCATCTGAAAAAGGACTGCCATGCGTCTTCCCCTGCTGTTCGCCCTGCTTGCTGCCACGCCCGCCGTTGCGGAGGAGGCGCCGCACTGGTCGCTCGCCATCCATGGCGGGGCGGGGGTGATCGAGCGGGACAGGCTCACGCCCGAACAGGACAAGGCGATCCGCGCGGCGCTGAAGCAGGCGTTGGCGGCGGGAGAAAAGGTGCTGGCGGCGGGCGGCAGCGCGGTCGACGCGGTGGAGGCGACGATCCACGTGCTGGAGGACGATCCGCACTTCAACGCCGGGCGCGGCGCGGTGTTCACCTGGGAAGGCACGAACGAGCTGGACGCGGCGATCATGGACGGGCGCACGCGCGCGGCCGGTGCTGTCGCCGGCGTGACGCGCACGCGCCATCCCGTCAGCCTCGCGCGTGCGGTGATGGAGAAGAGCGGGCATGTGTTCCTGGCAGGCGAAGGGGCCGACGCCTTCTCCCGTGCACAGGGGCTGGAGCAGGCGGACCCGTCCTGGTTCGCGACGCCGGAGCGGCGGCGGCAGCTGGAGACGCTGAAGGCCAAGCAGCTGTCGTGGTTCGACGTGGATCGCAAATATGGCACCGTCGGCGCGGTGGCGCGCGACACCAGCGGCCATGTCGCGGCGGCGACCTCGACCGGGGGGCTGACGGGCAAGCGCTGGGGCCGCATCGGGGATGCACCGGTGATCGGCGCGGGCACCTATGCCGACGATCGCGCCTGCGCGGTATCGGCGACCGGCGCGGGCGAATATTTCATCCGCGAGGGCGTGGCGCACGAGATCTGCGCGCGCATCCGCTTCAAGGGCGAGGCGCCGCAGGTTGCCGCCGACACCGTGATGGCGGAGGTGAAGGCGCTGGGCGGCGATGGCGGCGTGATCGTCAACACGCCGGCGGGCACGACGGCGTGGAGCTACAACACGCCGGGCATGTATCGCGGGCGGGTGAGCGCGGGGAGCGCGCCGGTGGTGGCGATCTATCGCGACGAGCCGTAGGCTTTCGTTCGCTCTGGCGTGCTGTCCGCCTTAGGCCACGTCAGGCGCCTTGAAGACTCCGTCATCCCGGACTTGATCCGGGATCCAATGTGCCGCGTGCGCTTCCGCCTGATTTCTGGAGACAGCGCCTGCGGATGGTTGGATCCCGGGTCAAGCCCGGGATGACGAGTGATGTTGGTGGGCCGGCAGATCCTCACTCCCGGAAGGCGCGCTCCGACAATCGCGTGATCGGCGTCAGGATGTACTGCATCACCGTCCGCGGATCTCCGAGCAGATTGACTTCCGCCGTCATGCCCGTGCCGATCGGCAGCATCTTGCCCGTGCGGCGATCGAGCAGGCCCTTGGTGTCGGTACGGACATAGACGTTGTAATAGCTGGTCTGCGCCTTCTCATCGACGATCGCGTCGGGTGAGAGCGATTCCACCTTGCCGTCGATCCAGCCATAGATCGAACTGTCATAGGCGGTGATGTTGATCCGGGCGTGCTGGCCCGTGCGCACGCGGGCGATATCCTCCGGCCGGATGCGCGCTTCGACGAGCAACGTATCGCGGATGGGCGAGATTTCCGCGATCGGCGCGCCGGGGGAGACCGCTGCGCCGACGGTGGTCACCAGCACGCGGTTGATCCGCCCCGCGAGGGGCGCGCGAACCGTCGTCCGCTCGACCCGCGCCTCCAGCGCGGGGATGGTGGAGGAGCGTGCCGCCAGCTCCGCCTGCGCCTTGGCCAGCTCGTCCGCGGCACGCGCGCGCCAGTCCTGTCGCGCCTGGGCGAGGCTGGCGCGGGCTTCGGCGACGCCTGCGGTGGCGCGGGCAAGCGCGGCCTGCGCCTGCGCGGCTTCACTTGCCGCAACGCTGGCCGCGCTGTCCGCCTGGGTCAGCGCCAGCCGGGGCTCGATCCCCTTCTGGACGAGCGGGCGGATCGTTTCCAATTCGGTCGCCCGCGCATCGCGCGCGCTCTGGCGGGCGGCGAGCGCCGACTGGGCCTCCGCCACCGCACGGGTCGCCTGTACGCTGCGCGCTCCATAAGCGCCGGTGATGCCGGCGAGCTCTTGCATCCGCGCGGCATGCAGCGCCTTTTCAATCTCGATCTGCTCCGCGGTGACCGGGTCGGTCGCCGCCGGATAGACCGGCTCGCGGCCGAGCACCTCGGCCTTGAGGCGCGCGATCTTCACCCGTAGCGCCGCGGTCTGCGCCTCGCCGGAGCCGAGCTCACCACCGGTCGCGGTCGGATCAAGTCGCACGATCGCCTGTCCGGCGCGCACCACCTCGCCGGTGCGCACCAAAATCTCCTTCACCACGCCGCCTTCGAGGTTCGACACGGTCTGCAGCTGCGAGCTGGCGATGATGCGGCCCGGCCCCCGCACCGTACGGTCGAGCGTCGCCCAGGACGCCCAGACGACGAAGATCACGAAGAAGGCGACAATCGCCCAGAGCAGGACGTTGGAGGCCTGGCGCGGCTTGATGCGCCGCGCCAGGTCTTCCAGCCGGCCGGGCTCGGCGGCGACGGGTGCTGCGGCGGCGTTGGCGGGTATGGGCGCGGATGCGTCGGACATGATCTCAGGCCACCTTGGGGCGGGTAAGCTGTTGCATCACCTTGTCGCGCGGGCCGTCCATGGCGATGCGGCCGCGCTCCATGACGATGATGCGCTGGACGAGCTGGAGCAGCGGCGGGCGGTGCGTGACGAGCACCATGGTGCGCCCCTGCACCTCGTTCTGGAGCCGCTCGATCAGCCCCTGTTCGGTCTGCGTGTCCATGCTGGCGGAGGGTTCGTCGAACACCAGCATCTGCGGCCGGCCGGCGAGCGCGCGGGCGATCGCGATCGACTGGCGCTGGCCACCCGACAAGCCTTCGCCGCGGTCGGCGAGCTTGAGGTCATAGCCGTTGGCGATCTGCCCCATGAACTGGTGCGTGCCCGACAGCTGCGACGCGCGCAGCATCTCGGCGTCGTCGATGCCCGCGCGGCCCAGGCCGATATTCTCGCGCACGCTGCCCGTCATCAGCACGCTGTCCTGCATCGCCACGCCCATCTGCGCACGCAGCGTGGCGGGATCGATCTGGCGCAGATCGGTGCCGTCGACCATCACGAGGCCGTCCTCGGGGGGATAGAGCCCCAGGATCAGCCGTGTGATCGTCGACTTGCCCGATCCCACGCGGCCGAGCAGCGCCACGCGCTCGCCCGGCTCGATCGTGAAGGTGATCCCCTGCAACGCCGGCTCGGCCGCACCGGGATAGCGGAAGGTGACGTTGCGGAATTCGATCTTGCCGGTGAGCGTCGCCACCATCAGCGGCTCGCCCTCCGGCCCTTCGCTCGGCTGCTCCATCATAGCGTTGATCTGGCGATAGGCAGTGCGCGTCGCGGAGAGCCGCGCGAGCAATTGCGAGATCTGCGCCAGCGGCGCGATCGCGCGGCCGGCGAGCAGCGAACAGGCGATGAGGCCGCCCGAGGTCAGCTCGCGATTGGCGATCAGGTTGACGCCGACGATCACCACCGCGGCATAGCTGACGGTGCTCGCCGATCCCGCGACGGTGATGGCGATGCTGGAAATGAGCCGCTGGCGCAGCGATGAATCGGACTGCTGGCGTACCGCCGACAGCCAGCGGCCGGTGAGCATCGGCCCGGCGCCCGACGCCTTCACCGTTTCGAGCCCGCCGATCGTCTCGACCAGCACCGATTGCTTCGATAGGCCTTCACGCAGGGTACGCGCGGTCAGCCGCTCCAGCGCCGGATTGGTCGCCCAGGCGGTGAGCAGCACGACCGGAATGATGATCAGGAGGACGATGACCACCTTGCCGCCGATCGCCCAGATCACCGCAACGGTGAGGATCAGGAACGGAAAGTCGACGATCGCCGACAAGGTCGCCGAGGCGAAAAAGTCCCGCAGCGCCTCCAGTTCGCGCATCAGCCCGGCGAGTGCGCCGGTGGAGCCCTTCTTGTGGTCGAGCCGGATCGCCAGCAGCTTCTTGAACACCCGCTCGCCGACCTGATGATCGATGTCCGCGCCCGCGATGTCGACGAAATAGGACCGCAGCATCTTCAGGACGAAATCGAAGATGATCACGAAGGCGAAGCCGATCGACAGCGCGACAAGGCTCGACATCGCATTGTTGGGGATCACGCGATCGTAGATCACCATCGAGAACAGCGACGTGACGAGTGCGAAGACGTTGATCAGCACCGCCGCCGCCGCGACCTTGAAATAGGTCTGCTTGTTCTCGAGCATCGGCTCGAGCAACCAGGGCGCGAAACGCTTCTTGGGATCGGGGACGAGCGTATGGTCGCTCATGGCTGGCGTCCTTGGGCTGGATCGGTGATGCCGAGCGTGGGGAGCAGCTGCCCGGTCTTGGACAGCAGCACGTATCGGGAAGCGTCGAGTTCGGTGACCGACTGGAGATAGCCGACGGCCGTCTCGAAATAGCTGTCCTCCGCGCCGATCACGTCGAACAGGGTGCCCGAGGCGACGCGGAACCGCTCGGCGATCGTGTCGCGCGAGCGGCGGCTGGCGAGATAGGTGGCCTCCAGCGCGATGCGCTGTTCCTCCAGCGCCTTAACGTCGGACCAGGCGATCTCCGCGTCGCGCGCCGCCTCGGTCTGCACGCGCAGGGCGCGCGCTTCGGCGGCACGGGCGCGGGCCCGGGCCTGGTGGTCGCGTTCCTCGATCCCGCCCCACAAGCGCTGGCGCAGGGTGATCCGGGCGCGCACGTCATAGTCGCGCGGCGTTTCGTAAATGCCGTAGCGGCCCGCATCGACCCCGGCGGAAATCGTCGGCAGGCGATCGCGGTGCGCAGCCTTGGCATCGTTGCGCGACGCTTCCGCCACGGACAAAGCGGAGCGTACCGCCGGCACGTCGAGCGCGCGCGCGACGGCCAGATCCTTGCTGATCGTCGCCTGGCCGATGAACGGAGCCCGCGACAGGCCGGCGGGCGGCGGCGTGCCGGTCAACGACTGGAATCGCGCCTCGGCCTGCGCCTCCAGCCGACGGAAACGGGCGAGGCGCGCATCGGCAGAGGCGATGTAGCTATCCACGCGCGCGATATCGGCCTCTGCCGATACCCCGCGGCGGATGCGTTCCTGCACCATGACGCGCAGCTCGCGCTGGCTGGCGGCGAAGGCGGTGGAGAGTGCCACCAAGGCGCGATAGGTGAAGACGTCGTACCATGAGGCGAGCGTCTGCAGCGCCACGCGATCCTGCGCGCCGAGCACGTCGGTCTCGGCCGCGCGGAGCCGCTCACGGGCGGCGCCGATCCGCGCATTGGCACTGCCGCCGTCAAGCAGCAGCTGGTCGACCGTCAGCAACTGATCGGTGCGGTGGCCGGGGCGCGATTCCTCGATGATGTTCTCGACATTGTTGCCGAAGTTGCGCGAGAGCACCTTGTAGCTGGTGATCGTCACGTCAACGCTCGGCCGGCGCACCGATTTCGCTTCGCCAAGGGCCGCGTCGGCCTGATCACGATAGGCAACTGCTTCGGCAGCCTCCGGCGCGCGCGCGACAGTTTCGGTGACGATCCGCTGTAGCACCTCGATCGGCGCGGTGCGCTGAACCAGGCCGAGCAGGGGATCGTCGGCGGCCCGGATGGCCATGGGATCGCCACTGTGGGTGGGAAGCAGGGGGGGGTTCGGTGCCGATCCCTGTTGTGCGCCGGATGGCGCGGCGAGCGTCACGAGCGCAAGCGCTGTGGCCGCAACTCGGGTTGCCGTCCTGCTCCTGATAACCGCTGACAAAAACACAGATCCCCCCCGGGACAAGCACGCGGCTGTACCCGCTCCCGGCGATGACGCCAAGTATGGTCGACGCGGCGTGGCGTATTCCGCGGAACGGTGCTTACCGGCCGAACGCGCCGGCCCGATACAACAGGGTGATCGCGACGCGGCGGTTGCGCGGATCCTGCGGATTGTCGGCGATCATCGGCTCGCGATCGGCGACGCCTTCGATCCGGTAGAAGCGAGTCTCCGGAATGCCGCCCAGCGCGAGCCGCCGGCGAGTCGCCTCGGCGCGGCCGGTGGCCAGCATCCAGTTGTTCATTGCGCGCGGGTCGCCATAGGGCAGGCTGTCGGTATGGCCGCGGATCATGATCGGGTTCTGCGTCGGCCGGATTCCTTCCGCCACCATGCCGATCAGCGACGAGGCGTCGCTTTCCAGCGCGGTGGTGCCGAGCGCGAACATCGAATAATCCGCATCATCGACCAGATCGATGCGCATGCCGTTCGGCGTCATGGTGAAGCGGATGTGCTTGGCCAGCGCGGCCAGCCCCTGTCGCTCGCGAAGCTGCTGCTCCACCTGTTGCTTCAGCTTGGCGAAATTCTTCCGGTCCTCGGCGGCGATCGCCTCGGGGCTGCGCAGCGAGCCCTTCTTGCCGGTGCCCATCTGCGGCCCGCCGCTGCCGTCGGTGCGCGAGACGATGGTGGGCATGCGCGAATTGCCGTCGAAGGTGCCGGTCTTCTCCTGCGAGGTAACCGACTGGCCGCCGAGCAGCCCGCTGCCGCCGATGCCGAGCGACTTGGTGTTGAGGACGGTTGGCGCAAAATAGTCGGCGATGCCCTTGCGCTGCTTTTCCGTCGTCGCGCCGAGCAGCCACATGAGAAGGAAGAACGCCATCATCGCCGTCACGAAATCGGCATAGGCGACCTTCCACGCGCCGCCGTGATGGCCGCCGTGCCCCTCGATATAGATCTTCTTGACGATGATCTTGGGCGGCTGGTTCGCCCCGTGCGGCGCGCGCGCTGCCATTTACTTGCCCCGCAAACCGTCGAACACCTCGGCGAAGCCAGGCTGGTTGACGTGGGCGATGCCCGAGCGTGCCGCCTCGATCACCAGCGGCTGCGGATGGCCGTGGAGCGAGGCGATGATGATCTGCTTGACGACATGGTAGATCGCCGCATCGGCATCGATCACCTGCTGCAGGCGCGAGGCGAGCGGCGAGACGATGCCATAGGCGAGCAACACGCCGAGGAACGTGCCGACCAGTGCCGAACCGATCATCCCGCCCAATACCGACGGCGGCTGGTCGATCGAGCCCATCGTCTTCACCACGCCGAGCACCGCGGCGACGATGCCCAGCGCGGGAAGGGCATCCGCTAGCGAGGAAAGGGTGGTGTGGGGCGCTTCCACCTCGTGGTGGTGGGTCTTGATGGCGTTATCCATCACCTCTTCGACGGCATGCACATCGAGCGTGCCCGAGGAGACGACGACGAGGCGCAGCGTGTCGGCGATCAGGTTGACGAGCGTGTGATCGGCCAGGAGGCGTGGGTATTCGGCGAACACCGCGGAAGACTTGGGGTCCTCGACATGCGGCTCCAGCGCGATCGGCCCTTCCATGCGCAGCATCTTCATCAGCTTGCTGACCAGGAAGATGACGTCGAGATAATCCTGCTTCTTGTACTTGGGGCCCTTGAACACCTTGGCGAGGCCGCCGCCCATCGCCTTCAGCTCCTTGCCCGAATTGCCGATGATCAGCGCGCCCGCCGCGGCGCCGCCGATGATGAGCATCTCGTGCGGCAGCGCGTGCAGCACCGGGCCGAGCGACCCGCCGGTGAAGGCGAAGCCGCCGAAGACCATGGCAATGAGGACGACGAGGCCGATGGCGGCGAACATGGCTTTTTCCCGTACTGCTGCAATCGATGGTTAATCGGACAAGGTAGCCAAGTGGTTACCGCAAATTCCCCTCCCGCTTGCGGGAGGGGGCAGGGGAGGGCGTGTCCACGGGCGCTGTCATGGGTGACAGGCCCTCCCCCAACCCCTCCCGCAAGCGGGAGGGGAGTAACGAGCGCCCCTCCCGCAAGCGGGAGGGGAGTAAGAAGCGCCCCTCCCGCAAAGGGGGAGGGAAGCAGGCGTCACCGCAGATAATCGAACAGCGACAGGCTGGAGAGCTTGGAGAAGCTCGCCTGCGTCGCCTGCAGGATCGTCATCGTCTTCTGCAGCTCGATCACCGTCTCGGTCACGTCGGCGTCTTCGATGCCCGAACGCGTCACCTCGCGATCGTCGGCGGCGCTCTTGATCTGGGCCGCCTGGAGATCGACCCGCGCTTCGCGCGCGCCGAGCGACGTCTGCGTCGCGGTGACCTGGTCCGAGACGGCGGTCAGCGTGTCCGATGCGCCTTCCGGCACCGTCCCGCCCGCTCGCAGCGCCGCCACGATCGTGGTCAGCGCGCTGCCGAGATCGCCGCCGCCCTCGACCGACAGGAAATCCTTCGCGTTGACGGTCGCCTCGACGCTCTGGCCGTCGCCGATCGGCATCGCCGCCGCCTTGCCCTCCGCAAAGCCGAGGCTGCCCCCGGCGCCCAGCGTCACCGCCGCCGCGTCAGCGTCCTTACCGCCGAACAGCGGCATGCCGCGCGCGTCCTTGCCGTTGGCCAGCGAGACGATCGACTGGAGGATGCCCTCCAGCTCGGTCGCGATGGCGTCGGTGGCGCTGGCCGAGTTGGTGCCGGTCTTGGCCTGGATCACCAGTTCCGACGCGCGCTGGAGCTGGTCGGTCATCTGCGACAGGCTGGTGCCGGCCTGTTGCAGCACCGACTGCGCGATCGTGACGTTGGCGGCGTCCTGCACGCCATCGGCATTGGCACGGTTGATGACCTGCAGCCGCTGATAGCCGACGCTGTCGTCGGACGGCGCGATCAGTTTCTTGCCGGTGGAGATCTGCTCGTTGAGATTGTCGAACTGCGCCGCCAGCTTCTGCATCGACGCGGTCGTGCGGCTGTAGAACAGGTTGGTCGAAAGATTGACGGCCATCAGCGGATATCCAGCAGGGTCTGGAAGGTGTCGCGTGCGATCGAGATGACCCGGCTCGATGCCTGATAGGCTTGCTGGAAGCGCAGCAGATCGACCGCCTCGCTGTCGAGATCGACGCCCGAGATGGAATCGCGCGCGGCGACCGCCCCGTCGCGGATCGCGGCCTGCGCATCGGCGACCACGCCGCGCGCCTGGATCGCGGCGGCATTGTCGGCGACCATGCCGGTCAGCGTGCCCTCGAAGCCCTTGCCGGTGCGCAGCGCTTCGAGCGCGGCGAGATTGCCGTTGCCGCGCGTGCCCTCGGCGGCCGAGGCGGCGGCGATGCCGCGCGGGTCGGTCATGACGAGGGTGATGTCGGTGGGCGCC
>JBELMF010000067.1:0-16258 GCA_042096015.1 Sphingomonas sp.
GGCCAATTCACGGTGGAGAGGCTCTTCAGCAGCCGCTCCACATAGCTGCCCCCTCCGTCCTCGAGCGCCGATCGGCGCGTGGGAATGCAAAGAGAGACGTGCGGCCGCTCTCCAGGAAATTGCGGCTCCAGTTGCAGGAGGCCGGATCCACCTCCGGGGCGTACATCACAGCCGGCATATAGCGGCGACTGCCCGATCATCATCTGCCGCGCCTCCAGCGGGGCGTGCGCCCGTTGACCGGGCTGAACCAGCAGAACCTCCGCGATCCGCCCGATCGACATCCCCCGCTCCGCCACGCGCAGCACCAGATCATAAAGCGCCGCATCGCCAAGCGCCGGCTGCAAGCCACCGAGTTCGTGCAGCACGGATCCGCGGATGAACAACGGCGCGCCGATATAATCCTGCGCGGCGAACATCGTCCGGTCGAAGTCTGGCTTGAGCCTGATCTGATCGAGTGGATCAGGCTCGCCAAGGGCCACGTCGTCGCCATGAAACAGCGCCACGTCGGGCCGGGAGGCCGCCGCACGTTCGAACAGGCGGACTGTCAGGGGGTGGTAACTGCCTTCTTCCGGGGCGATCATCAACCATGCGTCGCGGTCGTTCGCCACCGCCGCCAGCCCGTCCTCGCGAGGAGTAAGGCTACGGCCGGCAAGGCGCTGCACCGACAAGCCCGTTCCCTGCGCCACGCCGTCCAGAGATATGCCGGTATCGCTTGGCTCGATCCGGATCATCGGACGGCCAGGGTGCTCCTTCTCGGCGAGCACGGCATCGAGGCTGGCCGAAATGGCTGACCCGACAGCCGTGGCCGACAATTGTTCCGCCACGCGGGTCCGGGCCGCTCGGCCGATGCCGACTTCCCCGCTCTCGACATGGGCCGCCGCGTCAGAAAGTGCCTCGGCAAGCGCCTGCTCATCGATGCGCGCCCACGTGCCACCAGTCGCATAGTGTCCGAAATCTTCGTCCAGCGTCCAAGATGTCGCCCGGACGGGATATCCGCAGCCTTCGTCGAGGAACTGGGTCGTTCCGCTATAATCTGTCGCGACCACCACCCGACCCGCCGCCATCGCTTCGGCGACCGTCAAGCCAAAGCCTTCGGCACAGTGTGGAGAGGCGTAGATGTCGCACGAAGCCACCAAGTTCGATAGTTCCTGATCGCTGAGCGATCGGTCCAGCAAGATCACACCAGCGACGGATTGCGCGAGCGCGGCCAGCGCTGCTCCTTCTTCCGCGCGGTCCATCAGGTGTTTGGTCTTCAGCACGAGGCACCAGCCGGCGGCCGCCAGATCGCTCGCCGCGAAAGCTCGGATCAGCGCCGCCGGGTTCTTTCGGACAAGATAGCTTGCGCCATCGAAGACATAGAGGATCATCCGCCGGTCGATCGGCAGGTTCAACGCGGAACGGATCACCATGGGGTCGCCGGGCAGGTCCGCCGGCACGGCAACGGCGTGCGGGATCGTGTCGACGGGCGCTTCGTCCTCAGCCGCAAACAGCGCCGCATTATAGCCGCTCGGCGCCCAGATCCGATCGACCGAGGAAAATTCGCGCCGCCACCCCGGCGGCAACTGTTCCATCTCCCACACCCAATAACCGATGCGGCGTCGCGCACGGCTGATTTCGGTGCGCTGCTCGTCGGTCAACAAGTGCCAGGAATCGGGGTTCAGATGAATGATCGCGACATCGGCTGGCCCGTCGAAATCAGTGACGTCGTGCGCTGGCGACAGCGGCCTGTGGATATGGAACGGCTTGCGGATCGGATGCAGGTTCAGCCGGACACCGGTCTGCCGAATGGCGGCGATGATGCCGCGACTGGCCGAACCCAGGCCGTTGTCGTAGTTCCAGGGCCCGTAAAACGCCACTTTATACGGTCGGGCCGGCATGGCCTGGGCCGCGTCGGTCCGGGTTCGCGGCCTTGCCAAGAGCGGGTAACCGGCATCGGGCAGCGCCTCTTCCGCACCGTAGCGCAAGGTGGCATCGAGCAGCGACCGGTCGAACCCGAGCCGCTCCAGCGTCTTCTTGATGCCCTTTGTATTGACCTCAGGAAAGCGTCCGCGAACCAACAGCAGCTTCACGAAGGGAAAGCCTGCTTCGAGTAGCCGCTCCCAGGCGAAAAGTGTGGGATTTCGGGCTTCGTCCACCTTGAAAATGCTGTCCGCCGTGAAGCCGGCGGCGCATACGCGCTCGCTCAGCGGCACCTCATAAGCGTTGATGATCTCGTCCTTGTCGGCAATCACGCGAACCGAATTGACGAACAACTGAAAGGCATAAGAAGACAGAAGCGCGCCGCTTACGCGCAGGAAGTAGCTCTGCAGATGCCAGCCGCGCTCCAGCGATTCGGTGAGCCCCACCAGATCGGCCGGGTTCGCCCGGATCGCGGCAATCGTCTCGGCAAACGGCGCAGCGGCGCTGGGGCCGAAGATACTGTCGTTGATGATGTACAGCGCCTCGGCGCCGAAAAGACGTGGTTCAAGGCGCAGTTGATGCGCCCACGCGCCGAAATCGTATCCCTTGTTCTCCCGCACCATTGCGCTGCCGACCAGATCGAGCAGGTCGTCGTCGAGCAGCACAGGACGGTCGGCATTGACGACCAGGGATACGGTAATGCCCTCCGCCGCCAGCATGCGCAGAAATCGCCGGACGAACGGCTGGACCATGCCGGTCGCCGCATAGGCGACGAAGATCGCATGCTCCCCCGCCACCTGTTCCAGCGGCTTGGCATAGGTGCAGCGGGCCGATGACACCCGCCGCGTATCATTCGCCTCGGCCGAGCTGGGCAGGGTGATTGGCAGCGGCGAACCGTCGAGCAGATCGCCGGTCGATTTCAAGCGGACGTCGGCGAGGATCGTCTCGCCGGCCAGGTCATCGGCGTCGACGAATAACGTGAATCCGGACGGCCCGTCCGAGATGCCGGCTGCGGCCAGATCGGCGCGCACCTGTGTCGCGACGCCGGTGCCGATGACGCGGCCAGCTTCCGTCACCACCTCAACCCGCGCCGCACCCGCCGCCCGCTCCGGCTCTACTGCCCAGCCGCGCACCTGTATTCCGTCGACCCGGTCGACGGCCCCCACCATCGGACGATCGGCGCCGACGCGTCGCTCGGTCAGGTTTCGTTCCGGCGTCACGCCCAGTGCTTCCAGTTCTGACCGCGCGGCCAGATTGCCGTCGAGATCAAAGCTTCGCTGGTAGCAGCGCGTCGCCTCGGCCCGCCGACGCGTGGATTTCATCAGATGTCCAAGGTTCAGCGCCAAGTCCGGGTCACCCGGCCGGATCGCTTCGGCTCGCCGATAGGCTTGTTCGGCCTCTGCCCACTCCCCGGCTTCCTTCAAGGCATGGCCAAGCTGCACCCAGATCGGAAAGGCATCCGGCTGCGCGGCGACATACTGGCGGTAATGCTCGGCAGCGCGGGGCCAGTCCCCGCTGTCGCGCGCCTCATCGCCGCGCGTTCGGTGTACCGACGCCGCCGAACGCGTCAGCCGGGCCAGGCCAAGCGCCCTCATCACTCGTGAGATCACACTGCGCCCCATCGCTCCCCCGTTCACGCCCCCATTCGCGCCGCTCACCCTTGTTCCCGACACCGGTTAAGGATTTCCAGCGCCACGTTGATCATACACCCCCGCGGCCCGGCTCGGCCGACCGGCGGGGCAGCCACGGCTTCCTGCTGGCACTGCGGTCGATGTGCGCCAGGATCTCCCGCATGGTCGGTTCCTGCAACAGCGCGAACGGTTGGTCGCCACGCCGCCAATAGGGGCTGATCCCGGGGTCATCGAACAGCGCCGCGCCCCAGCGCTCCAGCAGATCGGCCCGCTCGCCCTCGTCCCATGCTACCGCGGCGCAAGTCTGGTTCAGTCCCCGCGTTGCGCCTTCGTGATGGATCGCTTCGATCGCCGGCTCATACAGGATGATGCGCCCCAGTTCGCGCAGCTTCAGGCAAAGGTCTACGTCGCTATGCGCAATCATCAGTCGCGCCGCGTCGAAACCGCCAATCCGATTGAACTCCTCCCGTCGCACCGCCAGGAACGCTCCCGTGACCGATGCTACCGCATGAGTGGTGATGTAGCGCCGGCCCGGCCCCGGCTCCTGGGCCGGCGCGCCCCTCCCCTCATGTTCCGCACCGCCCGGTCCGAAGCCAGCGGCGACGCCGGCGTGCTGGATCGTGCCGTTGGGATAAATCAGTCGCGCACCCACCGCCCCCACCGACGGTTGGTGCAGGGCGGCCACCAGCGCGTCGTCCCAGCCCCTCGACAGCATTTCGATGTCGTTGTTCACGAATGCGACGATCGATGCGTCGCTCGCGGCGGCACCGATATTTGACGCCAGGGACCAGTTGAACGGCGAGTCGAAGGGCACAATTCGCGCTGCACCCTCGGCAACGAGGCGATCGAAAAGGGCCGTGGTTTCGGGCTCTGCGCTGCGATTGTCGACGACGATGATGTCGAGGCGGTCCGCCATACGTGCGGTCGCGCGCAAGCTATCGACAGCGCGGGCGAGCAGCCCGGCCGCATCGCGCGTCGGAATCACCACGGCGATCCGGTCGTCACGCGGGGCTGGCGCAGGCGCAGCGGTGGGTACAGGGGCCACCGGCGTGAGATATCCGGGTGTTTCGTCACGGGCATCGCGCAGGCCGCCTCGCGCGATAAGTGGCGGGCTCAGCTTGGTGGCCAGGATGCGCGGCACGGCAGCGATGCCTTCCAGCGCCGCACAGGCGTTCAGCGCGCGCAGCCGCCCGCTTCCCCCAAGCAACTCACCGTCGCCCACTTTGTCAGCCACGCCTGCCGCAAGCACAACCACAGCGGGCGGCACCTGTTGGCAGAGCTGCTGGTCGAAGACACCGTACAGCATCGGATCGGCCCGCAGGATGCGAAAGGCCGGATCGGCAATGCCATGGTCGTAATCGGCAAACGCCGCCACCGCATGCGTTCTGTCAAGCGCGAAGCCAAGCCACGCCAACGCCGCGGGGTCGAGTGCCGTCCCGGCGTCAACCATCACAACAGCGCCGTCCCCAATTATGGCATCGGCACGAAGCCGGTCAGCGAAGACGATGCGATCGTCGGTGGCGGCGAAGGAGCCGATCGGCCCCGTCGCTATGTCTGTCGGTGCGATGACCAGCGCGCGCCAGGTCGCGACCGACTGATCCTGCAGACTGCGCAACGTAGCGCGGATCAGAAAAGGCGCAGCGGTTCGCGCGTCGATCGCCACCGTCACTCGGAATTGGGCGCACGGCGCGGGCGGCGGACGCAACGGGTAATCACGCCGGAACTGGTCATAGGCTTCAACGGGATAGGCAAGCCCCGCGGCAAGCGACGCGCTCTCCTCGCGGTGCTGCGCCATTGCTTCTGCCAGGGCCATGATCTTGCGCCAGCGTTCCGCGGGCCGGAGTTCCGCTTCCCGGCTGACCGCCCTGTGCACTTCCGAAGGTATCGACGGCGCCGACCCAGGCGTAAGCGCCGGCACATCCGAAAGCGGCTCCAGGGGCGGCATGACGGGGCCGGGTACCGGGCGGCGGCTACGCTGTCTCCAACCCGTCATGCCCAACCTCGCATGGGCGAATGCATGGCGCACACGTGCGAACGACACAAGTGCGCCGCACCCGATTGCCACTGGCGACATCGCTCGATTAGGATCGCGGCGATGCCGCAGCGCCCTTTACGCACTTCTTCACGATGACCGTGCAAACCCTTGACCCGTTCGGCTATTGGCCGGCGCAGCGCAGCCGCATCCGGCCCCTGGGCGGTCCGGACAAGGCTGACGACGGCAATTACGTCTTTCATACCTCCTACGTGGCGCAGCCGCCTGGCCCGGCCATGGCGCAGGTGTCGTTCGCCGATCTGGAAGCTGAGGCCGGGATGATCGCGGTGCGCATCTTCCAGCACCTGCCCGGCGCCCGGCCGGAGGTGACCGAACAGGGAAAGCTGACCGCCCTCCTCCCCTCGCTCGCCAAGACGAAGCGCAGCATGAAGCTCGCCTTCGAGGCCGTGCCCGGCGCGCGCTATGCCGTCATGGGATATGTGTTTGGCGAATGCGACGCGCATGCGACCGCCATTGACGTCACGCTGGGCCCACGATCGACGGAGATGGATGATCCGTCGCACGCACGCAGCCTCTTCGGCAGGATGCGCGCGCGCCGCGTCGCCGGGCTCAGCGGGAACGGCGCGCCCTCGCTTGCCTGGCCGGTGTCGCAGGGCTTCACGCCTGATCAGACCCGCGAGGCGCACTTCGCGCGGCTGTCCGCGGGTCTCCCGCCCGATCTTCCCGTCATGCAGCGGTGGGAAACCGCCTATATCGTGCGCGTGCTCGAACATTATGGCCGCATGGAAGCCGGTGCGCGCGGCATGGGCCTTGCACGGAGCGCCGATCCCGCCGCCAGCGCCGTCGCCGCGGCCGGGTGCGACGTGCAATCGATCATTGTCGAGAAGGACGAATCGGTTGCGGGCGCCTGCGCGCGCCACTTCAACGCAATGGGGACGGGCCGCGGCTTCGACTTCATCTGGAGCCGCGCCGCGGTGCTCGACGACGCTGATTCGACCCGCGCGCTGGGAATGATCGAAGAACTGCTCGAACGATTGCGCCCGGGCGGGTTGGGCGTTCATCTCTTCACGACGAGCCACCGGATGGATCGCAATGCGCTCAATCGCGTCGTTCTGGGCATTGCGGCGCTGGGCCATATCGCGGCTCAGTTGCGCCATGCCGAGAAGGAGGACGAGGCTGTCCCCTTCGGCATCATCGTCCGGAGATCGACCGACGATGTAATCGCGTGACGATGATGGTTCGGGCCCATATAGGATCCGGCCCGGCCGTCGGTTGAGGATTACACATGCGCTTCCTGGATCAACAGGCCACTGCTGCCGACATTCGCCGCCACGGCGAAGCGCGCGGGGCGATCTTCGACATATGGGATTTGCGCGGCGGCGAGCGCTGGCGGCACGAGGCGATCATTCGCGGCCATTGTCAGACCGCTTATCTCGGCGATCACACCGCTCTGTGCCGCGTCCTGGGCCGCTACAAGATGTATGTCGATACAAACGATATCGGCGTCGCGAGCCACCTCATGCTCGACGGCTATTGGGAGATGTGGAACACCGAGACGATCGTCCACCTGATCAAGCCCGGCATGACGGCGATCGATATCGGCGCGCATTGCGGATATTTCTCGGTCTTGATGGGCGATCTGGTCGGGCCGGCGGGCAAGGTGCTGTCGTTCGAGCCCAACCCTCCGATTGCCGAGCTGCTGCGCCGCACCGTGGCAATCAACGGCTTCGAACGGCGAACCACCGTGCATGAAATGGCGCTGGGCGACACGCAGGGCATCGCCTCGCTTGATGTTCCCCGCAACGAGCCCAAGAACGCCCATGTCGTGCAGGGCGTCCCCACCCCCGGGATGATTTCCGTTCCGCTGATGCGAGCCGATCAGATCCCGGGCGCCGCTGGCGCGGATTTCATCAAGATCGATGCAGAAGGCGCCGAAGAGGCGATCTGGCGCGGCTTGTCCGGGGTGCTCAACCAGCAGCGGCCCCTGACGATCCTCCTCGAATTCACCTCGGCGCGCTATGCCGACCCGGGCGGGTTCCTCGACGAGATCCAGTCGTTCGGCTTTTCGTTGGGAGAGGTGGATCTGGCGCGCGGCGTGGAGGCGCGGACTCGTGAACAGATTCTGCAGGCCTCGCCGGTGGACGATCAGATGCTGCTGTTGATGCGCGGCTGATCAGGAATTGCGCTGGTCGGCCAGCGCTTCGATCACCTCCAGGACGATGTCGATATGCCGGTCCCAGCTGACCGGAGACCAGCTTAGCATCCGGTCCTGTTGCGCGGCGCGGCGCGGCGAATCCGGCTTCGTGTAGTCCAGGATCATCTCCAGCCACCCCAGCCCGTCGAGCGGATCGAGATAGTCGGGAACGTCGTGACCGACTTCGCGCAGTGCCTCGATATCGCTGCAGATCACCGGAACGCCCGCCGCCAGCGCTTCCGCGACCGGCATGCCATAGCCTTCGGCGAACGACGGCAGCAGAACGGCTCGCGCACCGCCGAGCAACTGGGCGAGATGACGGTCATCGAGGTCGGCATGCTCCACCACCAGGCCGCGCAGCGTCACCGATCGCTCCAGCACGTCGATGACGTTCTCATTCTCCCAGCCGCGCCGACCGATCAGGATCAGCCGCGGTGCTTCATCGCCCAGCAGCTCCGCCAGCCGTCGCCATACGTTGAGCAGCAGAAGGTGGTTCTTGCGCGGCTCGATCGTACTGATGAACAGGAAGTACGGGCGCGTGTCGTCGGGCGGCGGTGCCTCGGGCCCCGGCTCGCTCCACTCGCAGCCGAGATGCGCCACACGCATGATGCGATTTTGCCGGCCGCTCAGGTGCGGCCGCAGGGCGTCCAGCGTGGCTTGCGAGTTGGTGATGATCGCGTCGGCGAAGCGATCGATCGTCCGCACCCGCCGCGCATGTTCGGCCGCGCCGTTCGGACGCGCGAACTCCGGGTAAGTGACGGGAATCACATCGTGGACGAGGTTGACGAAACGCGCCCGCTCGGCGCGCAGGATGCTCCGCACCAGCTTGCCGTCCTCCAGATGATGCGGGGAGGCCTGCAGGTAGACGCGCTGGCCCAGCGGCACGGGCACGGCACGCGGGCGCAGCGCGAACAGGTGCCGGATGGCCTGGGCGCGAACCTCGGCCTCCGCTTCTCCGCGCGTCTGCCATCGCGCCTGAGTGAAGGCGAGGAACTGGCGAACCGCGCCGATCTCGAGACGTCCGTAATAGCCGCCGGCCGGATGGACGGCGGCGAACCGCAGCCGGTCAGGCACCCGGTCCAGCAACGCGACGGCATAGGCATATTCGACCCGGTCGATGCCCGTCGGCGTGGTAAAATACGCGCGGCTCAGCAGCCGCGACAGGTCGAAGACGATCGGGCGGCGCGCGCGTCGATTGTGCCGGCCCATCCCTGGCAGGGCCTTGCTGAACAGCATTTGCGCCGGTGCACGGAACGGTTTCAGCGCCAATGGGATATCCGGGTCACATTGTCCGCCACGACGGGCGACGGCGCCGGGCGGGTCAGGCGAGGGATGGCGTTTTCGACCAACATGGCCAACCCTTCTTCGCTCAGAAATCCGCCGCGCACCAGCGATCGCTCAATGAACACCCGGCGCACCGCTGCCCAAAGTTCGGCATCGGGCTGCATGGGATTGAGCCAGAAATCATCCAGCGGCCCGCGATGCACGACACCTTCGACGTCATAGACCGCATGACCCAGTACGGCGACCGGTATCCCGTGGTTCAGAGCCAGCGTGCCCACCGTGCTGTTGACCATCACCGCACCCCTCGCATGCGGCAGGACGTCGGCAAGGTCCGCATCGCCGATATAATAAACCCTGTCAGCGACGCGATAGCGGCGCGCCAGACTGCGAGTGATCCGGCGCCATGCGACCAGCCCGTTATCCAGCGGATGGCGCTTGACCAGCAGACGGGTGTGCGCGGGCGCCGACCGGGCGAAGCTCTTGATGATGAACCGCAAGGCAGCGCGCATGTCACCGAACGGCGAATGGACCCGCAACTGATAGTCGGAATTGAGTTGCAGCGGTGCCAGGAAGATCGGGTGCTCGTCCTGCTCCGCGATCAGCTGCGCCAGCGTGTGCGACGACAGGCGCTTTTCGACGCGGCTGTTGGCCGCCCACAAGGCCCACCCGGTCGCTTCGATCAGCGGATGCTGCGGCCGATGGGTGCTATAGAACGGGTAGATTGGCGCAAGCGCCATGGTCGCCGCCAGATGACGGATCGTCTCGGTCGCGCGTCGACGAAAGCTGGAGGGCACCGGCAAGGCGTCCGGCTCCGCAGGGAGGCGCGCCGCCTCCGCGCGAAACCAGGCTGGGTCCCGAGGCATGCGCGAATGGCCGTTCACGCCACCTTCTTCCAGCGTGACATAGTCCGGCCGGATATAGCCTTCCTCCAGCACATGGACACGCACGCCGCGCAGCTTCGCCATGCCATGGGCACTGCTGTGATGCGGGCGGCAGTCCCCGAACAGCACCACATCGGTAATGCCGTGATCGACGATATAATCGTCGAAGAACACCGGCCATGACCGAAGTCGCCCGCGATAGTTCACCGCATCCGCCGGCCAGTCCAGCCGGTCTCCGCCGCACAGGTTGATGCGGTGGACATGATGACCGCGCGCCGCGAGCGCACCGCCGAGGCGCGCAAAATAGGAGCCGTGCGGGCCCTGAAGAAACAGGAAGCTGCGGCGCCCCTCCAGCATCATGGCCGCTGACCAGCCCGGCGAAGCGAACGCCGCGCCATGCCCCAGGCGCGGCGAAACCCGGTGAGCAGCGTCTCGTCAGGTTGATGCACCCTGGCCAGCCGGTTCACCAGCACTTCGGGAGGGCACGGCAGGTTCGTCACCGGATCAAGATATCGCGGCGCCAGGATCAACGCCGCCGCGACCAGCGCATCGATCGAAAGCTGTCGCCCGCGACGCGCCGGCACAGCCGCCAGGTCCCGGGTCAGCCCCCACCCTGCATAGAAAGGCATACCGTGCACCGTCACCGGCACGCCGCGGAGCAGCGCTTCAAAACCGGTCAGCGATGAGACGACATGCACCGAATCGGCACGCTCGATCAGCCCGAGGAGCGATCCGTTGCGCAGCACCAGATCAGCCGCCCGCTCGCCGTCCAGATCACCGTCGCGCAGCCCCGCCACTACGTCCGGGTGCGGGCGATAGACGATGAAGGCGTCGGGTTCCTGCGCACGGACGCGTGAGACAAACCCGGCGACGCCCGGACAACCGCCGCGAATTACCGAAAGATCATCGGCGACTTGGCCTATCGCCAGCACGATGCGCCGGTCCGCCGGCAACCCATCCGGCACCGCGCCGCGATCCACGCCATATTTTCCCAGTCGCGCTGAAACGATCAGCTCGCGCAATCGCTTCGCCCGGCGCAACAACGCGTCATCGAATGGGTGGCTGGCAAGGAGACGCTCGATCTCGCTGGGGGCGTCGGGATCGAAGTGAATGCCGCCGGTGGGATCGACGATGATCGACAGCGGCGGCCGACATTCCGCGCCCAGCCCCGCGGATCGGATGAAGCCGTCCTCGACTGGCCAGGCGGCTACCCCCTTTCCGGTCGCGCGCGCGGCAAAATCCTCCGGGGAACGCGACGGCCAATACGCGATCGCCGCTCCGGCGGCTTCAACCGCAATGGCTCGGTCGGCGGTGACGAACGGCGGCGAGCGGCGACCATCCCACAGGAAACGGGCGATCGCCTCCTGCTTCCACCGGCTCATGCCCACCGCGACGCCGATCTGCCGGTTCCGGTCGAACGCCGCCCGCCAATCGGCAAGGATGCGAACGGCCTCGTGCGCGTCGATCGCGTCGCCGCTGAACGGATCACGATACTCCGCCGCCTCGATCGCGGCGATTGCCTCGTCACGGCGCTCCACGGTCAGCGCGCCGCCGGCGATCCAGCCCATGATCGCCGCCTCGCGCGCGTCCGCTTTCGCCGGGTTCGGGTCGCACCAGAAGTCGCCGCCCACCCGCGCGTCCCGCACCACGGCGAACAGCCGGTCAGGATCGGTGAGCCGCGATCGCCCCGGACGTGATACCGCCGCGACAGTCTCCGTCACCCATGGAAAGGGCGGCGATCGGAGAAGCGGCGGCGCGGTCATCGCGGGCACGGCGCGGCGTGACGGCGATCAGGCCGCGTGCTCACGAACCCCGGCTGCGATCAGCCAGCCGATGGCATAGATCACGAGCAAGGCGCAGAATACCGTCAGCAGGGTCAGCGCACGTCGCGGATACAGCGACTTCACCGGCATGTTCGGTTCGACCACGCGGACAAGATACAGTTGCTGCCGCACCGCATTCTGCCGCGCCTGCTGATAGACCGTGCTGGCCGATTCATAACGCTTCGCCAGCAGCTCCTGCTGGATCCGCAGTCGCTCATATCCGCCCAGCCCTTCGGCAATCGCACTGGCGCCGCCGGCAAGCCGGTTGTTCTGCGTCGCCAACTGGCTCTCCAGGCTGCGGATCTGCTGGCGCAGCGCGACCACCTGGGGGCTGTCCGCCCCGATCAGCGACTGCGTCGTGGCAAGCTGAGCCCGCGCGGCCGACAGCTCTTGCGACAGGCGCGATACCAGGCCGATCTGCGCCTGCGCCGTGCCGGCCGGGTCGACATCGCGTTCCGACTGGCGGAAGCGGGTGAGCTGAGTCTGGACCTCGCTCAGCGCCCTCTCCGCCTCGTCCAGCTGGCGCCGGGACAGGGATACGGCATCGGAAAAGCCGCGGATGTTCATCTCGTTGACCCGCTGCTCGCCCAGCGCCAGCAGGGTGCGCGAAAGCTGATAGGCATCCTGCGGGCGGAAAGCGCGCGCCTTCAGCGTCGTGATGCCGTTGTCCAGGTCATAATAAACGTCCACTTGCTGCTGGTAATAGCGCAGCAGGAACTCCGGCGTCGGATTGGAAACCGGCAAGCGGCTGACGATGTCGGCTTCCGGGCGCCGGAACAGCGCGACCAGATTGAGCCGCTTCTGCAGCGTATCGACCACGTCATGGGACGTCAGATAGTCCGATACGCTCTGCGCTTCGCTCGACGCCGCTGCACCGCCGCCGCCGAAGCCAAGCGCGGCCGTGATGCCGCCGGCCGAGGGCGCCGGGTCGCTTCCGCCCTGCGTGCGCACCAGGAAATGCGCCTCGGACACATATTGGTCAGAGGCCATGGCATAGAGATACGCCGCCAGCAGCAGCGTCGGGGCGATGACGATCAGCACAAACCACTTGTACCGGCGCCAAAGCCGCCGCGCGCGCACGCCCGGGGGAACACTCGATTCGACCTGTGCGTCAGCCGGTGTCATGAACCCGTGCACGCGCCACTCCCCTTTTCCTACCCTTGACGATCAATATCTTATCGGCTCGCCGATCAGGGCATGTGAATACGTTTACGGGCAACCGAAATCAAAAGAAGGCCCAGCAACAGCATGCCGAGTATCCACGCGACCAGATAGCCGACATCGATGAAGTCGGGCTTCGCCGACTTGAACCAGCCATAGCGCATGATCTCGTAGATATGGGCGATTGGAATGCTGAGCAGCACGTCGCGCACGGGTTTGGGCAGCGCACTCATCGTAAAGAACGCACCGGACAGCGGCATGAGCACGTAGATCAAGGGGTGGATCATGCGCCCGACCGAGCGGCGCTCGTGCGATATACCGCACACCACCATCGACAGCCCCCAGGAAATCAGGAACATCGCCACGACGCCCACGCCGTAGATCAGCGGTCGCGCCGGCGGATTGGCGATGCCCGTCGCCACGGCCAGCCCCATGAGGACGCAAAAAGCGAGTACCGTCCCCGCCTGTTCCAGCAACGCGCGCGCAAACAGCACGTCGAACGGCTTGATGGTGCGATGATAGAATAGCGATACGCTGCTCTCCAGCGCTCCTTCCGCACGCGACACCATCGACCGCAGCGTCATGAAGTTGCAGTAACCGATCAGCGCAGCCGGCACCGGCTTGATGTCGCCGCCGAAATGGCTGGGCGAACGGGCGTGAAGAAGGCCCACCGCCGTGGCCAAGAACATGGGCTCCAGGATCAGCCACAGATAGCCGATGTTCTCACGGCCATAGCGCGTATGCAGCTCACGCATCATCAACGCGCCGATCACGCGCGCCTGGATGCGAAGTCCTTCCCGCATCTGCCCGCGCCTTGGCTGCGCGTCATCGATGATCGTCGCCATGTCTCGCCCGCCTGTTGTTTGTCGTGCTAGACCAAAGCCGCTGGCGCGTCGAGGCGCCGATCACGCATGGCGCGGCGTGGCGGCGAGCACGCGTGAATACACCGCGTGCAGCCGCCGCCGGTGCTGGTCAAGCGAGAACCGGGCCGCCTGCGCCCGCCCGGCCTGGGACAGTCTGACACGCAGGTCGGCGTCGGCATCGACACGGCGGATCGCCGCGGCGAGCGCAGCGACATCGTAAGGATCGACCGTGATTGCGGCGTCCCCCGCCACCTCGGGCAACGATCCCTTGTTCCCCGTGATCACCGGCACGCCGAGCTGCATCGCTTCGAGCACCGGCAGGCCGAACCCTTCGTATAGCGAGGGGAACAGCACCGCCCGGGCATGGCGGACAAGGTGCATCAGCAGCCGCCTCGGCAGATAATCTAGCTGGATGATCCGCGCGCCTCCCGGACCGGCCCGACGCGCCATCGCCTCGACCAGCCGGAGCTCCTCATCCTTCTGCCACGCGCGTGCGCCGACCAGCACCAGCGGCGCCTGCGTGTCGGTCGAAAGGTAGGCCTCCACCAACCGGCCGATATTCTTCTTCGGCTCGATCGCGCCGAAGTACAGATAGTACGCCTCCGGCTTCACGCCGAATATCGCCGCGACATCGGCCAGTTCGCCCGGCGCCATCGCCGGCATCGGCGTATGCTGATAGGTGTTGGACACCCGCTCTTCGGGGGCATTCAACAGATCGATGATGTCGCGCCGGCTCGATTCGGAGACGGTCACGATATGGTCGGCCTCGCGGACGCACCGCTCCACCAGCCGATGATACAGCCGCTTGCGGTCCAGCGTCGCGAACGGCAGCTTCAGGGGTACCAGATCGTGCAGCGTATAGATGTTGCGCGCTCCCGCCACCCTGAGCGGGATGGGATAGGTCCAGTGCATGATCGCGGGCGGGTTCGGCACGTCGATCTCAAGGAAGCGAAGCGTGCGCCGGAAGTGCCGCTCCGCCCGCTCGAACAGGAACGCTGCGCTCATCAGGCGATCGAACCTTGGCAGGCGATCGACGAATCCGTGCCGCTCGATCCGTCCGCTTTCCGCCACCTCCAGCGGCTGCAGCCCGCGCATTACCGCCCATCGGTCCAGCAGCGGCCTCAGCCAGCGCGGGCTCTGGCGCGGGGGCTGCCCCCGTCCCATCGCTTCGTAGAACAGCACCTCGCGGATCCGCGGGTCACGCCCCACCGGCACGCCGAACAGACCCTCCACCGGCATGCCCAGCGACCGCACCGCTTCCGCGAGCGCGAAGCCGTAGGTGGCCACGCCGGTGCCGTGCGGCAGGACGAGGTTGAACCCGTCGATGCCGACGCTCGGTACGCTAGAGAGCTGTTCCCCCATCATCAGCAGGACTAGTCGGCGAAACGGGAATCGCCAGCGAATTCGTCGTGAAGGCGGCGCAGCCGCCGGCCGAACGCCGCTGGCGTGAACGCTTCGGCACGCCGCAGCCCGCGTGCGATGAGACGCGCGCGCAGGTCCGGCTCGCGATCCAGGCGCACGATCGCCTGTGCGATCGCGGCCACGCTCTCCGGATCGACCAGCACCGCCGCGCCACCAGCCGTCTCGGCCAGGGCGCCGCGGTTCGCGGTGAGGACTGGCGTGCCCAGTGCCATTGCTTCCGCCACCGGCAGGCCGAAGCCCTCGGCGAGCGAGGGGAACAGCAACGCGCGCGCCTGCCTGATCAGATCAACAAGCGCGCGCCGGTCCTGATAGGGCAGGCTGACGACTCCCGGCACACCGATCGCCCCGGCATGATCTGGCCCGGCCAGCACCAGCGGCATGCCGGTCCCGCTTGCCCGCCACGCTGCGATCAGCGCCGGCAGGTTCTTGCGCGGCTCGTCCAGGCCACAGAAGAGGAAATACCCGCCCGCCTTCAGTCCGGCGGGCAGCGCCCCCGGTCCAGCCGCCAGACCCGTCACCGCGGCGCCGCAGTCCGAGACCTTCGCCGGTTCCAGCGGCAGCGTGTCGAGGATCTCCTGCCGCGCCGCCTCTGATACCGAGATGAAGCGGTCGGCGACGGCTGCGATGGCCCTGATCCGGCTCGCCAGCGGCTCGGCCTTCACCGGCGACAAGGCGGGCGTGACCAGCGGGATGACATCGTGGATCGTATAAAGGTTCACCCATCCACGCACGGCGGCGGGGATCGGATAGGTCCAGTGCATGATTCCGGCGGGCCCCGGCGCCTCCAGCATCAGCAGGCGCCCCGTTGCCGCGAACCGTGCTTGCGCCAGGCGAAAGACGTCGGCCGCGTACAGCCGCTGCCCATCCACCCTGAGCGCGACCGCCCCGCCGAACCGCGCGCGCAGGTAACGCCGTGCAGCCTCCCGCCGCGGCACCGCTCCGCCGAAACGTCCCCGCCGGTCGTCATCAAGTACAAGCGGCGCGGCGCCGGTGGCCGCAAGCCCCTCGCTCATGGCCGCCGCATAATCGGCCACGCCGGTCGCCGCCGTCGCCGAAAGCCGCCCGTCAACGCATATCGGTACCTTTTGCACGGACGCACGATCCTCT
>JBELMF010000068.1:0-16327 GCA_042096015.1 Sphingomonas sp.
TCGAGCCATAGCCGCCGCGCGCGAACCAGATCGCGTCGAAGCCGGGATCATTGGCGAATTCCAGAAACGCCGCCATGCGCCGCGCGTCGGGGCCCGCGAAGTGACCGTCGCTTTCCCAGCATTGCGGGTGGAAGACGAGGTCCACCTCGGGATAGGCGAGCGCGGCATAGGCGGTCAGCGGCGCGACCATGTCCGGATTGGCGGTGTTCGCCGGCGCCACGATCCCGATCTTCATGCCGCTTGCCGCCTTCGCCTTGCCCGAACCCGCCTGCGGCGATAGCGCGCGGCCATGCAGGACGGCAACATCTCAGGGAAGCGCTTCTTCTTCGTCGGCGTCGGTGGATCGGGGATGATGCCGCTGGCGATGATCCTCGCCGCGCGCGGCGCGATCGTCGCCGGCTCGGATCGCGGGCTGGATCAGGGGCGGGTGCCGGCCAAGTTCGATGATCTGCGCGCCAAGGGCGTGGCGCTGTTCCCGCAGGACGGCAGGGGCATCGTCTCGGCGGATCAGACGGTGGTCGCCTCCGCCGCGGTCGAGGCGACCGTCGCCGATATCGTCGCCGCCGACCGCCTGGGATGCCCGCGCCTGTCCCGCGCCGAGCTCAACGCTGCCTTGTTCAACGCCAGCCGCCTGCCGATCGGGGTGGCGGGGACGAGCGGCAAGTCCACCGTCACCGGCATGATCGCGCGCATCCTCCACGATGCCGGGCGCGATCCCACGGTGATGAACGGCGCGGTGATGAAGGATTTCGCCGGTCCCGACCGCCCCTTCGCCAGCGCTTTGGTCGGTGAGGGCGATCCGTATGTCAGCGAGGTGGACGAAAGCGACGGCTCGATCGCGCTCTACACGCCGCGGGTGGCGGTGCTCAACAACATCAGCCTCGATCACAAGTCGCTGGAGGAGCTGAACGGTTTGTTCGGCGACTTCATCGGCAAGGCGGGGCACGCGATCGTCAATGCCGACAATCCCGACGCGGCGGCGCTGGCGATGCAGCTGCCGCGCGATCGGGTGACGACCTTTGGGCTTGGTAACGGCGCGGATCTGGTCGCCGGCGACGTGGTGGAGGAGCCGTTCGCCGTTTCCTTTGCGCTACGCGGTGCGCGGGTGCATCTGAAGGTGCCGGGCCGCCACAACGTGTCGAACGCGCTTGCCGCGATCGGCGCAGCGCTGGCGGCGGGCGTGCCGTTCGAAACGGCGGTCGCAGCGATCGGCGAATATACCGGCCTCAAGCGCCGCTTCGACCTGGTCGGGCAGGCGAACGGCATAGCCGTGATCGATGATTTCGGGCACAACCCCGACAAGATCGCCGCGACGCTCGCGACGTTGCATGCCTTTCCCGGGCGTTTGCTCGTGCTGTTCCAGCCGCACGGCTATGGTCCGCTGAAGACGATGCGGCGCGAGCTGGTCGAGACGTTCGTGCAGGGGCTGGGCGCC
This sequence comes from Sphingomonas sp., assembly GCA_042096015.1. Lineage (GTDB taxonomy): Bacteria > Pseudomonadota > Alphaproteobacteria > Sphingomonadales > Sphingomonadaceae > Sphingomonas. Next base: position 1,436 of record JBELMF010000068.1, read on the forward strand.
GGCGACGTGCTGGTGCTGCCGGACCCGGTCTATCAGGGCGGCACGGTGACGCGCGAGGTGACGAGCGCCGATATCGTCAATGATCTGGCGGTGGCCGGCAAGAATGCGCGCCATATCGCCGACCGTGCGTCCGCGTCCGCCTATATGGTCGCAAGCGCGAAGCCCGGCGATCGCATCGTCGTCATGGGCGCGCGTGACGATACCCTGCCGCTGCTCGCCGCCGACATGGTGGCGCAGCTTGCCGCGCGTGATAATCTCGCCTGACCTCATGGAGCCTTGCCGATGCTGCGCCGCCTGTTCCTCGATCATCCCGCCTCTGTGGGCGAGAGCTATGCCGAGCATTTCGGCGTGGCGACGCGGTTCGGCGGGCGCATGGTGGTGGGCGGGATCGGCGCGCTGATCCATGGCGTGCTGCCGTTCGCGTTCAAGACGACCGGCAGCCGAACGATTGCGGCCCTGCACGCCGAGATGGTGGCGAAGCGCCGGGCCAAGGCGGCCGCCGAGTTGCAGGTGAAGACGGTTGAATATGTGATTTGAAGGCTCGTCATCCCGGATCAAGTCCGGGGTGACGTTGAGGGTAGGGCAGCGTGCTGGAATGATCGCGAGATGGGCGGCACGTTGGATGCCGGGACGAGCCCGGTATGACGGAAGAGGGTAGGGGTCGCATGGGCGCTGCACTCGCCCTACATCGCGCGATATGACCGATACCCAGCGCCCCCGCCTCGCCTATCACCTGACCGAGGGCGTCGGCCCGACGATCGTGTTCCTGCCCGGCTATGCCTCCGACATGACCGGCACCAAGGCGCTCGCGCTGGAGGCCTGGGCCAAGGCGAAGGGGCGCGCGTTCCTGCGCTTCGACTATGCGGGCTGCGGCGCGAGCGAGGGCGCGTTCGAGGAACAGTCACTGACAGACTGGCGCGACGATGCGCTCGCCATGATCGATCATGCCGTCACCGGCCCTGTGGTGCTTGTCGGATCGTCGATGGGCGGGTGGATCATGCTGCTCGCGGCGCTCGCCCGGCCCGACCGGGTGGCGGCCATGGTGGGGATCGCCGCGGCGCCCGATTTCACCGACTGGGGCTTCAGCCAGGAGGAGAAGCTCTACATCCTCCAGCACGGGCGTCTGGAGCGGCCCAACCCTTATGGTCCGCAACCGACCGTTCATACGCGCCGCTTCTGGCAGGCGGGCGAGGCGAGCCGCCTGCTGCACGGGCCGATCGCACTCGATTGCCCGGTCCGGTTGATCCACGGGCAGCGCGATCCGGACGTGCCCTGGGCACAGTCGCTGCGCCTGGCCGAGCTGGTCCGTTCAGACGATGTGCAGGTGACGATGGTGAAGGGCGGCGATCACCGATTGTCGCGCGACGCCGACATCGCATTGCTGATCCGCGTCGTGGAGGATGTACTGTCATGATGCTGTTGCTTGCTGCCGTGTTGCAGGCCGGCACTCTTCTTCCTGCCGAAAGCTGCGCGTCGCTCGCCGCCAGCGATCCCGTCGCCGCCGAGCGGCGCGCGACGATCGACCGCAGTGCAAGCGGGCGGGCGTGCCTGGGGCTGGCGCTCGCCGGGCAGGACCGTTTCGCCGAGGCGGCGCCGGCGTTCGAGGAAGCCGCGCGGGTCGCGGAAGTGGCCCGTACCGGTGATGCGGCGCGTTATTGGGCGCAGGCGGGAAACGCCTGGCTGGCCGGACAGAACCCCGAAAAGGCGCGCGCGGCGCTCAATGCGGCGCTGGCGGCGGGCACGCTGACCGGGCTGGAGCGCGGCGAGGCGGCGCTCGACCGCGCGCGGGCGCTGGTTGCCCTGGGTGACACCAAGGCGGCGCGGGCGGACCTCGACCTCGCGATGACGGACGCGGCCGACGATCCGCTCGCCTGGCTGCTGTCGGCGACGCTGGCGCGGCGGACGGGCGATCTGGTGCGTGCCAAGACCGATATCGCGCAGGCGCTGAAACGCTCCGCCGATGACGCGCAGGTGCAGCTCGAAGCGGGCAATATCGCGGCAGCCGGCGGGGATGAATCGGGTGCTAAGGCGGCATGGGCGGAGGCGGCGCGGCTTGCGCCGGATCGTCCCGCCGGCCAATCGGCCGCACGGGCGCTGACGCAGTTCGCCGCCAACGAGCAGAAGTAAGACGGAGGATCGATGCGCTATCTTCACACGATGATCCGGGTCGCCGACCCCGACAAGACGATCGCCTTCTTCGAGGTGCTGGGCCTCAAGGAAGTGCGCCGTCACGACAGCGAGGCAGGGCGCTTCACGCTGATCTTCCTCGCGACGCCGGAGGACATGCGCGGGCCGGGCGAGCGGGCGCATGCCGAGGTGGAGCTGACCTACAACTGGCCGCCCGAGGACGGCAGCGCGCCGGAGGATTATACCGGCGGCCGCAATTTCGGGCACCTCGCCTATGATTGCGACGATATCTACGCGACGTGCCAGGCGGTGCTCGACGCGGGCTATACCGTCCATCGCCCCCCGCGGGACGGGTATATGGCGTTCGTGAAGACGCCCGACGGCATATCGATCGAGCTGCTTCAGCTGAACGGGCCCAAGGAGCCGCAGGAACCCTGGGCGTCGATGCCGAACACGGGGACATGGTGATGCCGGCGCCCGCGCGTTTGATCGTGAACCTCGACGTTCCCGATCTCGCGCGGGCAACGGATTTCTACTGCCGTGTGTTCGGAGTGACGGTGGGACGGCGGATCGGCGCAGGCGCGGTGGAGCTGATCGGGCTTGAAGCGCCGCTTTACCTGCTTGAGAAATCCGATGGCAGCGGCGCGGCGGCGGCGAGGCGCGACTATCGCCGACATTGGACGCCGGTTCACCTCGACATTGCCGTGGATGATCTGGACGCCGCGCGGGCCACCGCCATCGCCGCCGGCGCGGTGGACGAGACCGGCATCCGCGATGCACCTTATGGGCGGATCGTCACCTTCGCCGATCCGTTCGGCCACGGCTTCTGTCTGATCGAGTTCAACGAAAGGGGCTATGATGCCATCGCCACTTGAGATCCTGCGCGTGCCGGTGCTCAGCGACAATTACAGCTGGCTGGTCCACGATCCGGGCAGCGGCGCGACGATGGTGATCGATCCGGGCGAGGCGCAGCCGGTGCTGGATGCGGCGGCAGCGCGGGGGTGGGTGATCAGCGAGGTGTGGAACACGCACTGGCATCCCGATCATGTCGGCGGCAATGCCGCGGTGGTTGCCGCCACCGGCGCCGTGGTGACCGGCCCCGAGGCGGAACGCGGCAAGATCGGCCATCTCGACCGCGGCGTGGGCGAGGGCGACAGCGTGTCACTGGGCGATCATGTCGCCGCGGTAATGACGGTGCCCGGGCATACGCAGGGTCACGTCGCCTTCCACTTCGCCGGGGATGCGGCGATCTTCACCGGCGACACGCTGTTCGCGATGGGCTGCGGACGATTGTTCGAGGGGACACCCGACGACATGTTCGGCAACATGCAGCGCTATGCGCGCCTCGCGCCGGAAACGCGCGTTTACTGCGGGCACGAATATACCCAGTCCAACGGCCGCTACGCATTGGTTGCGGAGCCGGACAATCAGGCGATCCGCGATCGGATGGCGCGGGTTGATGCAATGCGGGCTGCAGGCGAGGCGACCGTGCCGACGACGATCGGCGAGGAATTTGCGACCAATCCCTTTCTGCGGGCGCAAAATGCCGCGCAATTGGCGGAGCGCCGCGCCGCGAAGGATAATTTTCGCGGCTGAGCGCGTTGTCGCAGGAGGCCGGGAAGAGGAGTGACTAGGATGGCCAAGGCCCTGATTTCCTTCATGCTTGCGGCAAGCGCCGGGGCGGCGGCGATGTCCTGCGCCCACGCGGCCGATGAGTCCCGGCCCGGCCCCTATACGCGCGAGCAGATCCAGCTGGAGAAGGAGCTGGCGCGGCTCACCCCGCAGCCGCAGGTCGATTGCATCGACACCCGCTTCCGCAACGTGTCGCTGCGCGCGATCGGCAACAAGCTGGTGTATCGCGAGAACCGCAACCGGATCTTCGTCAGCGAAACGGCCGGCGGGTGCGAGAATGTCGCGCGCGGCGACGCGCTGGTGACGCGGCAGTTCGGACCGCGGCTGTGCCGCGGCGATATCGCCACCACGGTCGATCGGGCCGCGCGCTTCCCGACCGGCAGCTGCGCGATCGGTCCGTTCACGCCGTACACCGCGGGGTGACGGACAGGTAGGCGGGACGGCACCTGCTGACGGCGCGGTGCGTTGGCGGTAGATTGCAGCCATTCCCAGCGGAGCACCACATGACCAAGGAAACCGAAGCCGACCTGACCGGCGTGGAACCGCGCGTGTCGCCCAAGCCGGCGGTGGACGAGATCGGCGGGCGCAAGCTGAAGCCGGCGACGCTGATGATGGGGCATGGCTTCGATCCCGCGCTATCCGAAGGATCGCTGAAGCCGCCGATCTTCCTGACCTCCACGTTCGTGTTCCCCAATGCGGCGGCGGGCAAGCGGCACTTCGAGGGGGTCACCGGCAAACGGCCGGGCGGGGCGGAGGGCCTCGTCTATTCGCGCTTCAACGGCCCCAATCAGGAGATTTTGGAGGACCGCCTGAGCGTGTGGGAGGATGCCGAGGATGCGCTGGCCTTTTCCAGCGGCATGTCGGCGATCGCCACTTTGTTCCTGTCGATGGTCAAGCCGGGGGACACGATCGTTCATTCCGGGCCGCTCTATGCCGCGACGGAGACGCTGATCGCCCGCATTCTGGGGCGCTTCGGGGTGCATTGGCTCGACTTTCCGGCGGGCGCCACGCGCGAGGAGATCGATGCGGTACTGTCCAAAGCGGCATCAGGTAATGTCGCGCTGATCTATCTCGAAAGCCCAGCCAACCCGACCAACGCCTTGGTCGACGTGGAGGCGGTCGCGGCGAGCCGCGACGCGATCTTCACCGGCGCGAACAAGCCGCCGATCGCGATCGACAATACGTTCCTGGGGCCGCTGTGGGCCAAGCCGCTGCGGCAGGGCGCTGATATCGTCGTCTATTCGCTGACCAAATATGCCGGCGGGCATTCGGATCTGGTGGCGGGCGGCGTGCTGGGGTCGAAGGAGCATATCAACACCATCCGATCGATGCGCAACACGATCGGCACGATCTGCGATCCGAACACCGCCTGGATGCTGCTCAGGTCGCTGGAAACGCTGGAGCTGCGCATGAGCCGGGCGGGCGAGAATGCGGCCAAGGTGTGCGAATTCCTGGCTGCGCATCCGAAGGTGGAGAAGGTCGGCTATCTTGGATTCCTTGAGCGCGGCGAGGACCAGCGGCAGGCCGATATCTATCGCCGCCATTGCAGCGGGGCAGGCTCCACCTTCTCGCTGTACCTCAAGGGCGGCGAGACGGAGGCGTTCGCGTTTCTCGATGCGCTGAAGATCGCCAAGCTGGCGGTGAGCTTGGGCGGGACCGAGACGCTGGCGAGCCACCCGGCGGGGATGACCCATCTGTCGGTGCCCGATGCGCGCAAGCAGGCGCTGGCGATCACCGACAATCTGGTGCGCATCTCGATCGGGGTGGAGGATGCCGACGATCTGATCGCCGATTTCGAGCAGGCGCTGGACGCGGTTGGCGGCTGAGCCACTTACGCGTCGCCCCAGCGTTCGTTGGGATCTTTGTATCGGGTCGTGCCTTGCTCCCATTCTTCGTCGCCCCGGGTTAAGCCCGGGGTGACGGCAGATGAGGAGAGCCGTCCTTACGCAACGATCCGCGGAAGCGGGAATGACGCGCGCTGTCAGGCCGCGGCGGGCTTTGCGCGGAGGCGCTGCAGTTCCTTCTGGTAGCCGATCAGGCGCTTCTCGAGGCGCTCGGCATATTGCCCGCTCGCCGCGCCGCGCAGGGTGAGCGCATAGCCGTAGCCGACGTGCGCCTCCAGTTCCTGCACCTCGATCGCGCCGAGCACCCAAGCGAGCATCGCGGCGACATAGACCGCGTCGAGCGCGCGCAGCAGCGGATCGAGATCGACGTCGGGCAGCAGCGCGCCCTCGCTGCGCGCCTCATTGAGCAACGCCCACCAGAAGCCGTAGCGCTGCGGTGATTGGAGCTCGCCGCGCAACTCCTTGCTGTCGAAGCGCAACGCCTCGGTCCACAAGGTGCGGTAGAAATCGGCGTCGTCCGCCAGATAGGCGAGGGTGATCGAAACCGCCTGGAAGATGCGGTCCACCGCGCCGACGCGATGCAGCTGCGAGAAGCGTTCATGGAATTCGCGCACGTCCTCCAGCAGCGCGATGACGATCGCGCGCTTGGAGCCGAAGAGGTTGTACGGCGTGGTCAGCGACACGCCGGCGCGTGCGGCGATGGCACGCATCGACAGGCCGGCATCGCCCGTTTCCTTGATCAGATCGCGGGCTGCGGCGACAATACGACGGCGTCGCTCCGCCTTGGCGTCCTCGCGCCGGCTCATTCGATATTCCCTGGCATCGGATGATCCTAGGCCGCGCGGCGCGAAGCCGCAATGCAGGCGAGCGAAGATTTCATAACGCGTTGCAGAATCCGTCTGGTCAGCCGCCCGTCTCCGGCGTAGCCTCTGCGCAAACAGATCGAGGAGAGAGGCATTGGCGCGCGAGAAAATCCGCTTCGGAGCGTTCATCGCACCGTTTCACCCGCTGAACGAGAATCCGACGCTGGCGCTGGAGCGTGACCTCGATCTGGTCGTCCATATGGACAAGCTGGGCTATGACGAGGCGTGGCTGGGGGAACATCATTCCGCCGGATACGAGCTGATCGCCAGCCCCGAATTGTTCATCGCGACCCTGGCGGAGCGGACACGCAACATCCGGCTGGGCACCGGCGTCTCCTCGCTGCCGTATCACCATCCGCTGATGCTGGCCGACCGGATCAACCAGCTGGACCATATCACCCGGGGCCGCGTGATGTTCGGCGTCGGGCCGGGCGCGCTGCCGTCGGATGCGTTCATGATGGGCATTCCGGTCGCCAAGCAGCGTGACCGGATGGACGAGGCGATCGACGTGCTGGTGCCGCTGCTGCGCGGCGAGCAGGTGAGCAAGAAGACCGACTGGTTCGAACTCAACGAAGCGCGGCTGCAGATGCTGCCTTACAGCTATCCGTCGGTTGATATCTGCGTCGCCAGCCAGGTGTCGCCGTCGGGCGCCACCGCGGCCGGGCGGCATGGTCTGGGGCTGCTGTCGATCGGTGCGACACAGAGCGGCGGGTTTAACGCGCTCGCGTCGAACTGGGCGATCGCCGAGCAGCAGGCGGCGGATAGCGGCACCACGGTGGATCGCAGCCAATGGCGCCTGGTGGGGCCGATGCACGTCGCCGCCACGCGCGAGGATGCGCGGGCGCAGGCGCGGTTTGGCATCGAACAATGGCTGTATTACTTCCGCGAAGTCGCCGCGCTGCCGCTGGCACCGACCGACGGATCGGATCCGATCGACGCGCTCGTCAATTCGGGCATGGCGGTGGTCGGCACGCCCGAGGATGCGGTGAAGCAGATCGAGCGGCTGCGCGAGCAATCGGGCGGGTTCGGCGCATATCTGATGATGGATCACAATTGGGCGGAATGGGATAACAAGAAGAAGTCCTACGAACTGATCGCCCGCTACGTCATTCCTGAGGTGAACGGGGTGAACGCGAACCGCCATGCCTCGATCGAATGGGCGGCGGCGAACCGCCCGCGCTTCATCGGGGAGGCGCAGGCCGCCGTGGGGGCGCGCCTGGCGGAGCACATCCAGAAGAAAGGGACGGAGAACATCCGGCCCGAAATCCTCGCCGCCATGGGCCTCGACAAGAAATCCGAGGCGGCGGAATGACTGCGGTGGCCGACAGGAAGGCGATCTTCATCACCGGTGCGGCCTCCGGCATGGGGCTGGAGACGGCACGGCTGTTCGCCGGCCAGGGCTGGTTCGTCGGTGGGGTGGACGTCAACGCGGCAGGGCTGGCGCGGCTGCGTGACGAGATCGGCGCGGCGCACTGCCATGTCCAGCCGCTCGATGTCACCGATCGCGAGGCCTATCGCGCCGCGCTGGATTCCTTTGCGGCGGCGAGCGGCGGGCGCATGGACGTGCTCTACAACAATGCGGGCATCGGCCGCGGCGGGCCGTTTGCGGACCAGCCGTGGGAAGACGTGCTCGCGGTGGTGCAGGTGAACCTGATCGGTGTGCTCACCGGCATCCACCTGGCCATTCCGATGCTGAAGGCGACGCCGGGGTCGATGTGCTTCACGACGTCATCCTCGTCGGCGACCTATGGCATGCCGATGATCGCGGTCTATTCCGCGACCAAGCATGCGGTGAAGGGGCTGACCGAAGCGCTGTCGATCGAGCTGAAGCCATATGGCATTCGCGTCGCCGACGTGCTGCCCGCGCTGATCGACACGCCCATCCTGCCCGAGGGGGCGGCCGCCGCGGCGCCGAAGACGGGCGTCTTCCGCGCGATCCCCCCGCGCGAGGTGGCGGCAACGGTGTGGGAAGCCTATCATTCGGATCGGCTGCACTGGTACGTGCCACGCGAGCTGGTGGCGCTGGACCATATGGCGACGCTGGAGCCCGAGCGCACGCGTGACGAAATGGCAGCCGGCAAGATCTTCGCGACGATCGATGCGCAAGTCTCCGCAGCAACGCCGGTGCGGATCGGAGAAACGGCCGGTTGATCGCTCCCGGTCCGGCAGAGCAGTCGAGGGGCTGGTCGCACGTGTTTTCTGTAACGGCGTGCGGGTCGGGCCTCATAAGCATGGCATGGCCCGGGTGACCTGTCTGTAATTTGCAGAGGAAAGGACCATTTTCATCCCGGTTGCCGATGGGAAGAGCTTGGCATCGAGTTCGGCTGTGCTACGATCGCAGATCGGGGTGGGCGACAAATGGTGTAACCGATGCCCCGATCCGAATGCCGGCAGAATGACTGTGCTTCGCAAGGCGCGGCACCGGTTATGACAGGAACTTCCGTCGGCGATCGGAGGTTTCCGAATATCGATGGCCATTTCCTGTTGAGCGGTGCTCTATGGGGGCAATCCGGTGATCGTGCCTGCCGTGGAGCACGGCCGCTCGCCGCGACGGGAAGGCCTGCGCATGGCCGCGGATGAGCTGACCGATCTGGCGCGGGCGATCCTGCTTGTACGGCAGGACCGTCGGACGATCCTGCCGACGGCATTGTTCGGCGGAGAACTGGCCTACGAACTGCTGCTTCGCCTGTTCGTCGCGGACGCGCAGGGAGAGCGGATGACGGGCGCGCGCCTGTTGGCCGACCTGGGCGGCAGCCAGCGGACCGGATCACGCTGGATCGAGTATCTGACGCGCGAGAAGCTGATCGTCGGTGACGGCGACGGCCGGCTGGAGGACGTACTGACGCTGACGCCGGTGGCGCTCCACGCGCTCGAGCGCTGGCTGTCCGGCGCCGGCGCGATTCTGAGCGGGGCATTGCCGCGCGGTTCGGACGCGGAGGCTGATCGATCCTTCTAGCGCGAAGGGCTCCCGCAGGATGCGGCGGGGGCGGTCACGCCGCCTTCAGCATGTCCAGCTGCGCGTCCAGGCCAATCCGGGCCATCAGTTCGGGACGATCCGGGCCGGGCTTCGGCGCATAAGCGGCGGCGTTCAGGCGACGGCCGCGGGCCCAGTAACCGAGCACCCGGCTGAGATTCTCGGGCCGCTTCAACCATGCCTCGGGATGTTCGAGCATGTGAAAGCCGCGCAGCATGGCGCGCATCAGCCGGATGTCCGATCGCGCCGCGACGGTGATGCCGTCATCGACGAAGCTCTTGGCAAGCCGCGCCTTCAGCCGCGGGCGATGCGTCGGCGTCAGCGTGGCGCGCGCGCGGCGGATCGCCGAGCGATCCTGCTTCAGCATCAGGTCGTAATAGGGCTTCACCTCGGTCTCGATCCCCGCGTCATAGGCGAGGACGCGAAGGTGCGGGTTGGTGCTGCCATCCAGCGCCCGACGCAGCACCCCGGCGCTGACCGCCGCGAGCGAACAGCCGCGGCCGTAGAGCGGGTTGGTGCGTACCAGCCCGTCGCCGATCGCGAAGAAGTTGAGCACGGCGGGCCGGCCGTCGCTGACGAGGCTGCGCCAGCGGCTGTGCAGATCCCCCATGCCGATCACCTTGCCGACCGGCTCCGACCGCCCCGGATCGACCCATGGCACCAGACCGGGCATTTCCATACAGATACGCTGGAACATGTCACCGTCCATCACCGCCTTGCGCAAGCCGTGCTCGATCTCGGGCACGCACAGGGTGATCGAGAAGCGGCGGTTGTCGGCCGGGAAGACGCCGAACTTGAGGTAGCCAAGATCGCCAGAGGCGGGGATGTCGCTGCGCGGCGGCTCCTCCTGGCCATCCCGGAGGCGGTAATGGCGGGTGAAGTAGAGAACGCCTGCGGTCTCCGCCGCTTCGCTGATCGGGGCGCCGCTCTTGATCAGTTGTTCGATCAGATTGGCCGCCTTGCCGCCCGCATCGACGATGACGCCGGCGGTGATCTCCTCGCGCCCTTCCGCCGTATCCGCGACGACGCCGGTGACCACGATCGTTCCATCGGGCGCCGTGTGCTGAAGCAGGCTGCGCACCTTGACGCCGCTACGGATCGTCACGCCAGCGAGTCGCTCGACATAGCGGCGGATGACGAGTTCCAGCGTGGTACGGCGGCTGGTGAGGATCGTCAGATCCGCATCCCCCGGCACCGGCACATAGGTCGGCCGCAACTTGGGCGGCAGCATGTCCGCAAAGGTGATGTCGCGGCAGCCCGCGGCGTAGAGATCGGCGAGCAATTCAGGATGTTCGTCGCGGATGATGTTGCGCAGACGGGCGAGAAAGGCGTGGCTCTGGCGCAGCTGGCTGACGCCGCGGCGCTGCCATTCGTCGAAGGCCACATCGGGCCCGCCCTCCGGCGGCGCCTCGTCGCGTTCCAGCACGGTGATCCGGCGCGTGCCGCCGCCGAGTCGCAACGCGGTGCACAGGCCGGCGATCCCGGCGCCCACCACGATGACCTCCTCGCACGGCGCCGTCCTGGCGGAGCTGCCAATCATCGAACTCTCCCGAAAAGATGCTGATACTCATGTAATCGGGAAACCGATCGCGCGCAAGAAATACGAACATGTTATGATTATATGGCTTGCGCCACGCGCACGGCCGGGCCACCATGCTGGCGATGATCCGGCGGTTCACGCGCGGACGCCGAGGAGAGGGAGGGCCGCCGATGCGCGCCGTGGTGAGACGCAACAGGCAATTGGTGTGCGACGAGGTGGCCGATCCCATCCCCGGCAAGGGCGAGGTGCTGGTGAAGACGCTCGCCTGCGGCATCTGCGGATCGGACCTGCACGCGGTCCATTCGTTCGAGAACATGCTGGAACTGGGCGCGCGCACGGGGGAGACGCCGCGGACCGATCCATCCAAGGACATGATCTTCGGCCATGAGTTCGCGGCCGAGATCCTGGATCACGGGCCCGATTCGGCGAAGACGCTGAAGGCCGGCACCCGCGTCGTCTCGATGCCGATCGCGATGAGGCCGGAGGGGTTCGAGGCGATCGGTTATTCCAACGCCTATCCCGGAGGCTATTCCGAGCAGATGGTGCTGAGCGAGGCGCTGCTTCTCGAAGTGCCCAACGGCCTCAGCGACGTGCAGGCGGCGATGACCGAGCCGTTTGCGGTGGGCGAGCATGCCGTCGCCATGTCGGCGGCGGGGCCGGATACGGTGAACCTCGTCATCGGCTGCGGCCCCGTCGGGCTGGCGGTGATCGCTGCGCTCAAGACTCGCGGGCTGGGACCGATCGTTGCGGCGGATTTCTCGCCGGCTCGGCGTGCAGTGGCGGAGAAGATGGGCGCCGACGTGGTCGTCGACCCGGCCAAGGAATCGCCGCATACCAAATGGAGCGAGCTGGGCGTGCCGCGTACGTCGAGCGAGCGGATGGCGGCGATGATGACCGGGCAGAGCGGAAAGCGCGCGATCGTCTTCGAATGCGTCGGCGTGCCCGGCGTGATCCAGAACATCATCGAATCGGTGCCCGTCGGCACGCAGGTGATCGTGGTAGGCGTGTGCATGGAAACGGACAAGATCGAGCCGTTTCTGTGCATCAACAAGCAGATCGATTTCCGCTTCGTGCTTGGCTACACCGCCGCCGAATTTGCCGCGACGCTGGGCAATATCGCGGAAGGGCGGATCGACGTGCTGCCCGCGATCACCGACGAGGTCGGGCTGGAGGGCGTCGCCGATGCCTTTGCCGCGCTCGCCGACCCCGAGAAGCAATGCAAGATCGTCGTTCGTCCGGGAGTTGGAGCATGACTCAAGTGATCGAAGCGCCGCGCGCGCTGGCCGAGGCGATGCCGCCGGTGCAGTTCGTCCAGACCAATGGCATCCGCATGGCCTATTACGAGGTCGGGCCGAAGGGCGAAGGCGTGCCCGTGATCTTCTGCCACGGCTTTCCCGAGCTGGCCTTTTCGTGGCGGCACCAGCTGGACGCGTTCGAGGCGGCGGGGCGCTGGGCGATCGCGCCGGACCAGCGCGGTTATGGGCTGACGAGCCGGCCGGAAAGGATCGAGGATTACGATCTCGAACAGCTGACCGCGGACATCGCCGGGATGATGGACGCGCTGGGGATCGAGAAGGCGATCCCGTGCGGGCACGATTGGGGCGGGATGGTCGTGTGGCAGTTCGCGCTGCGCTATCCCGAGCGGTGCGCCGGGGTGATCGGGGTGAACACGCCGTTGCTGCCGCGGGGCGAGATAGATCCGATCGCCGGCATGCGCGCCGCGTTCGGCGAGGACATGTACATCGTCTGGTTCCAGAAGCCGGGCGAGGCGGATGCGGCGCTGGCCGCCGATCCGGAGCGGTCGATGCGCTTCTTCATGCGCAAGCCGATGCTGACGCTGAAGGAATATGAGCAGCTGCCGGCCGAGATGCGCACGCTAGCACTGGGCGAGGGGCTGAAGCTCTATGATCCGGCAAACGATCCGCAGCAGTTCCTGACCGACGACGAGATCGCCGCGTTCAGCGAGACGTTTGCAGCCACGGGCTTCACCGGCGGGATCAACTGGTATCGCAACTTTACGCGCAACTGGCAGAATTCCGCCGATCTCGTCGAGAAGGTCGACGTGCCGTCGCTGATGGTGATGGCGGAGAATGACGTGGTGCTGAGCCCGGCGATGACCGAGGGGATGGAGCGCTACGTGCCCGATCTGGAGCGCGTGCTGGTGGAGAAATCCGGTCACTGGACGCAGCAGGAATATCCCGAGGAGGTGAACCGGGCGATCTTGGGCTGGCTGGAGAAAAGGTTTCCGCGCTGAGGCCCTTCGGGTGGCCGCAGGCGGGCGATATTGTGGGCTGAACTGGGGGAGGAGCGGAACTCCGCCCGTTCGGATGAGCCCGTCGGCGACAGGGCGCGGCACTCCACGCGGCCTTGTCGGCGGGCTCGGCTCGTTTCGGCGAGTGTGAGGGTATGGCTCGTGTCGGCAGATGGATGGCTGTCGATGCGGGCCGTGCCTTTGTTGTCTGTTGAGGTGAGCGGCATGGGCGGTCTGCCTGGACGCGCCCAACCTAGGACCTTAGGACCGGCTTGCTTTCGGGTCAGAAGCGGACCTTCAGAGCCTCATTGACAGCGACTGCCGACCACTGGCGGCTAAGTTCGTCCACGCGGTCTCTGATTGCATCGACGTCCGCCTGTGAAACTGCAGCAACGGTGTGCCCCCGAGCGTCGCAGGCAAGCTCGTAAGTGGCAATCAAGTCTGCGGCTGGCACACGACCACCCCACATCTCGGCTTGGAGCGCTTCCACCAGTCGTTCGATCGCTTCTTCGCTGTCCCCGCCTCCGGTTCCGAACTCTGCCGCTTTACCGTCTTTGACGAGCGACAAGAATCCTCGGTGCGCAAGAACGCTCTCCACGGCATAATGCACCATATCATGTGGTATGATGCCTTGCTTCGGGCACGAGATCGTTTCCGGCTCGCCAGCCTCGCGGACGATCGTGAGATCGTCGTACTTACCGTTACGCTTCACGAAGATCAGCTCCATGTGCCGAAGTCTATTCGGCTTTCGGCAGCTTTCCAGTGCCGTTTTCGAGAGCCGTTGCGCAAGGTAAGCGGCTCAATCCGCGAAGCCGACGAACCGCGCCGCCTCGCTCACCGGCTTGCGGCGTGACACCACCGCGTTGGCGGGAAAGCTGTCGTCGGGCCAGCCCATCGCGACACAGGTCTGGATCACCTGATCGTCGGCGATGCCGGCATGTTCGCGGACGACGGGCGATTGCATGATGCCCTGGCTGTTGATGACGCAGCCGAGCCCGCGCGACCAGGCGGCGTTGACCAGCGCGTTGACCACCGCGCCGCAATCGAACGGCGCGATGTCGCTGCCCAGCAGCACGCGATCGTAAGTGACGACGATCGACACGGGCGCGTCGAACTGGCGGAAGCCGCGCAGCACCCAGTCGTGGCGGCGCTCCTTGTCGTCGCGGGCGATGCCCATGGCGCCGAAGAGCTGCTTGGCGATCTCGATCTGCCGCTCGCGGTGCGCGCCGCCGTAATTCTCGCCCTTGCGGAACTCGCGCGAGTCGGGGACGCCGGCGAGGTTGCGCTCGGTATTGCCCTGGCGGATGCGGTCGAGCGGTTCGCCGGTGACGACGGTGAAGTTCCACGGCTGGGTGTTGAGCGACGACGGGGCGCGGCTCGCGAGCGTGATGATCTGCTCGATCAGCGCGCGGGGGACTGGATCAGGCTTGAACCCGCGGATGCTGCGGCGGCCGTTGACGACCTCGTCGTAGTTCATGTGCCTCTCCTTCCTTTCTCCCCTCCCGCTCGTGGGAGGGGGCGGGGGAGGGGCTTTCCACGGGCGTTGTGCCTCGTGGTGGTGGACATGCCCTCCCCCCGCCCCACCCGCAAGCGGGGGGGGGGGTAAGGAGCCTCCCACGCGCCAGCGGGGGGGGGAGTAAAGCGGGTTCCTCCCGCCCGCG
>JBELMF010000069.1:0-16317 GCA_042096015.1 Sphingomonas sp.
CGTATGCCGTGTTTTGGACGGCGACACTATCGTCGCAGACGGTAAGGCAATCCACATCGATGATCTCGACGCACCTGAACTAGGACCATGGGCGCGTTGCTGGGCGGAAGCCGCACTAGCGGGCGTAGCGAAGAGCGAACTGGAAGAAATTTTGTTACAGGATCGCGGTTGGAACTTGGTATCGGTTCGACGCGATAATCTGGGCCGTTTTAGCGCTCGGATTGTCGACAAGGATGGAAACAGCATCGCCGATGACATGAGAGTTTACGGCGGTTCTGCGATGACTTCGAGCCGGTGGAATTGGTGTGACGTCGATCCGAAGATGCGAAGCCCATTAGAAAGTGAACGCCCCCCTATCGGCCCCAATCTATGGTGGCCTACCGGGGAGAAATTCGATCCTCGTGCTAAGGATTGAGGGTCCGCTTCCCTCCCGATCCGGGCGTCCGCACTCCGCTAAATCTATCCCGAAAGCGAACTTTCTGCTCCTTCTCGGGAGCGGACGCTATCGACCCTGGACCGCGCCGACGACAGGGTTCTCCGTGATGTGGCGCGAGCGGAGGCGCCCCTCCATCAGCCTGCGGCTGGTTCCCCTCCCCGTGCCGGGGAGGATTGAATATACGCCCGTCCGACTTCGCCAGCCGACCCTGAGGCTGCTTTACGCGGCGCGTGCGAGCCGCGATAACGCGGCATGGCTCTCTCACCCGCCGCGGCGGACCAGCTTGCCCGCGAGGGGATGGAAGCGTTGCGCCAGCGCGATGGGGCCGGCGCGCGGTTGCGGTTCGAGCGCCTGATCGAGGAAGCGCCGGCGGCCGTCCCGCGGCCGTGGCTGCCGCTGGCGCAGGCCTGCCGCCTGTCGGACGACCCGATCGGCGAGGCGAGCGCGCTGCAATCCTTGCTGAAGGAACAGCCGCGCCACCTCACCGGATTGCTGCTGATGGGCGACCGCAAGCGGCTGGACGGCGACGACCGCGCGGCGAGCTCATTCTTCACCGCGGCGCTGAACCAGGCCGCGGTAACCCGCGACGTGCCCACCGCGCTGCACCCGCTGCTGCGCCAGGCGGAACAGTTCAAGGAGGTCGCGGCGGAGCGGTTCGCCCGGCACATGCAGGACGCGATCGTCAAGGCGCGATCCCCGCGCGTGGCGCGATCGGCCGACCTGCTGCTCGGCCGTCGTGCACTTCACCTGCAGCAGCCGTCGATGTTCTATTTCGAAGGCCTGCCGCAGCGATCATTCTATCGCCGTGACGAATTCGACTGGGTCGCGGCGCTGGAGCAGGAAACGCCCGCGATCCGCGCCGAGCTGGAGGCGGTGACCGACGGCTTCGCGCCCTATGTTGCGGACAGCCCGGATCGGCCGCGCCCGAACAACCCGCTGCTCGACGATCCGTCGTGGAGCGCCCTGTACCTGTGGCAGGGCGGAGAGATCGTCGCGGAGAATGCGGCGCGCTTTCCGGCGACCATGGCCGCACTCGCCAAGCTGCCGATCCCGCGCATCGCCGGGCGATCGCCGATGGCGCTGTTCTCCCGGCTGACCCCGGGCACGCACATCCAGCCGCATCATGGACTGCTCAACACGCGGCTGATCTGCCACCTGCCGATCATCGCCCCGCCCGGCTGCGGGCTGCGCGTCGGGGCCGATACGCATGAGTGGCGCGAGGGCGAGCTGGTCATCTTCGACGATTCCTTCGAGCACGAGGCGTGGAACCGCGGCACCGCCACGCGCACGGTGTTGCTGTTCGAGATCTGGAAGCCGGAACTCGGCGACGAGGAGCGCGCGGAGCTGACCGGGCTGTTCGAGGCGATCGACGCTTATGGCGGGGCGATGATCGACCAGGGCTAGCCCGCCCGGCGCGGCGGCAGTGCGCCGCTGGCCCACACGGTCCACCAGATGATCAGCGGCTGCAGCAGCAGGCGGGGGACGTGATAGGCGATCGGCAGGCCGGTGCCGCCGGCGAGATCGAGCATCGCGTGGCGCAGGTTCGCCGGCCAGACGCACAAGGCGTAGAGCGCGAGCCCCCAGCCGGCCGCACGCCGCCAGCGGGGGCTGGCGAGCCCCGCGACCGCGACGAGCTCCAGCACCCCCGTGACGATCACCACGAGCCGCGGCGCGGGAACCGCCGGCGGCACGATGCGCGCCATCGCATCGGTGAAGAGCAGATGCGCGATCCCGCCCAGGCCGTAGAACGCCATCAGCGCCCCGCGCGCGATCCGCCGCCGCCTTGCCTCTTTCATCACCCGCCGGTCTCCTGCATTCGTTCAGGAACGATATGGTCGGGCGGCCGTATCCCGGCGCACCCGCCTTCGGGCTTTGAGAGGATCGTGACATGCCTATCCGTCGCATCGGGTTGACCATCGGTGCCATCGCCATCGCCTGGGGCACGCCCGCGCTGGCCCAGAGCGGGGCCGACGACGCGCGCTTTCGCGCGGCGCAGGAGCGCTTCGAGCGCGAGCTGCAGATCTTCCGCAGCGAATTCGACCGGTACCAGTCGGTCCGGCGCGTGCCGGGCAGCGGATATCGCGACCCGCGCTGGGACGACGGGCGCACCGCGCCGCCGATGCCCTACCCGCGCTATGACGAGGACGAGCAGTGGCGCGACGAGGGCGATTACGATCCGTCGCGTTATTATCGCTCCGGCACGCAATATCAGGAGCGCACCCTGGCGGAGACAGACCGTGTCTATTCGGGATCGGACGGCCGCTATTACTGCCGCCGGTCCGACGGCACGACCGGGTTGATCGTCGGCGGCGCGCTGGGCGGCGTGCTGGGCAATGTCATCGACGGGGGGCGCAGCCGGATCGTCGGCACGCTGTTCGGCGGCGCGGCGGGCGCGCTGGCGGGACGCGCGGTGGACCAGCAGAACAGCCAGGTGCGCTGCCGATGAGCGACGCGGCTGCCCTTATCGCGCGGCACAACCTGGCGCCGCACCCCGAGGGCGGCCACTACCGCGAGACGGTGCGGCTGCCGGCGGCGCCCGGCGGCCGATCGCCGATGACGGCAATCCTGTTCCTTCTTGACGCGGGGGAACGATCACACTGGCATCGCGTGGACGCCGCCGAACTGTGGCTGTGGCACGCGGGCGCGCCGCTGACGCTGCAGATCGCGGACGGGGGCACGGCGAGCAAATATCTGCTCGGGCCGGAACAGCCCCAGGCGCTGGTGCCGGCGCATGCCTGGCAAGCCGCGCAGGCGACCGGCGGATGGGCGCTGGTATCGTGCGTCGTGGCGCCGGGGTTTGACTTCGCCGGGTTCGAGCTGGCGGCGCCCGACTGGTGCCCCTCAGGCGTCGACGGCTAGCAGGGTGACGCCTTCGTAACGCTCTTCCTTGGGATTGAAGAGCTCGCTCGGCGTGAAGCGGCGCGGCGTCACGCGCATGCCGCCCAGGCCGGAAATCTTGAACGCACCGATCTTCGGCTCACGCGGCGGCTTGCCGTCCCGCTCCAGCGTCACCGCGTCCAGATAGAATTCGCCGTGCTTGGTATAGACGATGTGCGGGGCGATCGTGATGTCGCCGCGATTGTACGTCGCGGCGAGCGCCTGCTGCTTCACGATCGCCTCGAAGACGACAGGCATCGTGGCGGGCGGCGACGGCGGTGCGACGACCCGATCTTCGTCGGTGTTCAGCTTCATGCTCACCGGCATTACCCATGCTGTTGCAGTGCAGCAATAACCGTTTTTCGCAACGCTGCGTTCCGAAACTGCACGCTGGTCGCCGCGTCGTCGAATCGAGTCGCCGCACTTTCAGCGGTATGATACCCGAAAGCATGGCGAATTTGCTTCTTCCGGGCGATCAGGCGCCCTGGTTCCATGCCACGGCGCTCAACGGCAACCCGCGCTATGCCTTTGACACCGCGGCTGGGCGGCCGATCCTGCTGCTGCTGGCGGGCCGAGCGGCGCATCCGGCGAGCGCGGGTGCGATGCGGGTGCTGGCCGCGCACCGCGACCTGTTCGACGATCGCGCGGCCTGCTTCTTCGGCGTGACCACCGATCCCGCCGACGTGGAGCGCGGGGCGGTGGCGCAGCACCTGCCGGGCGTGCGCTGGTTCCTCGATTACGACGGGGCGGTCTCGCGTCGCTACGGCGCGCTGAGCGGCGAAGGCGCGACGACCGAATACCGGCCGCACTGGCTGCTGCTCGACACCACGCTGCGCGTCGCCGGACGGTTCGCGATCGACGCGGGCGAGAGCGCGATCGCCGCGCTCAAGACGATGATCGCCGCGCCCGACGCCTATCCCGCCGCCCCGGTGCTGATCGTGCCGCGCATCCTGGAGCCTGATCTCTGCCGCCGCCTGATCGACCTGTACGAGACGAACGGCGGCGAGGATTCGGGCTTCATGCGCGAGGAGAACGGCATCACCGTCGGACGCATCGACCACAATCACAAGCGCCGTTCCGACTATCACATCGAGGACGACAATCTGCGCGAGCAACTGCGCGCGCGGCTGCGCCGGTTCCTGATCCCGCAGATCAAGCGCGCGTTCAACTGGGAAGCGACGCGGATCGAGCGCTGGCTGGTCGCCTGCTATGACGGCGACAATGGCGGTGGGCATTTCCGCGCGCATCGCGACAACACCACCAAGGGCACCGCGCACCGCAAGTTCGCGTGCACGATCAACCTGAACGCCGAGGAGTATGACGGTGGCGAGCTGGCGTTTCCGGAGTTCGGATCGCGCAGCTATCGGGCGCCGACCGGGGGCGCGGTGATCTTCTCCTGCTCGCTGCTGCACGAGGCGCAGCCGGTGACGCGGGGCAAGCGCTACGCCTTCCTGCCGTTCCTGTATGACGAGGAGGGCGCGAAGATCCGAGAGACGAACATGCAGTTCGTGTCGCCGGAGATCGCCGGGTATCGCGCGGGGAATGGGGCGGCGGAGGCGGCGGCGTAGCGCAACCTGTCATCCCGGACTTGATCCGGAATCCATCGCGCCGCGAGCGCTGCGGCTGGAGGCGCGAGCGTCAGCGCCTGCCCATGGCTGGATCCCGGATCAAGTCCGGGATGACGATCGCCTGAGGCTACTCCCCCGCCGGGCCGATCAGCTTCTGCGCGAAATAGACCATCTGCAGCGCCTGGAGCCGGGCGCCCTGCGCGATATCGGCGTCGCCCGAATGGCCCCCGGCGGTGTCCTCGTAGAACAGATACGGCAGGCCGAATTCCTTCATGCGCGCGGCGAACTTGCGGGCATGCTGCGGGCCGACGCGGTCATCCTTGGTGGTCGTCCAGATATAGGGTTCGGGATAGCGGCCGTCGCGACGCAGCGCGTGATAGGGTGACATCGTGGCCAGGAACGCGCGTTCCTCCGGCACCGACACGGAGCCATATTCGTCGACCCACGAAGCGCCCGCCGCGATCCCCTCGTAGCGCAGCATGTCGAGCAGCGGCACCTGGATAGTCACCGCGCCCCAGAGCTCGGGATGCTGGGTCAGTTCGACGCCCATCAGCAGCCCGCCGTTCGAGCCGCCGTAGATGCCGAGCTTCGCGGCACTGGTGATGCCACGCGCAACGAGATCGCGGCCGATGCCGGCGAAGTCGTCGAAGATCAGCTGGCGCTTCGTCTTGCGTCCCGCCTCGTGCCAGGCCGGGCCGAACTCACCGCCGCCGCGGATATTGGCGAGCACGAAGGCGCCGCCGCGCTCCAGCCACAGCTTGCCGATGATGCCGGAATAATAAGGCGTGTTCGAGACCTCGAACCCGCCATAGGCGGTCATCAGCGTCGGCGTGCTACCGTCCTTCGGCACGCCATCACGATGGACGACGAAATAGGGCACCCTGGTGCCGTCAGACGATACGGCCTCGAACTGCTCGACGACGAGCCCGGCTGCGTCGAAGCGCGCGGGGAGCGACTTCACCGCAACCGGCGCTGCCTCGCTCGACAGGTCGAATGCCATCAGCCGCGTCGGCGTGGTAAAGCCGGACACCGCGAGATAGCCGTGGTCCGCGGCGATATCGGTGGAAACGAGATCGACAGACAGATTGTCCGGCAGCGCCAGGGTGCGCCCCTGCCAGCCATCCCCCTGCGGCGTGAACACCATCGCGCGGCCGCGGACATTGTCATAGACCGAGGCGATCACCGCATTCCTGGTGACCCGGACATTGTCGCGGTCGATCGACTGCCGCGCCGCGGGCGCATAGATCGTCGTCGGCGTCGCGGTGCCGCGACGCGCCGCCGCCAGCGGCAGCGAGGCGAGCGCGCCTTCCGGCACGTCGCCCCACGGCTCGCTGGTGCGTATGATGAGGCGCCCGTCGACCAGCCCCTTTACCTCGACCTTGTCGGGCATGGCGAGCTTCGTCGCCGCGCCGCCCGGTTCCCAAAGCAGGATGTCGGAGGTGAAGAAGGTCTTGGCGCGGGTGATTACCACCGCCCGGTTGCCCTTCCCGTCGACCACGACCGAGGGCCAGACGCCGATGTCGTCGGGCGTGCCGCGATAGATCTCCTGCGCCGAGGCCAGCGGCTGGCCGCGCTTCACGATCTTCACGACCATCGGATAGCCCGACTTGGTCAGCGTCCCCTCGCCCCAGTCCCGCGAGACGATCAGCGTATCGGCATCGATCCAGTCGGCGTTCTGCTTGGACGTGGGCAGATCGAACCCGCCCTGGACGAACCGCCCCGCGACGAGATCGAATTCGCGCAACGTGGTCGCATCCTCGCCGCCTTCGCTGAGCGACACGAGGCAACGGCGTTCATCGGGCTCAAGGCAGGTGACGCCCTTCCACACCCACTTCCTGCCTTCCGCCGCCGACAAGGCATCGAGGTCGATCAGCGTCGTCCATTTGGGGGCGGCGGCGGCATAATCGGCCGTCGTGGTCCAGCGCCAGATGCCCTGCGGATGCGCCTTGTCGCGCCACAGGTTGAGGATGCGCCCCCCGATCATCTCGGGCATCGGAATGCGATCCTCGGCCGAGGCGATGGCCAGCGCCTCGTCGTAGAAGGTGGCGTAGCGCGGATCGGATTCGAGCCGGGCCAGCGTGCGCTTGTTCTCGGCCTCGACCCAGGCGAGCGACCTGGCGCCGTCCTTGTCCTCGAGCCAGATGTGGGGATCGTCGGTCGGTGCAGCGATGGTCATCGGCGCGGTCTGGGCGAAGGTGCCCGTCCCTGCAAGTACTGCCAGTGCGCTGATGCCGGTGACGAGAAGCTTCATCGATGACCCTTGTGTGCCGTGTGGCGGGGTGGTGGCGCGGGTGCAACTGGCATGCACCTCTTCATCGGGCGATAAGACGATACATTCACCACTCTCGTCATCCCGGACTTGATCCGGGATCCCACGCTCCGCAGGCGCTGTCGCTCGTGCCTCCGATCACAGCGTTCGGGGCACCTTGGATCCCGGATCAAGTCCGGGATGACGGTGGGGTAAGGCGTTCGGTCGCCTTCAGATCGCGACCGGCTCGCACGCGTGAGCGCCGCGCACCTTGCCCCGCGTCAGCATCGGCGTATGGCCACACCCCATGTCCGACGGCCTCCCCCTTCCTCGGCGCCTCTTCGCGATCGCCTCGCTGGGTGCCGGCTCCGCGCTGGTGATCATCGATGGCGGCATTGCCAATGTCGCGCTGCCGACGATCGCGAAGGACCTGGGCGTGGCGCCGAGCTCCGTGGTGTCGATCGTCACCGTTTATCAGGTGATGCTGGTCATGCTGCTGCTGCCGTTCAGCGGCGTGGGCGAGCGGATCGGGCTGAAGCGCACGTACCAGGCCGGGCAGATCGTTTTCGCCGCCGCGACCCTGTTGTGCTTCTTCGCCAAGAGCCTGCCGTTCCTCCTGATCGTCCGCGCGGTGCAGGCGATCGGCGCCGCGGGCGTGCTCAGTGTCTCCTCGGCGCTGATCCGGCAGACCTATCCGGCCAGTCAGCTCGGCCGCGGGCTCGGCATCAATTCGGTGATCGTCACCAGTTCCGCCGCCGCCGCGCCGACCATCGGCGGGCTGGTGCTGGCGGTGGCGCCCTGGCCGTGGGTGTTCGCCAGCACCATCCCCTTCGCGCTCGTCAGCATCGCGCTGGGCCGTGCCCTGCCCGATCCCGCGCCACGCCTGTCGCATTTCGACCTGCCGAGCGCGATCATGAGCGCGGGCATGTTCGGCCTGGTGATCGGCGGCGCGGAAAGCCTGGTGCATGGTGACAGCCCGGTGGTGAGCCTGGCCATCATCGCGGCAGGGGCGATCATCGGCTGGTTCTTCGTGCGGCGCGAGCTGGAGGCGCCGGCGCCGATCCTGCCGGTCGACCTGCTCGCACGGCCGATCATCGCTCTGTCCGCGGTGGGCAGCCTGACCGCATTCACCGCATCCATGACCCTGCTGGTGTCCACGCCATTCCGCCTTTCCGCACTCGGCTTCAGCGCGACGCAGATCGGGGCGTGTATCGCGCCCTGGCCGCTGACCAACATGATCGTGGCGCCGCTGTCGGGCTTCCTGTCCGATCGCGTGCCGGCCGGCATCCTGGGCGGGATCGGCATGGCGGTGACGCTGGTCGCGCTCACCCTGCTGGCGACGATGCCGACAGACCCGACCTATGTCGACGTCGCCTGGCGGATGGCGCTGTGCGGGTCCGGCTTCGGCCTGTACCTGCCGCCCAATGCGCGGCTGATCGTCGGCTCGGCCCCGCGCGAGCGGGCGGCGGCGGCGGGCGGACTGGTCTCCACGGTGCGGCTGACCGGGCAGACGATGGGCGCCACTTTGGCGGCGGCGCTGCTGGCAGCCGGTGTCGGCGCGGGCGCGGTGCCGCCGTTGGTCGCCGCGGGGCTCGCGCTGGTCGCCGGCCTGTGCAGCATCGCGCGGCTGCGGCCGTCGATCCATCGTCCGACGCTGGCCGAGATCCGCGACGAGGTGCCGGCCATGCGCCAGACGCGCTAGCCGGAACGGGGCGCAGGGCGGCTCGTTTCCCGGATGGACCAACCGGAGTTAGCCATGCCCTACGTCAAGACACGCGACGGCGCCGACATCTTCGTCAAGGATTGGGGCAGCGGCCGCCCCGTGGTGCTGATCCACGGCTGGCCCCTGTCGGCCGACAGCTGGGACCCGCAGGCGATGGCGCTGGCCGAGAACGGCTATCGCGTGATCGCCTATGATCGCCGCGGCTTCGGCCGATCGAGCCAGCCGTGGTCGGGCTATGACTATGACACGCTGACCGACGATCTGGCGGACGTGATGCAGGCCGCCGGGGTGGAGCGGGATGCCACGCTGGTCGGCTTCTCGATGGGCGGCGGCGAGGTCGCGCGCTACATGAGCCGGCACGACGGCCGCGGCGTTTCGGCGGCGGTGCTGATCAGTTCCGTCGTCCCCTATATGCTGAAGACCGACGATAACCCTTCGGGCGTGGACAAGGACCAGTTGCTGCAAATCGCCGAGGGCATCCGGCACGACAGGCCGGCGTTCTTCCACAATTTCTTCAAGGACTTCTTCGGGGTCGGCTACCTCACCAGCCCAGTCAGCGAGCCGATGCTCGACTGGGCGTGGCGGCTGGCGATGCAGGCGTCGCTCCGCTCGACGCTGGAGTGCGCCAAGAGCTTCTCCTTCACCGATTTCCGGCCGGATCTCGCCGCGTTCGACGTGCCGACGCTGGTCATCCACGGAACGGGCGATGCCACCGTTCCGATCGACGCGACCGGCCGGGCGGCGGCGGCCGGGATCCGCATGAGCCAGCTGGTGGAATATGACGGCGCGCCGCACGGCCTGTTCGCCACCGAAAGCGACCGGCTGACCGAGGACCTGCTCACTTTCCTCAGCCGCTGATCGAGCCGGCGCCGGGGTGCGGCCGTGTGATCAGACGCGCGGCCGCGCCTTCAGCTCGTCACGGATCTCGCGCAGCAAGGCGACGTCGGCGGGCTCCGCCTTGGGCTCGTCCGCGGTCTTCGCCTTTTCGTGCTCGAACAGATGCACGGCGCGGTTCACGGTGCGCACCAGCATGAAGATGATGAAGGCGACGATGATGAAATTGACCGCCTGGGTGATGAACTCACCATAGCCGAGCAGCGGCACGCCGGCCTTCTTCAGGGCGGCATAATCGGTCGATCCGCGCAGTTCCGCCGGCACGTCGCCGAGCACCATGAAATAGCTGGAAAAATCGAGGCCGCCGAAGACCTTGCCGATGACGGGCATCAGGATGTCCTCCGTCAGGGAGGTGACGATCTTGCCGAACGCCGCACCGATGATCACCGCCACCGCCAGATCGAGCACGTTGCCGCGCGCGATGAACGCCTTGAATTCCTTGAGCATCGCCACCTCTTCGCTATTCTGATCGAGGTTAGTCGCGGATTGCCCCTTCGCCAAGCGCCCCTGCTGTCCTATATGACTGACACAGCTATTGGAGACCCACGCCGATGACGTTCCGTCCCCTTCTTCTCCTCGCGCTTTCCACCAGCCTCGCCGGCTGCGGGATCAACAGCGTGCCGACGGCGGAGGAGAATGCCAAAGCGCGCTGGGCCGACGTGCAGAACCAGTACCAGCGCCGCGCCGACCTCATCCCGAACCTGGTCGCCACGGTGAAGGCCGCCGGCGCGCAGGAAAAGGACATCCTGACCGAAGTGACGCAGGCGCGCGCCTCCGCCACGCAGGTGCAGGTGTCGCCCGAGGACCTCGACGATCCCGCCAAGATGCAGGCCTATCAGCGTGCGCAGGCCGGGCTTACCCTGTCGCTGCAGCGGCTGCAGGAGGCGTATCCGGAGCTGCGCAGCCAGGCGAACTACACCACGCTGATGAGCCAGCTGGAAGGCACGGAGAACCGCATCACCATCGCCCGCAACGATTACAACACAGCGGTTCAGCAATATAACACGCGCATCCGCACCTTCCCCGACGCGGTGGGGGCCAAGATCTTCTACGGCGCCGAGCCGATGGTGCCGTTCCAGGCGACCACGCCCGGTGCGGACACGGCGCCGAAGGTGGATTTCGGCAGCTGATCGCGTGACCGCAGGTTCCATGAGCGCGCCATGCGCCGGTGCCCGGCTGCGGCCGTGGCACGGCCGGGCGCTGGCGGCGGCGAGCGTCATGCTGGTGCTGCTGGCGCTGTTCCTTGCCGCACCGGCGCGGGCGCAGACCTTTCCGGACTTCACCGGCTTCGTGGTCGATGCGGCAGATGTTCTTCCGCCGCAGGTCGAAGCCGAGCTGACGCAGAAGCTCGATGCGCTCCAGCGCGATACCAAGCGCCAGCTCGTCGTGGCGACGGTGCCGAGCCTCGAAGGCTATCCGATCGAGGAATATGGCTACAAGCTCGGCCGGGCCTGGCAGGTGGGCTTGAAGGACGTGAACAACGGGGCGATCCTGCTGGTTGCGCCGAACGAGCGCAAGGTGCGGATCGAGGTTGGCTACGGGCTGGAGCCGTTCATCACCGACGCCCTGTCCAGCGTGATCATCAACCAGCAGATCCTGCCACGGTTCAAGGCGGGCGACCTGCCCGGCGGCGTGACCGCGGGCATCGATACGCTCGTCACGCAACTGCGCGCATCGCCGGAGGAGGCGCAGGCGCGGCTCGACGCGGCGGTGAAGCAATTCGACGCGACCCACAAGGCGCAGCGCCGCGGCGGCGGCGGCGTGCCGCTGGGACTGGTGTTCTGGGGCATGGTGCTGCTGTTCGTGCTGCTGTCGCTCGGGCGGCGGCGCGGCGCCAAAGGGCGGCGGTACCGCAGCGGCGACAGCGGCCTCGGCTCGGTGATCCTGTGGAACATCGCGGCGAACGTCGCCAGCTCTGCGTTGCGCGACCATGACGACGACGGCTGGGGCGGTGGCGGCGGCTGGGGCGGCGGCTCCGGCGGCGGTGGCGGCTGGGGCGGCGGCGGCTTTTCCGGCGGCGGCGGCGGATCATTCGGAGGCGGCGGCGCCTCGGGGAGCTGGTGATGCGGCTGAGCCCCGACGATCATGCCAAGGTGACTGCGGCGGTGACCGCGGCGGAGGCGCGCACGGACGGCGAGATCGTCACCATCGTCGCGCGCCAGTCGGATGCCTATCACGATGTCGGCCTGCACTATGCCGTGCTGACGATGCTGCTGGTACTGGCGATGCTGTCGGTTTTCCCCGGCTGGGTGGACGGGCTTCACGCGCTGGTGCGCGATCCCTGGACCGAACAAGTCACCATCAGCGCCGCACTGACGATCGCGACCTTCCTGGCGGCGGTGACGTTCCTCCTCGTCCGTTACCTGTTGGCGTACCGGCCGCTGCGCATGGCGCTGACGCCGGGCGCGACCAAGGCGCGGCGCGTCCGCCGCCGGGCGCTCGCGCTGTTCCGCGCCTCGGCCGAACATCGCACTGTCGCCGCGACGGGCGTGCTGCTGTACCTCAGCCTCGACGAGCATCGCGCCGAGATCATCGCCGATGCCGGCATTCACGACCGGGTGTCGCCGGACGTGTGGGGCCATGCCATGGCCGCACTGGTGTCCGCGGTAAAGGACGGCCGCCCCGGTGACGGCATGGCGGCGGCGGTGGAGGAGATCGGTGTCGTGCTGGCGGAACATTTCCCGCGTAGTGCCGGCAACCCGAACGAACTGCCGGATCGCCTGATCGAGCTATGACCGACACGAACGATACGCCACAGACGATGTGGGAAGGCCGCTTCATCAAGATGATGAAGCAGGGCCGCTGGGAATATGCCTCGCGCTGCCGCGGCATCGGCGCGGCGGTGATCGTCGCGATCACCGATGCCGACGAGGTGATCCTGGTCGAACAATATCGCGTGCCGCTGGGCCGACCATGCCTGGAACTGCCGGCGGGCCTGATCGGCGACGTGGAAGCGGGCGAGCCGCTGGTGGAGGCGGCAGCGCGCGAGCTGGAGGAGGAGACCGGCTATCGCGCCGGCACGATCGAGCCGCTCGGCTTCTTCCACTCCTCCCCCGGCATGGTCAGCGAAGGCTTCACGCTGGTGCGTGCCCGCGATCTGGTAAAGGTGAGCGACGGCGGCGGTGACGAGCATGAGGAGATCGTCGTCCATGTCGTCCCCCGGTCCGACCTGGCGGCCTTTGTCGCGCGGAAGCGCACGGAGGGGTTGGCGATGGACGTGAAGCTGTTGCTGCTGCTGAGCGAGGCGTTGCTGGGCTGAGCCGGTTTCCTTGACGATCGCGAAAGCCACCGATCGCGGCCACTATCCTGCATTCTACCGACAGCTTACCCGACCGAACCACCCTTCCCCCGCCCGGCGCGCGCCGCTATCCCTGATCCATGCGCAAACACATCCTGATCGTGCTCGGCCTGCTGGTGCTCGTAGCGGCCGGCATCTTCTTCTGGCTGAGCCGCCCCGACAAGGCGCGGCTGGACGTGGCGGCGGTGACCGGCCAGCGGCCGACCATCTCCGCGCCGCGCAGCCAGATGATCCCGACGGTCAAGGTGGCCGACGCTATCGGCTGGCCCGCGGGAGCAAAGCCGCAGGCGGCCGCCGGGCTGACCGTCACCCGCTTCGCCGACGGGCTCGATCATCCGCGCTGGATGTATCGCCTGCCCAACGGAGACGTGCTGGTGGCCGAGACCAACTCGCCGCCCCGCGGGCGCAGCTTCACCGATCGGGTCATGCGCTACCTGATGGGTCGCGCGGGGGCCGGCGTACCCTCGGCGAACCGCATCACCCTGCTTCGCGACGCGAACGGCGACGGGCGGGTGGAATTCCGGTCGGTGTTCATGACCGGGCTGAACTCGCCGTTCGGCATGGCGCTGTTCGAAGGGCAGCTGTACATCGCCAACACCGACGCGCTGGTGCGCGTGCCCTATGCCGACGGCGCGACGCAGATCAGCGCCAAGCCGGAAGTGGTGGTGAAGCTGCCGGGCGGGGAGAACCACTGGGCGCGCAACGTGATCCCGGCAGAGGACGGGCGCACCCTCTACGTCTCGGTCGGATCAGCTTCCAATATCGCGGAGAAGGGCCTTGACCTCGAACGCCGCCGCGCCACCATCCTGCAGGTGTGGCCGAAGGAAAAGACCTCGCGCATCTACGCCGCGGGCCTGCGCAATCCCAACGGCATGGCGATCAACCCGCAATCCAACCAGCTGTGGACCGTGGTGAACGAGCGCGACATGCTGGGATCGGACATCGTCCCCGATTATCTGACCGCGGTTGAACTGGGCGATCACTTCGGCTGGCCCTGGTATTATTGGGGCGGCTATCCCGACAAAAGGGTGGAGCCCGCCAATCCGCAGCTGCAGCAATATTCGAAGCGGCCCGATTACGCGCTGGGGCCGCATGTGGCGGCGCTGGGCCTCACCTTTGCCGGTGACGTGAAGTTGGGCCAGCGCTTCGCCACCGGCGCCTTCATCGGCGAGCACGGATCGTGGAACCGGGTGCCGCCGTCGGGCTACAAGGTAGTATTCGTGCCGTTCAACGAGCGCGGCTGGCCCGTGGCAGGCGCCAAGCCGGTGGACGTCCTCACCGGCTTTCTCAATGCCGAGGGCGAGGCACAGGGGCGGCCGGTTGGCGTAATCGGCGATCGGACCGGCGCATTGCTGGTGGCGGACGACGTGGGGAACGTGATCTGGCGCGTGACCCCGGCGGGGCAGACGGCGGCGCGCTGAGTGATGCGCCGTGCCGGGACGAGCCCGGCACGGCGATCACACGGTCCGATTGTAACAATCCCGCGCAAGACAGCGCCCGCGCCGCTCGCTACCGGGGCGCCATGATCCGCCGACTCATCCCCGCCCTCGCCGCGCTGACCGCCCTTGCCGGATGCGCCTATCCCGAGACCCCGCCTGCGCTTCCCGCCGCCACCACGCCGGCACCGGCCGCGAGCGTGGCAGGTGAGACGAGCCGCGCACCGGTCACGATCCTGGTGTCGATCGACGGCTTTCGCGCCGACTATCTGGAGCGCGGCGTCACACCCACGCTGACACGGCTCGCCGCCGGCGGTGTGACCGGGCCGATGCGGCCGTCCTTCCCGTCGAAAACCTATCCCAACCACTGGACGCTGGTGACCGGGCTTCGCCCCGACCGCCACGGCATCACCGCCAACATGATGGAGGATCCTGCGCGGCCGGGCGAGGTCTTCACCATGGCGACCGAGGATCCCTTCTGGTGGAATGCCGCCCCGCCGATCTGGGTGACCGCGGAGAAGGCCGGTATCGCCACCGCGTCGATGTTCTGGCCCGGCTCGGTCGTCGCCTGGGGCGGGACGCGCGCGACGGAATGGCCGCATGCCATCAGCGGCGGCACCCGCCCGACCGACTGGCAGGCCTATAACCAGCAAATGCCGGGCGAGAACCGGATCCGGCAGGTGATCGACTGGATGCGCCGACCGGCGTCGATCCGTCCGCGTTTCGTCACCACCTATTTCGATGTGGTCGACACCGCGGGGCACAATGGCGGACCGGACTCGCCAGAGGTGAACGCCGCCATCGCCGAGGTGGACCGGCAGATCGGCGGACTGGTCGCGGGGCTGGCAGAGTTGGGGCAGCCGGCGAACCTCATCATCGTCGCGGATCACGGCATGGCGGCGACGTCCAGCAACCGGGTGATCCCGATCGATCGCCTGCTGCCCGCCACCGACGCCCGCGTGGTGGAGGCCGGCCCCTATGCGACCTTCGCGCCCCTGCCCGGGCGTGATGCCGCGGTGGCGGCGGTGCTGCTGAAACCCCATGCGCACATGGAATGCTGGCGCAAGGGCGCGATTCCCGCGCGCTTCCACTATGGCCGCAACGATCGCATCCCGCCCTTCCTCTGCCTGGCAGACGACGGGTGGGAGATCACGAAGACCGCGCCGACCCAGGCCTATGCGCGTGGCAACCACGGGTTCGATCCCGCCCTGCCCAGCATGCGCGCCCTGTTCATCGCCAACGGCCCCGCCTTCACGCCGGGCAAGCTACTGCCCGCCTTCGACAATGTCGCGGTCGCACCGCTGCTGCGGACGTTGCTCGACCTGCCCGCTGATCCTACGCTCGACGGGACGGATGCGGTATTCCGCCCCGTCATGCGACGCGAATAGGAGAGGCCATGCAATATTTCGAGGACATCGCCGTCGGCACCAAGGCGCGCTTCGGCAGCTATCAGGTGACGCGCGAGGAGGTGATGGACTTCGCATCGCGCTATGATCCGCAGCCTTTTCACCTCTCCGACGAGGCGGCGGCGCGGACGCATTTCGGGCGGCTGTCGGCCAGCGGCTGGCACACCTGCGCGATGGTGATGTCGATGATCGTCGACAATCTGAAGAACAACCAACAGGCCGGACTCGGATCGCCGGGCGTCGACGAACTGCGCTGGCTCAAGCCGGTCTATCCCGGCGACACGCTGCGCTGTGAAACCGAGGTGATCGAGAAGCGCCAGTCGGCCTCGCGACCAGAAATGGGCATCTTCAAGAGC
Source organism: Sphingomonas sp. (assembly GCA_042096015.1). Taxonomy (GTDB): domain Bacteria; phylum Pseudomonadota; class Alphaproteobacteria; order Sphingomonadales; family Sphingomonadaceae; genus Sphingomonas. The sequence continues at coordinate 16,243 of JBELMF010000069.1, forward strand.
CGCATGACCGTCTTCAACCAGGATGACATTGCCGTCATGTCGATGGTGTCGAACGGCCTGATCGCGACACGGCCC
>JBELMF010000070.1:0-15967 GCA_042096015.1 Sphingomonas sp.
CGATCTCGTCCCCGTCGTCGAAGGCGGCACCGTCTCCCAGGCGCTTGCCAACGCTGCGGATCTTGCGCGGCATGCCGAGGCGCACGGCTACAATCGCTATTGGGTTGCCGAGCATCACGGCATGGAGGGCATCGCGTCGGCCGCCACCGCGGTGGTGATCGCGCATGTCGGCGCGGCGACCAGCACGATCCGGGTCGGCGCGGGCGGCATCATGCTGCCCAACCATGCGCCGCTGCAGATCGCCGAACAGTTCGGCACCCTGGACGCGCTGTTCCCCGGCCGCATCGACCTCGGCCTCGGCCGCGCGCCCGGAAGCGACCAGCGTGTCGCCCGCGCGATCCGCCGCACGCTCGACAGCGATCCCAACGCCTTCCCCAACGACGTGGTGGAACTGCAAAGCTACCTCGCCGACGACGGCCGCACCGGCATCTCCGCCACGCCCGGCGCTGGCGCCAAGCCCGCGCTGTGGATTCTCGGCTCCTCGCTGTTCGGTGCGCAGCTCGCCGCGATGCTCGGCCTGCCTTACGCCTTCGCTTCGCACTTCGCCCCCGACGCGCTCGACCAGGCGATGGAGATCTATCGCCGCGATTTCCGTCCGTCCGCGCAGCTCGACAAGCCTTATGCCATGGCCGGCTTCAACGTCTTCGCCGCCGACACGCGCGCGGAGGCGGAGCTGCTCGCCAGCTCGCAGCAGCAGCAGTTCGTGGCGCTGCGCACCGGCAACCCAGGCAAGATGAAGCCGCCGGTCGCCGGCTATCGCGACAGCCTGCCGCCGATGCACGCGCGCATCCTCGATTCGGTCCTGTCATGCAGCGCGATCGGCGATCGCGACGACGTGGCAGCGGGCATTGCGGCGTTCGTCAAGCGCACGGGCGTGGACGAGGTGATGCTGACCAGCAGCATTTACGATCACGAGGCGCGGAAGCGCTCGATCGCGATTGCGGCGGAGGCGATGCGGGTGCCGGAGCTGGCCTGATCCGATCAGCCACAGCCGCCCGTCGCCCCGGCCTTGAGCCGGCTTCTCAACGGGGCGGAAGGCGGCGGGACCCCGGATCAAGTCCGGGGTGACGAAAGCATCAGGCCGCCGCCCTCGCCGGCGCATCCTTCGCGCGCACCCCCAGAAGGTGGCAGATCGCAAAGCTCAGCTCGGCGCGGTTGAGCGTGTAGAAGTGGAACTGCTTCACGCCGCCGGCATAGAGCTTGCGGCACAATTCCGCCGCCAGCGTCGCCGACACCAGCTGCCGCGCACTCGGTAGGTCGTCGAGCCCGGTGAACAGCCGCTCCATCCACGCCGGAACATCCGTCCCGCACATCTTGGACATGCGCTGCACGGCGGCGAAATTGCTCACCGGCATGATCCCGGGCACGATCTCGGCATCGATCCCTGCCGCCGCCACGGCGTCACGATAGCGGAAGAACACGTCCGGCGAGAAGAAGAACTGGCTGATCGCGCGCGTCGCGCCCGCGTCCATCTTTCGCTTCAGATTGTCGAGGTCGATCGCGGCATCGCCCGAATCCGGATGGCATTCGGGATAGCAGGCGACCGAAATCTCGAACGGGTGCAGCTTGCGCAGGCCCTCGACCAGTGCCGCGGCATTTTCATACCCGCCCGGGTGCGCGACATAGCGTTCACCCGCGCGGGGCGGATCGCCGCGCAGCGCGACGATGTGGCGCACGCCCGCGGCCCAATATTCCTCCGCCACGGCATTGATCTCCGCCTGGGTCGCCTCGACACAGGTGAGGTGCGCGGCGGCGGGGATGTCGGTCTCACGCGCGATCCGGGCGACCGTCGCATGGGTGCGCTCACGGGTCGAGCCGCCGGCGCCATAGGTCACCGACACGAAGCGCGGTGCGAGCGGCGCAAGCGTCTCCAGCGATTGCCACAGTACCGCCTCCATCGCCGGCGACTTGGGCGGGAAGAACTCAAAGCTCACGTCCAAATCGCCGCCCACATCGGCGAACAAGGGCGCATCGAGCGCGCGGCGCGCCTCTTCCAGCTGGTTGATCGAAAGGGTCATGCCGCCTTTACCTCGTGCAATGTCGCGCCCGGCTTGCGCCCAAGCCAGATCTTCACCGTCAATTCACCGCCCTCCAGCGTCTCGGTCCGCTCGACCGCCAGCCCGGCGGCGGCGAACCAGGCGCCGATCTGCGCGTCGGAGAAGCCGAGACGGGTGTGGGCGTCGCGCGCGCGCAATTCCTCGCGGTCATGCGGCGCGAAGTCCGCGATCAGCAGCCGCCCGCCCGTGTCGAGCACCCGCGCCGCCTCGACGATCGCAGCGCCGGGCTGCTGCGCATAGTGCAGCACGTGGTGGACGATCGCCACGTCCGCCGCGCCGTCGGCGAGCGGCAGGGAATAGAGGTCGGCCTGGCGAAGCTCGGTATTGGCAAGCCCGCGCTCGCCGATCTTGGCGCGCGCGATGCGCAGCATCTCGGAACTGCGATCGATGCCCAGCGCCGTGGCCGCGCCGGGCGCGAAGAGCTCGATCATCCGGCCCGTGCCCGTACCAATGTCGACCAGCCGGCCAAGCGGCGCATCGCCCAGCATCTTCTGCATCGCGGCCTCGACCTCACTCTCGGCGATATGAAGCGAGCGGATCGCGTCCCATTCGGTCGCATGCGATTCAAACCATTGCGAAGCCGAAGCGGCGCGATCCGCGCGGACCGCCGCCAGCCGCGCCGCGTCGGTCGCCCCCTCCCGATCCGGCGTGTCACCATCCCAGGCGTCCAGCGCGGCAAGGACGGGCGCCACGAGCCGCGTCGCGCCGAGCGCGACAAAGACCCAGCTGCCCTCCTTGCGCCGCTCGGTCAGCCCGGCGTCGCAGAGGATCTTCACATGGCGGCTGACGCGGGGCTGGCTCTGGCCGAGTACCAGGGCCAGCTCTCCGACCGACAACTCCATCGAGCGCAGCAGACGCAGGATGCGCAGCCGCGATGAATCGGCCAATGCACGAAAGGTTTCAAGCGCCTGTGTCACGCGCAAAAGACATAAAGATATCTTTATATCTCGTCAAACGAAGGGCCGCTCGGTTGTCAGGAGTGCCGTGCAGAGAAATGTTGCGGACCCAAAACGTCCCAGCGACGTTGAGGCCCCTGATACCGCCCCGGCGGTTTTCCGGTAAACGACAGGGAGAGTGTTTATGAAGTTCCTCGCCATCGCCGCCAGCGTCGCCACCGCCGCCGCACTCGCCGCGTGCAGCCCGAGCGCGCAGGAGGAATCGGCAGAAGCCGCGAACGCCATCGGCGCCGATGTCAGCGCGACGACCGAAAATGCCGTCGATGATGTGGATGCTGCCACCGATGAAGCGCTGGGCACGGCCGAAGCGACGCTCGACAATGCGGGTGAGAACATCGAGCGTGGCGCGGAACGGACCGGCGATGCGATCGAAAGCGGCGCCGACCGCGCCGCGTACGAGACCGGCGACGCGCTGACCGACGCCGGGAACGAAATGAAGCGATAATGACGATCGCCAACGTTCGGGGAGCGCGTTTTGCGCTCCCTTTACTTTTGGCGGCAGCAGGCTGCTCCGCCGAGCCCGCCGCTCCGGGCGCGATTACCGCCGACGAGGAGCGCCAGCTGAATGAGGCAGCCGCGATGCTCGATGACAACAGCATGATGATCGATACCGTGAATGGCAGCGGGCCCAGCGAAGGAAACATGCCGTGATCAGGCGCGTGGGATCCTCTGATCTGCAGATCGCGCCGCTCGTTCTGGGCGGCAACGTGTTCGGCTGGACCGCCGATCGCGACGCAAGCTTCGCCGTGCTCGACGCGTTCATCGAGGGTGGCGGAACGATGATCGATACCGCCGATGTCTATTCGGCGTGGGTGCGCGGCCACCAGGGCGGCGAATCCGAAGCGGTGATCGGTGACTGGCTGCGGCAGTCGGGCAAGCGGGACAAAGTGCTGATCGCCACCAAAGTCGGCATGCTGCCGGGTGAGGGCGGGGAGAAGCTGGCTCCCGCGCGCATCGCCGCCGCCTGCGAGGCATCGCTCAAACGGCTCGGCACGGACCGTATCGATCTGTATTTCGCGCACCAGGACGATAAGAGCGTACCCCAAGAGGCCGTGCTCGAGGCGTTCGCCAAGCTGGTGACGGCAGGCAAGGTACGCGTGCTGGGCGCGTCCAATTTCCACGCCGCTCGGCTGAAATCCGCCAACGAGAAGGCCCGTGCCGCGGGACTGCCGCGTTACGACGTGCTGCAGCCGGAGTATAATCTCGTCAGCCGCACGAAGTTCGAAGGCGAACTACAGGATTATTGCGTCGAGCAGAACGTCGGCGTGATGCCCTATTACGGGCTCGCATCGGGGTTCCTTACGGGCAAATACCGTTCCCGCGACGATCTGTCCAAGAGCGTGCGGGGCGGCCGGATGGGCGACTTGCTGGAAGGCAAGGGCAAGGCCGTCCTCGACGCGATGGACGGCGTGGCTGACGAAACGGGCGCGACAGTCGCGCAGATCGCGCTCGCCTGGCTGATCGCGCAGGACGGCATAACGGCACCGATCGCGAGCGCGACGAGTGTCGCGCAACTGGAGGAATTGCTGCCAGCCATGACGCTGTCGCTATCGGCGGCACAACGCGATCGGCTGACCAACGCAGGCGCATGATGCAAGGCGGACATGACGCCTCGCGTTAACCCAAACGCGTCAGCACAATGCAACGCATGGCGTGTATAAGGGGGCGATGCTGACGCCGATCCGACTCGTGCTGCTCACCTCAGCGATCGCCGCGGGCTCGGTCGCCTTCGCGGCGACACGCCCAGCACCTGCGCCCCGCATCCTGGCCAGCCAGCCCGTGCCGCCCGTGCGCGGTCCGGTCCAGGCCACGCCGGTGCAGGCCGCAGCCCGGCAACCGGCAAGCTATGTGATCAAGTCGATCCTGCCGATCAACGGCCCCCTGAAGATGGGGGATCATTTCTGGGATGAAGGCGCAGCCCCCAAGGCCGGCACGATCATCATCACCGTCGATCTGGCTGCGCAGGTGCTCAGCGTGTTTCGCGACGGCCACGAAATCGGCGCGGCGGCCATCCTGTTCGGTGCGGACGCGAAGCCGACGCCGCTGGGCGTCTATCCGATCACGCAGAAAGACGCCGATCACGTGTCCAACCTCTACGACGCGCCGATGCCGTACATGCTGCGGCTGACCAATGATGGTATCTCGATCCACGCAAGCGAGGTGGCCGAGGGATATATGACCCACGGCTGCATCGGCGTGCCCAAGCCGTTCGCGAAGAAGCTGTTCGACACGGTCAAGCTGGGCGACAAGGTGATCGTGACGCGCGGCGAGGCGCTGGACGTCGGCGAAGCGGTGAAGGCGGCTTAACTTACACCGGCGCCGCTAGAGCGGGTTGCGACCTAATCACCGACGAAGGTGAGCGCCGTCACTCGCCGTTCGCGTTCGTTGATGGCCAGGACCCGCCCGGCCGGCGGCGCGGCGCGCTGCGGACAATCGAGACGCAGGCACTGACGACAGCCCAAGCCGATCGGCATCGCCGTGCCCGCAAGATCATGGCCGCGCGCGGCGGACAGCGTAGCGGCATGTTCCGCCCTGACGCCGATACCGATGGCAAATTCGGCGGAGATCAGGCCGTAGCGCTGCCCCTGCGGCATGACGGTGCGTGCCATCGTGAACCATCGCTCGCCGTCCTCAAGCTCGACAAGCTGGACCGTCAGATGCCCGGGCCGATCGAATGCGTGATGCAGGTTCCACAGCGGACACCGCCCTTCAGCATCGACAAGCGAGGCGCCGCTCGCCCCGGCATATCGTTTCGACGACTGTCCGGCCCGATCGATGCGGATCATGAAGAAGGCAAGCCCACGCGCACCGACCCGCTGCAACGTGGTCAAGCGATGCGCGACCTGTTCGAAGCCCGATCCGAAGCGGCGCTGGAGCAGCTCGATATCATAGCCGGTCGCCTCACAGGCGCGCAGGAAGCGGGCGTAAGGCATCATCACCGCCGCCGCGAAATAGCTCGCCAGATGACGCCGGAAGAGCCGGTCGGCGGCGATCTGGCCGAAGGCGGCGCCGCCCACCAGCGCATCGATCTCGCCACGCGCTTCGAGCAGGGCAAGCTGAAATGCCACCGCAAAAGCGCGGCTTGCCGGATCGAGCATTTCCGAAAGCTGAAGCTGACGGGCATGCAGGTCCAGGCGACGCAACACGTCCGGCATGACATCCACCGGCAGGATGCGGATGCTGATGCTGTGCCTGATCCTCAGCCGTTCTGCCATCGCGCCGTACAGATCGCCGGCACCAAGCCGAAGTTCGTCCGCCAGCGCCTCCGCATGAGCATCCAGATCGGGGAAATGGTTGCGCCAGCGGGCAATCTCGCGCCGCACCAGCGATACCGGATCGTCCGCGGATACCGGCGCAGCGCCCCCCTGCCCCAGCCGATCGAAGACACGCGCAAAGGCCTCCGCCCCACCGGGCGCGGCGGCCAACCACTCCTCCAGCTCGCTTCGGTCGACCTCCAGATCGGCGAACATCGGATCTGCCAGCCGTCGTCGCATCGCATCGCGCCCGCCACCCGGTTCGGCGGCCGTGAAGACGCGCGGGTCAAAATCGAAGGTCTCGGCCAGCTTCACCAGCAGGGTGGCGGAGACCGGGCGCTGGTTGCGCTCGATCAGATTGAGATAGCTGGGGCTGATCGACAGCATATCCGCCATCGCCGCCTGGCTGAGCGCCTGCTGACGCCGCAGGCGACGCAGGACATGCCCAGCCATCAGTTTGCGCTCGCCCATGCCCTTAACCTTTCGCTTGTAAATTCTTTACATGTATGCAGGCTCGGGCCCGTGGCCGTCGACCCGCTGACAGCAAAATACCCAATGTATCGTTGAGAATCACGCTGCAATGCGGTTCTTACAGCGTCAGTTGTAAGCAAATCGACAGGAGCTGGTGATGAACGCTACCCCGCAGCGCAGCCGCGCCGTCTTTTCGACCGAGGACTTCGGCCTGATGAAGGAAGCGATCGGCGAGTACATCAAGAAGATCGCCGACGAGCCCCGCTCGGCCAAATTCTCCAACCTCTACCACCGCCTCGGCCGCCTCGGCTGATCGACCTTCCGCGCGGGATCGGTCCCGCCGCCCCATCCGAGACAGGAATTGCCATGACCACCTACCAGGAAGAAGCCACCCAGATCGGCCAGCTCGTTGCCGGCCATAACGGCACATGGGACGGGATCGACCCGGAGGCGGTGGCGCGGATGCGGCTGCAGAATCGGTTCCGCACGGGCATCGATATCGCGCGCTACACCGCGGGCATCATGCGCCGCGACATGGCAGCCTATGACGCCGATCCCGCGAACTACACCCAGTCGCTGGGTTGCTGGCACGGCTTCATCGGGCAGCAGAAGCTCATCTCGATCAAGAAGCATTTCGGCAGCACCAAAGGTCGCTATCTGTATCTCTCCGGCTGGATGGTCGCCGCGCTGCGCAGCGAGTTCGGCCCGCTGCCTGACCAGTCGATGCACGAGAAGACCAGCGTGCCGGCGCTGATCGAGGAATTGTACACCTTCCTGAAGCAGGCGGACGCCCGCGAACTGGGCATGATGTTCCGCGATCTCGATCATGCGCGCGAGGCCGGCAACGAGATCGAGACACAGCGCCTGCTCCACGCAATCGACAATTATGAGACGCACGTCGTGCCGATCATCGCCGACATCGATGCAGGCTTCGGCAACGCCGAGGCGACGTACCTGCTGGCCAAGAAGATGATCGAGGCCGGCGCCTGTGCGCTGCAGATCGAAAATCAGGTGTCCGACGAAAAGCAGTGCGGCCACCAGGACGGCAAGGTCACCGTGCCGCATGAGGACTTCCTCGCCAAAGTCCGTGCCTGCCGCTACGCCTTCCTGGAACTGGGCGTCGACGACGGCATCATCGTGACGCGTACCGACTCGCTTGGCGCCGGCCTCACCAAGCAGATCGCTTTCTCGAAGGAGAAGGGCGACATCGGCGACCAGTATAACGCCTTCCTCGATTGCGAGGAGGTGACCGACCTGTCCAGCCTGCGCGGCGATGTCGTGATCGAGCGTGACGGCAAGCTGATGCGTCCGAAGCGCCTGCCGTCCAACCTGTTCCAGTTCCGCGAGGGAACCGGTGCCGACCGCTGCGTGCTCGATTGCATCACCAGCTTGCAGAATGGTGCCGACCTCTTGTGGATCGAGACGGAGAAGCCGCACATCGAGCAGATCGCCGGCATGGTCGATCGTATCCGCGAGGTGATTCCGAATGCGAAGCTGGTGTATAACAACAGCCCAAGTTTCAACTGGACGCTGAACTTCCGCCAGCAGGTGTTCGACGGCTGGGTGGAAGCCGGCAAGGACGTCTCCGCCTATGACCGGGCGAAGCTGATGAGCGTTGACTATGACGACAGCGAGTTGGCCGCAGAGGCCGATGAGCGGATCCGCACCTTCCAGAAGGATGCGGCGGCACGGGCCGGCATCTTCCACCATCTGATCACGCTGCCGACCTATCACACCGCGGCGCTGTCTACCGACAATCTCGCCAAGGAATATTTCGGCGAGGCCGGCATGCTCGGCTACGTCAAGGGCGTGCAGCGCAAGGAGATCCGCGAAGGGATCGCCTGCGTGAAGCACCAGAACATGTCCGGCAGCGACATCGGCGACGATCACAAGGAATATTTCGCCGGCGAGGCCGCGCTGAAGGCCGGCGGCGTCCACAACACGATGAACCAGTTCGCGGCGTAGCGTGCATGGAGGCAGCGATGCTGCCGCCAAGACGCGCGACCCCGGCCGGGGGTGCCAAGGTTCCGACCGGCAGCGCGGCTCCGCCGCGCCGCCACCGGCCACACAGTTCCTGGGGAGGAAGGATGCCCGTCGGTGGTTCGCCATCGGCGGGCATTTCCGTCTCACCGCTTGAGCCGCACGCCGGGTAATGACACAACGCCGTCTCATGACGCGCCTGTTCGCCATGGTCGCCGCGCTGCTGCTGTCGCTCACCGCGCTGCCCGCTTACGCCGCGGTCACGATCACCTTCTGGAGCCATGAATTCGGCAACCATTTTCCGCACGCCTTCTTCACCCTGCGCGGCACGCCGGACGCAGGCGGCCCGCCGGTCGATCTCAATTACGGCTTCACGCCCAAGGCGATCTCCCCGGCGATCCTGTTCGGACCGGTGCAAGGGCGCATCGATATCGCCAAGCGCGGTTACATGGAGGGAAGCGATGCGCAATTTTCGCTGGTCCTCACCGACGCGCAATATGCGAGCATCCTCCGGCTGGTCGACGAGTGGGACGAGAAGACGGGGGACGGCACCTATCGGATGAATTCGCGCAACTGCGTGCATTTCGCGCAAGAAGCGGCCCGGCGTGCCGGCCTGACCAATGTCGACTTTCCTGACCTGATGAAAAAGCCGCGGTCGTTCCTGAAGGCGGTCGCCACGGCAAATGCGGACAAGGTGGCCGTCATCGACCAGCATGGAAAATCATACCTGCCGACGCTGCCGCCGATCGAACCGGCATCCGCGCCGGTGATCGCCACGACCGCCCCCGCCCCGGTCAACTGACAGGCTCGATCTCCACCAGATCAAGCGTCGATTCGAACGCCGGCAGGGGCAGCGCGAGCCGCCAGCGCCGCTCGCCTATACGATCGATGAACCCCGCCATATCCCGGGCACGATCCCGGCCATATTCGATCGCGCGGGTCTCGTCCCCCAGCATCATGGTACCCAGGAAAACGGCACGGCCGGCGGGATCGGGGAAGATCAGCCCGATCGGTCGCTGCGACCCGCCGGTCTTTCGAAAGCTGGCCACCTCACCTTCATCCTCGACCCGACAATCGAACGGCGGATAGGCGACATAGTCGAGCATCCCCGCACGCTTCGCGCCTAGCTTGATGACGCGACAATGATAGTCGCCGGCCGGGGGCATCGCATCTGGCAGTGCCCGGTCAGGATCGAACAGCGCCGGCTGAGCATCGATCTGCCGGCCTGCCCCACTCGCCCTCGCCCGGCCGAGCGCATCGAGCCACACTGTGCGCCATCGCCTAAGCCGGTCGCGATCGGCCGCCGTCGCCATGGTACGCCAGTCGGCACGGACGCTGGCCCGGTCGGTGGCGGGGCCCTCACGGCGCCCGCCACACCCGGCCAGCGTTGCCGCCGTCATCAGCGCCAGCAGCGCTTGCCTCATCCCGCGACCCTTCCCTGTTGAGACAGGGCTAGCCCGCGATCAGGCGGCGGTCCAGCCGCCATCCACGGACAGGTTTGCGCCGGTGATCGACGCTGCCTCATCGCGGCACAGGAACAGCGCGAAGGCGGCAACCTGATCGGGCGTCACGAATTGCTTGGTCGGCTGCGCGGCGAGCAACACCTCGTCGATCACCTGCTCCCGCGTCAGCTCCCGCGCCGCCATCGTGTCGGGGATCTGATTCTCCACCAGCGGCGTCCATACATAGCCGGGCGAAATGCAGTTCACGGTGATCCCGTCGCGAGCGGTTTCCAGCGCCACCGTCTTCGTCAGCCCCACCAGGCCATGCTTGGCGGCGACATAGGCGGACTTGTTCGGGCTTGCGACCAGGCTGTGGGCGGAGGCGGTGGAGATGATCCGGCCCCATTGAGCCGCGCGCATATGCGGCACGGCGGCACGCATCATGTGAAAGGCGCTGCTCAGGTTGATGGCGAGAATGGCGTCCCACTTTTCCGTCGGGAAATCGCCGATCGGCGCGACATGCTGGATACCCGCGTTGTTCACCACGATGTCCGGTCCGCCAAGCGTCTCGTGGCAATGCGCGACCATCGCCGCGATCGCCCGAGGCTGCGTCATATCCGCCGGATCGTAGCGCGCCTCGGCGCCGCTCATGGCGGCAAGCGCGGCGCGCTCCTCCTCGATCGCGTCGGAATCGCCAAAACCGTTGATCATCACCGCCGCGCCCTCGGCCGCGAACGCCTTCGCATAAGCAAGCCCGATCCCGGACGTGGAGCCGGTGACGAGCGCTGTCTTGCCCTTCAGGAACATGCCAAACCTCCTGTCCTGTGCCGCGGCATCGCCAGCGGGGCTATTCCGCGCGCGCGCTCATCACGCATGCGCGCGGCACCGGGGGCAAATCAAGGCAGCGCGTTTGCAACCGCGCTTCGCCTTCGCGCATTCATGCCGGATAAGTAACAAAAGGGCATCCGCGATGCGGCTCGACGACTTCGACAATGACATCAACGTCGAGGACCAGCGGGGTCAAAGTTTTGGCGGTGGCGGTGGTGGCGGCCTGTTGCTCGGGCTCCTTCCGCTGGTTGGCAGTCGTTTCGGATGCGGGGGGATCGTGGTTCTTCTGCTGGTGTTCGCCGTGTTTGGTGGGCTCGGCAACCTCGGCGGGCTGGTCGGCGGAGGCAGCAATGCGCCGACCCGAACGGAGCGCACGGACAACGGCACCGGCGCCGCAGCGGCATGTTCCGTCGATGCAGCGACACGGTCGACGTGCAACGCCTTCTCCTCGGCGGAAAACACCTGGGAGCAGCTGTTCGCCCGGTCAGGCGAACGGTTCCAGGCGCCGAAGCTGGTATTTTACGGTGGCCGCGGCATGTCCGGCTGCGGGGCCGCAATGTCGGCAATGGGCCCCTTCTACTGCCCGTCAGACCAGGGCATCTATATCGACACGAGCTTCTTCGACGAACTGGCGCAGCGCTTCCGCGCTGCCGGTGACTTCGCCCAATATTATGTGGTGGCCCATGAGTTCGGGCATCACATCCAGACGCTGACGGGCGCGTCCGAACAGGTCCGTCAGGCGCAGGCCCGCGCCAGCGAGGCAGCAGGCAATGCCTTGTCGGTACGACTGGAACTGCAGGCGGATTGCTATGCCGGGGTATGGGCGGCCCAGAACCGCAACCGGCTGGAACCCGGCGACATCGAGGAAGGGATGCGCGCGGCCCAGGCGATCGGCGACGACACACTGCAGCGCGAGGCGCAAGGGCGCGTCGTGCCGGAGAGCTTCACCCACGGAACGTCCGCGCAGCGCCAGACATGGCTCAGGCGTGGCCTGGAGAGCGGCGATCCGGCGACGTGCGATACATTCAGCGGCGCTGTCTGATCCGCAAACGACATCGCCCGGCGGCTCATCGCCGGACGATGTCGCGTTATCACACGCGAACCAGCATCTTGCCTTTGTTGCCGCCGGTGAACAGGCCCAAGAAAGCCTTGGGCGCTGCTTCCAGCCCGTCATGCACCGTGTCTTGGCGCGTCAGTCGGCCCTCCGCCTTCCAGCGGCCCATGTCAGCGTAGAAGTCAGCGGCCCGGGCAAGATGGTCCCCCACCAGAAACCCTTTGATGGCGATGCGTGCGCCAATCACCTTGAACAAATAGCTGAGCGACTGGGGGCGACCTTCATTGTAGATGTCGATCATGCCGCAGATCGCGAAACGTGCATCCAGCCGGGCCGCGAGCAGCGCCGCATCGAGGTGATCCCCGCCGACGTTGTCGAAATAGACATCGATGCCGTCCGGCGCCGCTTCGGCAAGCGCCTGCACCACATCACCAGCCTTGTAGTCGATCATCGCATCGGCGCCGAGTGAGCGGACCCACGCGCATTTCTCAGGCCCGCCGGCCGAGCCGATGACCGTCATGCCCTTGGCCTTGGCGATCTGCACCACCGTCGACCCGACCGCACCGGCCGCCGCGGAGACAAACACGACGTCGCCTTGCTTCGCGGCGGCGACCTCGAGCAGGCCGAAATAGGCAGTCATGCCCGGCATGCCGAACTGGCCGAGAAAGGCCTCTTCCGGCACATCGATCGCCGGCAGCTTTTGAACCTGTGATGCGGGAATGACCGCTTCGTCGCGCCAGCCCGCCATATGCTGGACAGTCGTGCCCACCGGCATGTCCGACGCGCGGCTTTCGACGACCTCGCCGATCGCACCCCCTTGCATCGGCTCACCCAGCGCGAACGGCGGTATATAACTTTTCACGTCATTCATTCGGCCGCGCATGTACGGATCGACCGACAGCCAGCGATTGGCGACCCGGATCTCGCCATCTGCGAGCGGCGCGGACGGCTGATCGACCAGCGCGAAATCGGCCAATTGCGGCATGCCGGTCGGGCGCGCACGGAGCGTCCAAGCACGTGGCATTCTTCTCTCCCGTATCCTGTGGTTTCAGTACGCGATATGCCCCGAGCAGCTGCGCAACGCAAAGAGCCCGGGCAAAAGCCCGGGCTCCCCAGCACCGGCCGCAGAGGGAACCGGCCAGCGTCTAGCTCAATCGATCAATAGGTGCCGGAGAAGCTGCGATTCAGCGTCGTTCGACGCTGATCGTCATCGGTGCTGCCCGAGCGATCATTGGTTTGATCACCGAAGCTGAACATCGCCGAGTTGTTTTCCTCGTCACGCCAATGCTTCTTGGCCTCGTCGGCCGTCTTCGTCAGCGTGACATTGGTATCGACCTGCGAAATCCAGCTCGACGGGATTGAATGATGACGCCCACCGGCATCCGCATCGTTCTTCGTCAGCAGGATGCGGTCGCCACGCACCTTGTCGACCGTGCCAACATGGCTGCCGTCAGAACCGACGACATCCATATGCTCGGTCACCTTGTTCAGCGAGTCACGCTGGGTCTGACGTGTGGAACGCCAGGACGAGAATTCATTCTCGAACTTGCTGCGGTTCTCACGGCGGTATTCATCATAATCGCGGTCGAGCGCCGCGATCTGGTTGCGGCGCCACGATCCGTAATCGGAGTCACGATCGCTCGAGAACCGGTCATTGTAGCTGCGCTCGTCATAGCGCATGTCCGCCTCGCGACGGCGCTCCGCATCCTCGTCACCGAACCACGAACGAACCTCGTCACCGGCACGGGCGAAAAAGCCGCGATCGTCGTAATCATAGCCCTGCGGCACGCCGCGATACCCACCGCGCTGCCGGTTCATCCCGCCCGGGCGATCGGCCCGGCCACGATAATTGCGCGGCCGATCATCATCATCGTGGTCGCGATAGCGGCCGACATTCTCGAAGCGGCGACCGTCGGAGGCGTAGCTGCCGCGATAATCATCCGCCCCGTAGCCGGACTGCTGCCAGCGCTGGCCTCCTTCGCGCGAGTTCCAATCGCGCGATTGCGAACCGCGGTATCCGTAGTCGCGCCCCTGGTTTTCGCGGCGACCATAGTTCTGGTTGCCATAGTCACGCTGTCCATAGGGGACGAAATTGCGGGTATAATCCCGATCGTCCTCGTCGTTTCGACGATTGCGATCACGGTCGAAAGCGCCGGCAGCTTCATAGTCGCGGGCGCTTGAGTAGGTATAATCTCGTCCGGAGCCGTAATCGCGGCCATAGTCCTGCGGTTCACGGCGTCCGTAATAGTCGCCGCGCGGGTAGCGGTCGTAGCCCATTTCCCAAACTCCTTACGTGTGCGGACGGCGCCGGGCCCTCGCGCCCGGTCGCTCTTCCAAATCAAGCCACGACCGTGGCGAATGTTCCGATCGTTCCGCCTGCGTTTCGGGGGGATTGTCGCAATCCTCTCTCGGATTGTCGCCACGCCGATTTTCGCTACCCGCGCGAACCCGTTGCATCGCGTTCAAGAGCCCGCTAAGGGCGTCGCTCCCCGGCGACGCCGGGCGGGGCGGGGCCGTAGCTCAGATGGGAGAGCGCTGCAATCGCACTGCAGAGGTCAGGGGTTCGATTCCCCTCGGCTCCACCACCCCCGAAAATTCCCCATTTATTTCGCCTCCTTAGCGGTGGGTTCGCCAACATCCTGGCGCAGGTTCGCCAGCAACATCTCTGCCGCTGCGTCTGATAGAGCTTGCTGCGAAGCTGCGGCTGTGTACCGCGCAACTTCCGAATCCGTCGTGTGGCCGGTCCATGCCTTGATCTGCTGGTTTGAGCATCCCGCCTCTGCAAGCCGACGTGCCGCGGCCTTCCGCAGGCCATGTGCCGAGCAATTCGGCAACCCGGCGTCATCGCACCATTGGCGCATCTTGTTGCCAAGGCCGCCGTCGCTGAACGGCGCGCCGTACTCCGTTACAAGGAACACCAGGCCCTTGTTCGGGGCGGCGAGGATCGACTCCGCCAATCTCGGCAGGATCGGCAGCGACACGACGGCGCCGGTCTTCTGCTGCGTGATCACCAGGCGCTTGTCGCGGATATTCTGCGGCCCCATCAGCCGCGCATCGGAACGGCGCTGGCCGGTCCACAGCATCAAGTCGAGCGCCAGCCGCGCCGTCGTGCCGAGCGGGTAATGACCTTCGTACCGGGCGATCTCGTCTTCGGTCCAAGTGTGGAAGCCCTTGGTCTGCGCGGCGAGCGGCCGCGTGTTTAATACCGGGTTGTGATGGACGTCACCGTGCCGGACAGCCAGGGCCATCAGCGCGCCCAGGCGCTTGCGCAGCGTGTTGGCGGCGGCGCGGTGCGGCAGCATATCTGCCATCATCTTTTCTACCAGCGCCGCTGTCAGGTCGCGGACCATGGCTTCGCCATACCGACGACCGCTTGGCGTCTTCGTCTCGCGCCAGCGTTCGAAGATCCCGCGATATGTTTCGCGGGACTGTGGCTTGAGATTGAGGTACTCCGGGGACGAGTAATACCGGCCAAGCAGATGGTCGAACGTGCCTTCCTTAACCCGGTCGGTGCCGATGCGTTTGCTCTCCGGTGCAAGCGCAAGGCAGGCCGCATACTCCTCCCGGAACTCCTCCGTTCCCGGTTGAGCTTTGAAATGGTGCGTCGGATACCCCGCGCGACGAAAGCGGTAACGCGGCTTTTGATGCCGGTCCCGGTACGTCGTCACGCCATCAGGAAGCCATTTGCGCATGGTCAATCGAAGCTGCTTGCTGGACGCGGGGAAGGCGGTGCCACGCCTGTGACGATAACCATGTGACCGTCCGGCGCAATCTCGATGCGAACCGGGCCGCACTTCGCCTTTTCAGCGGCCTTGAGTGCGCGCTGAACGTCGATCTCGCGAAAGCGTGCCGCCCGCCCGCTCACGCCCGCGGCCCTTTCAGGTCGCGGATGAGGTGGGCGCGGACGGCGAGGCCGAGCGGGGTG
>JBELMF010000071.1:0-15945 GCA_042096015.1 Sphingomonas sp.
GTTCTTCAGCGTCTCGTTAAGGAACTCGATGACGCGCGGGTCGCCCTTCATGGATATGCCTCCGTTTTCGCGAGGGACTTTACCCTGCGAACACCCGCGGCAGCAATCCAAAATTTGTAAGGCTTACAGGCGTTTCCTAGCTGCGACTGTTAAGCAGCTGCACGTTCTTCATCGATAATAGCTCGCGCAAACGGCGTGCATTGGCCACACTTCGGCTGGCGACCAAGCGCGCGATAGGCCTGACATGCGGTGGTCGATCCTGCGCGTGCAGCTTCCCGTACCTGGCATTCCCGAATGGCATTGCAAACGCACACGACCATGGACCGCTCCTCTTGAGCGTTCACCTATCGGTAGTGCGACCGCTTCGCAAGTACATTTGCGTCTCGTTCGCATTATCGCGTGGGACTGGCGAATGTCGTCTTTTGAACGGTAGCAGCTCAAGATGGGCGAGGGATCGCCAAAGCCATTCCAAAGGTCCGTGCGCGAATCGATCAAGCCATGGCTTTGACCAGGCCAGCATGGCTAGCCAGATCGCCAGAACGATCGGGTATAGCTGCCATCGTTCAAGAAGGCCGAACCATCCGGCACCATAACCGTAGAACAGGAGCGTGCAGATGACGCTTGTCCCGACATAATTGGTAAACGCCACGCGTCCTGCGGCCGAAATCCGGCGCCAGAACGTCCGGCACGCGTTCTCCTGCATCAGCAGCACGACCGTCGCTCCGTACGCCCCGGCGATCATCGGTCGAAGCAGGATGAGATGCATGGTTTCGACGAGCGCCAGCACCATCGGATCGAAGCGGGAGGCATCCAGCCACGTTACGATCGGCACGTAAAGAGGGAGGCAGAAGCCATATCCAAAAAGCAGAACGAGCCGGTACTGTCGGTGTGACCAACGGCCAGAGAAGAAGCCGCTTCGGTAAAGCGCCATTCCGATCAGCATCAGCGCAATCGTATCCGGTATGCTGGCGGGAAGGATGATCCGTTGGGCATTCCAGGTGAAGGACGCCCGGGCTGCTTGAACGGTTCTCCAATTGCCCTGATAGGCTTTGATCTCCTCCGGTATCGCGGCGCGAAGGCGTTCACGCTCGTGTCGATAGGCGAGCCATTTCTTTTGTAGTTCAGCAGGCGCATCGGCGGCGGTCGCACGTGCTTCAAAATGGCGCGCGGACAAATAATTCTCGACACCAATGCTCAATTGCACAAGCATCAGGATGGCGGCGATCGCAAGCTGCGATGACATTCGTAATCGCCAAGCTGCGAAAGCAAGAGCGCCACATAAAGCGTAGAGCGCCAATATGTCGCCAGACCAGATCAGGTAGCCATGGAGGAGCCCGATCAGCAACAAGGAGGCCATGCGTGCGTAGTGAACGGCGATCGGATTTTTTCCCGATGCGAACGCCCGTTCGGCAACGATGATGGTCGAGGCGCCGAACAGCATCGTGAACAGACCGCGCATCTTGCCGTCCGCCAGTGCGAAGGGAACGACCCATGCCCACCAATTCGCTCCCTGATGGCCTCCGTAGAAGGTCGGGTCCACATAGGCGTATTGCGGCATTGCGAAGCTGACGATGTTCAGCAGCAGAATGCCCATCACAGCGATGCCGCGAATGGCGTCCAGCGCCTCAATCCTTGTCTCGCCTATATCGGTACTCACCGGATCGGGGTTTCGTCGAGGGGCGCAGCGCGCTTCGACATCGCGCAACACCACTGGCGCGACGATCGGCCGTGTCTCAATCGATCAACTCGCCCGCCTTGTCTCCGTGCCCGCGCCGGATATGCCGTCGCGACCGCTTTTTCGTCGGTGACGCGCGCTCAAGCGCGACAATGATGATGATGAGCAGGATGAACAATCCTGCGAAAAAGATCGCATAGTCTGACGACGGGTCAAGGCGTGCGAGCCCCATGGCTGACCATATCCTTTCTCCCGCCGGTGCGGGTCTCCATATCTATCAAGGCGTGCTGTCCGCTGAAAAGCGGTTACGCCGCCTCTTCAATCGTGCGGCGGAGCGCGCGCCAATCCTCGCGCACTGTCAGCAGCTTTTCCCGTACAATCTCGTACATCGCGGTATCGCGTCGGTTGTGTACGGCGATCAATTCGCGAAGTTCGGGAGAGTCATCGACTTCGTTGTCGGACGTGTCCTCCGTCCTCCGCTTATGCTCAGAAGGCATGCGATCGGTGCCGAGCAGCATCGAGAGTATATTGAAGGATAGGGGATACATCTCCAGAAGCCCGATGAAAGCGTAATGCGCGCTGATGAACGTATCGATGTCCTCGGGCGTGCGAACATTACCGGGTAATGAGAACCGCGCCATCTTATCCTGCGTTTCAGGCGCGGCGATATAGCTTTCAATGGTTGGGAAACGGGCGATCGTTTCCTTGTAGGTCGGGTGCGTCGGCGTGCGGGAATAGCGATAGTCGGAGATGACGCGCTGTACCGGATCGCGCAGAAAGGTGAATGCCCGCGCGTCCGGCCGGACTGCCCGGATCGGTTCGGCCTGCTTCCAGGAGAAATGCCCGGAGCAGGAACGCGCCGTTGCCAGATCGCCGCTGTCGATCACGGTCGCGATTTCATCCTCGATGCTCGAGAAGGTTACCGTCTCACCGTAGAAATAACGCCGATGAATGTTGTGGTAGGGCGGGCGCATCCGATCCAGTTCGGTGGAAAGCGAGGATCCGGCCGTCTTCGGGATATGGATAAAGATGCAAAGCTCATCGGCGAAGCGGTTTGCCGAGATGAACGCGTCCAAGCCGTTTGCCGTGATGTCACCGAATGACATGCCTCTCCCTTTCTTCGCGCGCCCCGGGGGCTGATCACAAGGCGTTACCTACATGCTTGCGCGGCATTCCGCGACTTCAACAATGCGCTGCGGATGGTGGCGTGGCATCGTGGTGCAGTGCCACTCCGCTTCGCTCTGCTGCCGTCTGTGCCGCAAGATAGCCGCTACCGGCCATTGTCAGCGCGAGAAATCCGACGACCAGCGCGTCGACTGTCATCATTAGCCAGACGATCACGTCAGACCGGCCGATCGCACCATAGCCCAGTGCATAATGCACAAGCATCAGCGGCACGGCGCCCGCGAGAACGTAGCAGACAGTTCGCCAGAAGCTTCCCGCCATCACGGTAATCGAACGCAGAGGGCCGATGCTGACGTTCCCGAGCGGCCACGACACGAACCAGGCCGTGAAATAAATGCCGATCACGCTGGATCCGATAGCGACGATCAAGCTTGCATACCCGGTGGTCCGCCCATCCAGGCCGAGCAGAATGCCGATGGGAGGTCCGAACAAAGCGAGCCATTGCGCCAGCGCGCGAAGCAGAAACTGGACCGCGAAAAGCGTGGTCGCCGGACGTTCGACCCGTTTCGCGTAAGGGGCATTCCGCTGGCTCGCCATGTAGCGGACGAACCAATATGCCGGGAGGAGGAGCGCCAGCGTCTTCGCGAAACCAAGGACCAGGCGGCGCTGATCAGCGGCGACGGCGGCACTGAGGCCGGCACGATAAAGACCGAGCCTGATCTCGACCACGTGCTGGGCAAATTCGATCAACACCGGTATCGAGAACAAGACGGGCAACGCGAGCGCGAAAGCGCCGGCGTCGGCATATAAGCGCCTGATATCATCCCGCATCAAAAAGCCCCGTCCGCCTGCCTCTCGATGGCGCCGGCGGCCGGGGCTGGCAAGATGATTACCGGATCAGGCCGTCAGCAGGCGCTTTTCGCCGGCAACCTTCATCATCGCCTTCTGCAGCTTCTCGAACGCGCGGACCTCGATCTGCCGGACACGCTCACGGCTGACCCCATACACTTGGCTCAGTTCTTCCAGGGTCTTGGGATCGTCCGTCAGGCGGCGTTCGGTGAGGATGTGCTTCTCGCGATCGTTGAGGCTATCCATCGCATTGACCAGCATGTCGTGGCGCACATCGGCTTCCTGCGCCTCCGCGACGACCTGATCCTGCAATGGGGCATCGTCCTGCAGCCAGTCCTGCCACTGGCCCTCGCCGTCCTCGCGCATCGAGACGTTGAGCGACGTGTCGCCGCCCATCGCCATGCGGCGGTTCATGCTGACCACGTCCGCCTCGGTCACGCCGAGATCGGTGGCGATCTTCTGCACGTTCTCGGGCGTGAGATCGCCGTCCTCGAACGCGTCGAGCCGGGCCTTCATGCGGCGTAGATTGAAGAACAGCTTCTTCTGCGCTGCGGTGGTGCCCATCTTCACGAGGCTCCACGAGCGCAGGATGAATTCCTGGATCGAGGCGCGGATCCACCACATGGCATATGTGGCCAGACGGAAGCCCCGATCGGGCTCAAACTTCTTCACGCCCTGCATCAGGCCGATGTTGCCCTCGCTGATCAGCTCGGACACGGGCAGGCCATAGCCGCGATAGCCCATCGCGATCTTGGCCACGAGGCGCAGGTGGCTGGTGACGAGCTGCGCCGCCGCCTCCGGATCGCCATGCTCCTGAAAGCGCTTGGCGAGCATATATTCCTGCTCGGGCGCCAGGATGGGGAATTTCTTGATCTCGGCGAGATAGCGGTTGAGGCTCTGCTCGCCGCCGAGTGCGGGGATCGTCGCGGGGACGTTGCCGCTTGCCATGGTATACCAATCTCCCTTTCCGGGGAATCGCCTGTCGCATCACAGCGAGGCGCTTTCACCCTATACGTCGAGTTGACTGAACAGTTCCTGCATGTCTGCCGGCATCGCACTATCGAACGCTAAAGCGACGCTTGTGATCGGGTGAATGAACCCGAGGCGAGCGGCGTGGAGCGCCTGACGGCAAAATGAAAGTTCGCGAAGGTCGCGCATGTGAGCTTGTTTTGTTCTGCCATAAACCGGGTCGCCGAGCAAGGCGTGGCCGATCGAGGCCATGTGGACGCGGACCTGGTGGGTGCGGCCCGTTTCCAGACGACACTCGACCAAAGCCGCCTCACGCAGGCGGTGTTCGGTGCGGTAGTGCGTGACCGCGCGCTTGCCGCCGGGCACGATCGCCACCTTCTTGCGGTTGTGCGGCGATCGGGCGAGGGGCGCGTCGACCTTGCCCTCCGGCGGCATGGGGCGGCCGTTCACGATCGCCTTGTAACGCCGGTCGATGGTGTGCGCGGCGAATTGCCTGGCGAGCCCCTCGTGCGCGCGATCGGTCTTGGCGGCGACCATCAGCCCGGACGTGTCCTTGTCGATACGGTGGACGATGCCCGGACGCGCCACGCCGCCGATGCCGGACAACGAGCCGCCGCAATGATGGAGCAGCGCATTGACCAGGGTGCCGTCGAGATTGCCGGCGGCGGGATGGACGACGAGCCCGGCGGGCTTGTCGATGACGATCAGATGCTTGTCCTCGAACGCCACGACCAGCGGAATGTCCTGCGCCTCATTATGGGCAGGGGCCGGCGCGGGCACGGCAACCGTAAAGACATCGCCGGCCGCCGCGCGCTTGGCGGGATCGCGGACGAGCACGCCATCGCGTTGCACCTGGCCGGCGTTGATCAGCACCTTCAACCGTTCGCGCGACAGGGTCGGCACCGCATCGGCCAGCGCACGATCAAGCCGCCAGCCGTCAGCGGTCGGCGCGATCGTTGCTTGAATGTTGGAAACCCCCCGGTCCATTGGGTGTCCTAGATGGGTATGACGCTGCGCATTTCAAGGTCGCTGATGGAGCGTATCGTTTCGGATGCGCAGCGAACGCCCGTCGAAATATGCGGCCTGCTGTTGGGCGAGCCCGGATCGGTTCGGGAGATCGTTCCCTGCGACAATGTCCATCCGCTTCCTGCCCGCCACTTCGAGCTCGATCCCGCGGCCTTGTTCCGGGCGTTGCGCGCGGCACGAGCCGGCGGGCCGAAGGTGATCGGTCATTATCATTCGCACCCCTCCGGCCTGGCCGCGCCCTCGGCGACCGACGCGGCTGCGGCAGCGCCCGACGGCGCGATCTGGATCATCATCGCGGACGGCGCTCTTTCAGCGTGGCAAGCGGTACGCGACGGAGCGGTGCGCGGTCGCTTTGATCCGGTGGCGCTCGCCATTGCACCCTAGAGTCGGCTGCGTCATGGAGCAGCGATGACCATCGATCCCGTTGAATTCGCCAGCCTCCTGTGTTCGCGCCTGTGCCACGACCTGCTGTCGCCGATCGGGGCGCTCAACAACGGCCTGGAGCTTCTCGCCGACGAGACCGATCCCGCTATGCGCGAACGCTGCATGGAATTGATGGCGGAAAGCGCGCGCACCTCCGCGGCGAAGCTGAAGTTCTTTCGCCTGGCCTTCGGGGCGGCCGGCGGGTTCGGCGAGGCGGTGGATACGCGCGAGGCGCAGCAGGCGATCGAGGGACTGTTCGGCGAAACCAAGCGGCTCACCATCAACTGGCTCGTCGAGGAGCCGATGCTGCCCAAGGCGGCGATCAAGGTGCTGCTGAACCTGTCGATGATCGCCGGCGATACGCTGGTGCGCGGCGGGTCGCTGGATATCGGCAGCGAGAGCAACGGTGACACGATCGAGATCGTGCTGAAGGCGGAGGGGCCGCGCATCACGCTGGACGAGGAATTGCGCGGGACATTGGTGGACGGCCGGGCATCAGATGCGGTCACGCCTCGCGCGGCGGCGGCCTTTCTGGTGCATGAAATGGTGAAGGGCGCAAACGGACGCGTGCTGGTGAGCCCGCCGGCGGATGGCGTGCTGCTGTTCGGGGCGACGCTGCGACCAGCCTAGACGCGGAACGCCGCCGTGCGCAGGGGAGGCGGGGACGACCGGCTATCCGTTTCGGCCGCGCGCGCTGGTCACGGGATCAATAGTTCCACTGCAATTGCGTGCGGATCAGATCACCCTCGGCACGGCCGAGTCGGCGTTCGTCTGCTTCGCGCCGTTTCATGTGCGCATAGGCGAGCGTCAGTTCCAGCTCTTCCATGAACGGCCATTCGACGCCGAACTCCAGTTCGTCAGTTTCCAATCTGGGCGCGTTGGTGGCGGCTTTCCAGCCGCCGCGATAGCGTTGCCAGCGGCCATAAGGGCGCAGCGTTCCGATGGCGGTTTCGCCCAGATCATAGGTCAGCTGTACGTATCCCCCGCCCAGCGGCGCCTCCACGATGCGCTGGGTGACGATATCGAACTGCGGCCCCTTTCCCCATGCCCATTCCGCCTGGATCCCGAACGGTTGCGGATAGAGGATGGCGTGCACGCCGATCCGCTCCTCGCGAAAATCGAACGCGCTGACGCCGCCGCTGCGCACCTCCGGCCTGACCTTGTTGAGCATCGCCGATCCGCCAAGCTCCAGCACCTGCCCGCGGAATGATGCGCCCAGCCCGTCAAGTTCGAGGGGCCAGGTGGCCATCGCCACCTTCATCAAGCTGTCGTTCCGTTCCGCGCGGTTGGTGCCCTGGCCGTTATAGAGTGCCAGGCCGAATGCGCCGTAATTGCCGAACAGCTTCTGGCCGTTGGCGGCGAGCCGATCCCAGACCCGCTGAACCTCGGGCGGGGTGTAGTAAGCGACTACGCCGATGTCCCGCTCCCCGGGGACGGCGCTGTTGATCGCATCGGACCGGTCGAACGGGATACGGTTCGACGAGGATTGGAGGTTCTCCCAGCCGATCGGAACCTTGGACTGCCCGAAGCGCAGCCGGAAGCTATGCGCCTCGTCGAGGAACAGATCGACATAGGCGTCGCGAAGCTGACCAAAGCCTTGACGCGGCTCGGCATTCGACTGGTTGTTCACCGCGCTGCCGAAATCGTGCTGCAGATAAAGCTCGATATCGTCGGTGACATCGCCCTGGAGGACAAGGCGGACGCGGCGCAGCGAGAAGCCGCCATTGTCGTTGATCGACGAATCGTGAACCGAGCGGAGGCGTGACAGCCCTGCGGGCGCGGTCGCATCACCGTCCAGGAGCGCATTATAGCGCAATTGTGTGTAGCCGCGGAGGCGCAGTCGCTCGTACCAGCGCTTGGGCGCCGACTTTTCCATCGTGCTGGCGACGGCAGCATCGGCCGGGATTGCGGTTGCCGGTGCCGTCGGTTGGTCTGGCGTGGTGGCCTTGACCTCGGCGACCGATGTCTCGGTCGGAATCGTCGCGGTCGTCGCGCTGGGCACGACCGGCGCCGGGCGGGATGCCTGCCGTTCCGCCATCAGCGCCTTTACCTGCGCCTTCAGCTCGTCGATCTGGCGCTGGAGCTCAGCGACGCTTTGCGCCTGCGCCGGCGGTGCGCCGCAGGCGAGTGCTGCGGCAATCGCGATCCCGTTCAGCCGCTGCGGCCCCATGTTCAGTCCCCTTTGCGGCGAGCGAATATGACAGTTCGGCGTCGCTTTGAAGACAGAACCGCGGCACCGCCCGGCAGCGTCATCCGCCGGTACGGAGCCGGCGGGCGTGATCCCGCGGTAAACGAGGTATTTACCCGCTCTGGTGCAGAGCCGCCGTGCGATGGACGATCTGCTGCAGGAATTTATCGCGGAGACCCGCGAAACGCTCGGTGCCCTATCGGGGGAGATCGTGGCGTGGGAGGCCGATCCCTCGGATCGTAGCCGGCTGGATGCGATCTTCCGCTTCGTTCACACGGTGAAGGGTAGCTGCGGCTTCCTGGACCTGCCGCGCCTGGCGCGCTTAAGCCATGCCGCAGAGGACGTGCTGCAGAGCGTCCGGTCCGGTGAACGTGCCGCCGATGCCCGACTGGTCAATGCGGTGCTCGCGATCATCGACCGGATCGGCGAGATCGTGGAGGCGATCGACGCCGGCAACGCGCTGGACGATTCGGCAGAGGATCTGCTGCTGGCCGCGCTCGACGGCGCACCGGCCGCCCCGGTGCCGCATGTCGCTGCCGTGCCGACGGCGCAGCGCGCGCCGACGGCGCAGCGCGCGCCGACGCGCAGCATTCGCCTGTCGGTCGACTTGCTCGATCGCATGATGAACGGCGTTTCCGAGATGGTGCTGGCGCGCAACGAGCTCGCCCGCCGTTTGCGCGATACCGGCGATCAAACGCTCGAAAGCGCGATCGACCGCCTGTCGCTGACGGTCGCCGAATTGCGCGACACCGTGACGCGCACGCGGATGCAGGCGATCGATTCGCTCTTTTCGGCCCTGCCGCGGCTGGTGCGCGATACCGCCGCGGCGCTCGGCAAGAAGGTGTCGCTGGCAATTGACGGCGCCGACGTGGAGCTCGATCGAGAGATGATCGAGCTGCTGCGCGACCCGCTGGTCCATATCGTCCGCAATGCGATCGATCACGGCATCGAGGCGCCCGAGGAACGCCGACGGCTCGGCAAGCCGGAAACGGGGCGTCTGGCGATCGTCGCGCGGCAATCGGGCAACCGCATCATCGTCGAGGTTTGCGACGACGGCTGCGGCATCGATACCGCCCGGCTGGTCAGCAAGCGCATCCAGCAGGAACCGGCGCGCGCCGCCGAGCTGAACGCGATGAGCGAGCGGGCGCGAGTGGCCCTGGTGTTCGAGCCGGGCCTGTCCTCACGCGATGAGATCACCACCACGTCCGGGCGCGGCGTCGGCATGGATGTGGTGCGGACCAATGTCGAGCAGATCGGCGGCAGCATCCGCCTGGACAATGCGCGCGGCCGCGGGCTCACCACCACGATCGAGGTGCCGCTGACGCTTGCCATTCTGTCGGCCATCATCATCGAGGCGGGCGGCGCCTGCTATGCCGTGCCGCGACAGGCGGTGGAGGAGATCATCGCCGTCAATGCCGCGGCGGTGCGACTCGATCATGTCGGTGACACGATGCTCGCGACGGTGCGCGGCCGCCGGCTGCCGGTGGTGATGCTGAGCACCGTGCTGGGCATGGCGCCGGACGGGGGCGATGCGTCGGCGGCGATGCTGATGATCGTGAACCTGCCGGGCGGCAGCTTCGCGCTGGGCGTCGACTCGGTCGACGATACGCAGGAACTGGTGGTGAAGCCGGTGGCGCCCGCGGTGATGGCGGCGGGCATCTATGCCGGCCAGATGCTGCCCGATACGGGGCGGCCGTTGCTGCTGCTCGATTGTGCGGGGATCGCCAGTGCCGCGGGCGTCTCGTTCGAACGGGTGGTGCAGGTGGAGCCGGAAGTCGAGGAGGCGGCGCCGGAAGGGCTGCGCGCGCTGCTGTTCGACGCGCTGGATGGTCACCGCCGCGTGATCGAGCTGGCCGCCGTGGAGCGGATCGAAACGATTCAGGCCGGATCGATCCGCGAGGCCGGCGGGCGCTGGTGGGGCACCGGTCGCGACGGGATCATGCCGCTGATCGTGGCGGGCGACCCTGGCGCGGGTGATGAGCTGGTCATGCTGATCCTGGAGCATGGCGGCGAGAAGCTCGGCTTCCCCGTGCGACGGGCGCTGGATATCGTTACCCTTTCCGATGAGCTGCTGCCTGCGGTCGATCCCGGGGTGCGCGGCGTCACCGTGATCGACGGCGTACCGATCGAGGTGATCGATATGGCCGCGCTGGCGCATCGCGCGGGCACCGCGGACGCGACCCCGATCTGTCTGGTGCAGGGCGCCGATTCGGCATGGACCGATACGATGCTGCGCCCGATGATCGAGGCCGCCGGCTATCGCGTGGCGCAGGACCTGCAACCGGGCGAGACCGCCGCCGTGACCCTGGTTGCCGGCGATGATCCGGCGCCAGAGGGCAATCCAGCGGGCAATGTCGTGCGCCTCCCCCGCGATATCGCCACCGGGCGGCCGGCGATCGATGCCGAGAGACTGGCGCAGGCGCTGGCGACGGGGAACCAACGATGAGCGCTGCCCTGCATCTTCTCGCCCATGTCGGCGGCCGGGCGATCGCGGTGCCGGCCGAAGCGGTGGAATCGGTGGTCGATATCCCGGAGTGCGTCGATGCGCCGCGCACCCATCCCGCCGTGCGGGGCCTGGCCGCCCTGCGCAGCCGCGTCGTGACGGTGATCGATACCTGGACGGTGCTGGATCTGCCCCGCAGCGCGGAGGCGCGGCGCGCGATCATCACCGTGGTCGACGGGCACCACCACGCGATCCTGGTCGATTCGCTGGAGGATGTCGCGCCGCTCGAGGTGGAGCCGCTGCCCGCCGGCCTGACGCTGGGGAGGCGCTGGGCCGGGATCGTGACCGGGTCGGCCGAACGCGCGGGCGAGACGCTGCTGGTGGTGGATCTCGCCAAGCTGGTCGGATCGCTGGTCGCCGTTGATTAACGCCGTCCTTACCCTTGGTGGCGCAAGGATGGGCCAGAAAAGATATGGGGTAGCGTAGATGAAGTCGTGTCTGGTCGTCGATGACTCCAAGGTGATCCGCAAGGTTGCCCGGCATATCCTGGAAGGGCTCGATTTCTCCGTGTCCGAGGCGGCCGACGGCCGTGAGGCGCTGGATGCCTGCCTCGCCAGCACCCCCGATGTGATCCTGCTGGACTGGAACATGCCGGTGATGAGCGGCATGGATTTCCTGCGCGCGCTGCGCGAGACGACGTTGCCGACGCGCCCAAAGGTGGTCTTCTGCACCACGGAGAACGGCATGGCGCATATCCGCGCCGCGATCGAGGCGGGCGCGGACGAATATGTCATGAAGCCGTTCGACCGCGAGACGCTGGAAAGCAAGCTGCAGATCGTCGGCGTCGCCTGAGGAAATGACCTCGCGCCGCGCCAGGCCCGTCGCCCCCGAGCGATCGACGCAGCGCGTGCTGATCGTCGACGATTCCGCCGTGGCGCGCGCCGTGCTGACGCGGATGGTGGCGGACACCGCGGGTTGTTCGGTCGCGGCGGCCGTGCCCGACGTGCCGAGCGCGCTGGCCTTCCTGGCCGGCGAGATGGTGGAAGTGATCCTGCTCGACCTGGAAATGCCGGGGATCGACGGGCTGACCGCCATGCCGGACCTGCTGGCGGCCGGGGCCGGGGCCAAGGTGCTGGTAGTATCGTCGATCGCCGGCGATGGCGCCGCGGTGACGGTGGAGGCGCTGGCGCTCGGCGCGGCCGATACGCTGGTGAAGCCGGGGCACTATGTGACGGCGGGAAGCTTCGCCCGGGCGCTGGCGGAAAAGCTGGCGCGGCTTGGCGAGCGCACCGAGCCCGTCGCGCCGCTGCTTACCCGCGGCGGTGCCTCGCCGCGCGACTTCGACATGGTGGCGATCGGCGCATCGACGGGGGGCATTCACGCGCTGACCAGCCTGTTCCAGGCGCTGCCGCCCAGCTTTACGGCCCCGATCGCGGTGACGCAGCATCTGCCGGCGGCCTTCATGCCGCATTTTGCCAGGCAAATGGCGGCAGCGACCGGGCGCCGGTGCGAGATCGCTTCCGATCGGCTGGTTCCGGCGAACAACATGATCGTGATCGCGCCCGGCGATGCCCATCTGGTCGCAACGCCGCTTCCCACCGGCGGCGCGGCGATGCGGCTGTCCCGGACGCCCGTGCCGAACGGCAATCTGCCGTCGGTGGACCCGATGTTCGAAACCCTGGCCGAGTGCTTCGGCCCGCGCCTGCTGGCCATCGTCCTGAGCGGCATGGGGCGCGACGGCCTGCAGGGTGCCGCCCGGGTGCGCCAGCGCGGGGGCACGTTGGTGGTGCAGGATCAGGCGAGCTCGGTCGTCTGGGGCATGCCCGGCGCGGTGGTGCGGGCGGGCCTCGCTGATGCGGTGCTGTCACCCGAAGAGATCGGGCGGTTCGTCGGCCAGTATCAGGTGGCGGCGGCATGACTCTGGCACGCGCCATCATGGCCGCCGACGCCAGCCCACTGACCGTTTCGGCGCTTGCCGCCCTGCTGGAGGCGCGCACGGGGCAGCGGATCGCGGCCAACCGCCGGTGGCGCATCGACACGGCGTTGAAGCCGATTGCAGCGGAGCGGGGTGTGGGTTCGATCGATCAGCTTGTCACCGACGTATGCAACGGCAGCAATCCCGCGTTGACCGACCGTGTGGTCGACGCGCTGCTGAACCAGGAAACCTCCTTTTTCCGCGACGCCGGGACGATCGAGGCGGCGGCAGAGGCAATCGCCGCATCGGCGAACGGCGCGCCGCGGATCTGGTGCGCGGGATGCGCGACCGGGCAGGAGCCGCTGTCGCTGGCCATGACCTTCGCCGAGCGTGGCGGCGACATGCCCGACATCATCGCCAGCGACGTGTCGGCAGCGGCCATCGCGCGCGGGCGCAGCGGGCGCTTCACCCAGTTCGAGATCCAGCGCGGCCTGCCGATCCGGCGCATGCTGCAATGGTTCGATCAGGACGGCGAGGACTGGGTCGCGCGACCCGATCTCGTTCGGCGAATCTCCTGGCGACGCAGCAACATCGTGGTCGATCCGGCCCCGCCAGGGCGTTTCGATGCCATCTTCTGCCGCAATCTGTTGTTCTACCTGGCGCCGCATCTCCGCCGCGTGGTGCTGGATACGATCGCCAACAGCCTGCAGCCCGGCGGCCTGCTGATGCTCGGCGCCGGCGAGACGGTGATCGGCCAATCGGACCGGTTTATCCCCAGTAAGCGCTTTCGCGGTCTCTACGAATTGGCCGGAGTGCACTGAACGGCAGTAGCGAGGAAGGCGGCGCCGGTGCTAGTAAGCCGGAGACCGGTATCCGTGCCCAGGAGCATTCATGACGCCAATCGAGGCGCCATCGCCCAATTTCGACGATCGCACGCTGCCCATCACGATGATCGTGCTGCATTACACCGGGATGGAGGACGGCCCCTCCGCCATCGCCCGACTGCGTGACCCCGCCGCCAAGGTCTCTGCCCATTATGTGGTGGAGGAGGACGGCCGCGTGCTGCGGCTGGTGCCCGAGGAGAAGCGCGCCTGGCACGCCGGTAAGTCACACTGGCGCGAGATCGAGGACGTGAACTCCGCCTCGATCGGGATCGAGATCGTCAATCCCGGACATGACCATGGCTATCGCCCGTTCCCGGACGGGCAGATCGATGCGGTGATCCGCCTCGTCCACCAGATCAAGGACCGGTACGAAATCACGCGTGGCAACATCGTCGCGCATTCGGATATCGCGCCGGCGCGCAAGCGCGATCCGGGCGAGCTGTTCCCCTGGGGCAAGCTCGCCCGCCTGCGTCTCGCGCTGCCGCGGCCGACCAAGAACCTGATGGATCCGATGTGGGGCGAGGCGGCGTTCCTGCTGGCGCTGGAACGCTTCGGCTACGACGTCACCGACAAGATGGCGGCGATCATGGCGTTCCAGCGGCGGTTCCGGCCCGAGCTGATCGATGGCGAGATCGACGCGGAATGCCGGATGATCCTGTTGGCGCTGCTGCTGCCGAAGCCGCAAGGCGACGACTGAGGGGGCATTCGCCCCATCGCGGCTTATGGGGCGGCGACAGACAGTGTGAGTTGAAGGCGGCTTCCGGACCCGTCTGTATCCCGCCGAAATCGCCTGTGGTCGTTCGAAGACCTGCCTCGCCTGTCCCTACCTTGACCTTCAACTTCAGTGTGGTACTCGCATAACACACTGAGCGGGAGACGATCTGGCGTGAAGGACGGTTCGAAAGCAACGCGAATTCTGATATCTTGTGCCGCAGTTTCGGTCTGCTTCACTGGCGGTGTGTCCTCGGCTCAAGCGAGCCAATTCGAACCTCAGAGTATCGTATATTGCCCCAGTGGAAGCGCCCGGGCCGCCCCCGGCGTTTTGGTGCTGGGCGGCGCTGAAGGCGGCAACAAATGGGCGACAGCCGTTGCCGAAGATCTTGCCGACCATGGTTATGCAGCGCTGCCAAAGGCGTATTTCAAGAGCCCGGGTCTGGATGGTCAGCTTGTGAACATTCCCCTGGAGCGATTGAAGCAAGGGATCGATCAACTAATCCGCGATCCCTGCGTCGACCATGAGCGCATCGCCGTTCTAGGTTTCTCCAAGGGCGCAGAAGGTGCACTTCTGCTCGCGAGTTCTGACCAGCGGATCAAGGCTGTGGTGGCAGGATCGCCGACGGATGTCGTCTGGCAAGGCATCGATCGGATTTCGGGCGCGGTTGCGTCGTCCTGGACGAGGGACGGACGGCCGCTTGCCTTTGTCCCTTTCGCAGCGTGCAAGGAGTGCCGGTCACTCGGTGCGCTCTACACAAAGAGCCGGCAGGTTTCCGAAGCGTCAGGCGCTGCGGCCATCCCGATTGAGCGCGCACGCGGTCCCATCCTGCTGATCGCTAGCGGGAGCGACGCGGTGTGGCCGTCGAAGACGATGGCAGAGGCCATTAGGACAAGGCTTGAACGGCGCGGATTTCCCTACCAAGTCACTCTGCTTCAATATCCTGACGGCGGACACTTCACATTGGGTCCGCCGGCTGCGGACGAGGCCAAATCCGATGCGGAGTTCGGCGGCGGAACGATGGAGGGAGTATTGTCGGCACGACGCGATTCATGGCCGAAGATGCTATCCTTTCTGAACGCGGCGTTCCGCGACAAGGCGCCCCCGGAGCGTCAGAAGTAAGCGGGAAAAAAGCAGCTGCTGAGCTTCGCGCGCGACAGGCGCTCGACCTGCTTTTGGATCGTCCGCTCTCCGGCTCGTTTCCAGGCACTCGGGCGAAGCGCCCGTTTGCATTCCGTCGCCGCGGCGCTACAGCCGGGCGCACATCAGAGGGCCGGGCGGCCGCGTCGTGGTTTATGCCACGTCGAGGAAAGTCCGGGCTCCATGGAACAACGGTGGCGGGTAACGCCCGCCGGGGGTGACCCCAGGGAAAGTGCCACAGAGAGCAGACCGCCCAATCTTTCAGATGAAGGCTTCGGCCGGGCAAGGGTGAAAGGGTGCGGCAAGAGCGCACCGCGCGACCGGTAACGGAAGCGGCATGGCAAACCCCACCGGGAGCAAGACCGAATAGGGGCGGCATGGGGACTTGATCCCCGGGGTGTGTTCCCACCTGCTGCCCGGGTTGGTTGCTGGAGCGCGTCGGCAACGGCGTGCCGAGAGGAATGGTCGCCCATCCCGCAAGGGTGGACAGAACCCGGCTTACAGGCCCTCTGGTGTCTTAGGGTCCAAACTCAATCAGGTTGAGGTCGTGACGGAGCCGATTTTGGCGCCAGGCCAGGAGCAAGGAGGGAGCGATG
>JBELMF010000072.1:0-15895 GCA_042096015.1 Sphingomonas sp.
CGCGTCGGTGAACAGCCACAGCGCCATGTCGGGCCGCCCCCAAGGCCCGTAGACGGTGAAGAACCGAAGGCCCGTCAGCGGCAGGCGATAGAGGTGGGCATAGACATTGCCCATCAGCTCGTCGGCCTTCTTGGTGGCGGCGTAGAGCGAGATCGGCGCGTCGACGCGGTCACCTTCCGCGAAGGGCAGCTTGGTGTTGCCGCCATAGACCGAGCTGGACGAGGCGTAGCTCATCGAAACGAGCCCATCGAGCCCGCGCGCATATTCGAGCATGTTGACCTGCCCGACCAGGTTCGACTGGACGTAGGCGTGCGGGTTGGTGAGTGAATAGCGCACGCCGGCCTGCGCGGCGAGATGGACGATGTGGGTGATCGGGTGCGGCGCGAGCGCGGCATTGAGCGCGGCGGCGTCGGCGATGTCGACTTGCGCGAAGGTGAAGCCTGGGTGAGGCGTGAGTTGCGCGAGGCGGTCGCGTTTGAGCTGGACCGAATAGTAATCGTTGAGGTTGTCGATGCCGACGACCTTGTCACCTCGTTCGAGCAGCCGCTGGGCGACCGCTGCGCCGATGAAGCCGGCCGCGCCGGTGACGAGATAGGCCATTGATCGCTCCCTTGTCGTTGCGCGGTACCGCAAGACAATTGCGGCAGGCTTAAGACAAGGGCCAGGCCGTCACCCCGGGCTTGATCCGGGGTGACGCCTTTCTCATCGGCGGTGCGAAGGCAGCGGGACCCCGGGTCAAGCCTGGGGTGACGGAAGGCGGGTCAGGCCGCTTCCGCCAGGTCGGCGGGGAGGCGGATGAGATAGTCGAAGGCGGACAGCGATGCTTTCGACCCCTCCCCCATCGCGATCACGATCTGTTTGTACGGCACCGTCGTGCAGTCGCCTGCGGCGAAGATGCCGGGCCGCGACGTCTCGCCGCGATGGTCGACTTCAATCTCGCCGCGGCCCGACAGCGCCACTGCGTCCTTCAGCCATTCGGTGTTGGGGACGAGGCCGATCTGGACGAACACGCCCTCCAGCTCGATCTCGTGCACCGTATCGTGGTTGCGATCCTTGTAGGTGAGCGCCGTCACCTTGCTGCCGTCGCCCTTCACCTCGGTGGTGAGCGCCGAGGTGATGACCTTCACGTTGGGCAGGCTGGCGAGCTTGCGCTGAAGCACCGCGTCGGCGCGCAGATCGCGGTCGTACTCGATCAAAGTGACGTGCGCGACGATGCCAGCGAGGTCGATCGCCGCCTCGACGCCGGAATTGCCGCCGCCGATCACCGCGACGCGCTTGCCCTTGAACAGCGGGCCGTCGCAATGCGGGCAATAGGTCACGCCCTTGTTGCGATACTGGTCCTCGCCCGGAACGTTCATCTGGCGCCAGCGTGCGCCGGTCGACAGGATCACGGTGCGCGCCTTGAGCATCGCGCCGCTTTCCAGCGTCACTTCGTGGAGGCCGCCCTCGCGGCTGGCGGGGACGAGCTTCGCCGCCTTCTGCAGGTTCATCACGTCGACGTCATAGTCGCCGACATGCTGCTCCAGCTGCGCGACGAGCTTGGGCCCTTCGGTGTGGCTGACCGAGATGAAATTCTCAATCGACATGGTGTCGAGCACCTGGCCGCCGAACCGCTCGGTCGCGATGCCGGTGCGGATGCCCTTGCGCGCCGAGTAGATCGCAGCGGCCGCGCCGGCGGGGCCGCCGCCGACCACCAGCACCTCGAACGGCTCCTTGGCCGCAATCTTTTCCGCGGTGCGGGCGGAGGCGCCGGTGTCGAGCTTGGCGAGGATCTGCTCGACGTCCATGCGCCCCTGCGCGAACGGCTCGCCGTTGAGGAAGATCGCCGGCACCGACATGATCTGCCGCGCCTCGACCTCGTTCTGGAACGCGCCGCCTTCGATGGCGATGTGGCGGATGCGCGGGTTGAGGACGCTCATCAGGTTCAATGCCTGAACGACGTCGGGGCAGTTCTGGCAGGTGAGCGAGAAATAGCTTTCGAACTGATAGTCGCCGTCGAGCGCCTGGACCTGTGCGATCACCTCCTGGGACAGCTTCGACGGGTGGCCGCCGACCTGCAGTAGCGCGAGGACGAGCGAGGTGAATTCGTGCCCCATCGGCACGCCCGCGAAGCGCACGCCGATGTCGGTGCCGGTACGGCGGATCAGGAACGACGGGCGGCGCTGGTCGTCGTCGGCGCGGATGACGGTGACGTCGTCCGACAGAGCCGCGATTTCGTCGAGCAGCTCGGCCATTTCGCGGGACTTGGCGCTGTCGTTGGTCGAGGCGACCAGCTCGACCGGATGGCGGACGTTGGCGAGATAGCCCTTGAGCTGGGTCTTCAGATTATTGTCGAGCATCTAGCCCTCCTGGGAATTGCTGGCTGCCTTCACGTCAGCGGCGCGGCACCCCTCCGGGGGAGAGAGGGGGCGGGGAGACACGGCGGGCAGGCCGGCCGCACCGCTGGCGTGAAGGTAGGGGGATGTGGGGAGTGGGCGTTGCACCACTCACACCGTCACCCCGGGCTTGTCCCGGGGTCCAGGGTGCCGCGTACTCAGCGCTGGGTGCGCCTGCGGAGGTCTGGATGCCGGGACAAGCCCGGCATGACGGAGTGGGTGGGACGGGGCGGATACGCTGCCCCGTCCGTCATCGAAGCGGTGAGGCTCAGATCTTGCCGACGAGGTCGAGCGACGGGGCGAGCGTGGTTTCACCCTCTTCCCACTTCGCCGGACAGACCTCGCCCGGGTGCGCCGCAATATACTGCGCCGCCTTGATCTTGCGCAGCAGCTCAACCGCGTTGCGGCCGACGCCCTCGCTGGTCACTTCCATCAGCTGGATCACGCCATCGGGATCGACCACGAAGGTGCCGCGATCGGCCAGGCCCTGGCCGGCGCGCAGGATGTCGAAGTTGTTCGAGATGGTGTGGTTCTGGTCGCCGAGCATGGTGAACTTGATCTTGCCGATCGCGGGCGAGGAATCATGCCATGCCTTGTGGCTGAAGTGCGTGTCGGTCGACACCGAATAGATTTCGACGCCCATCTTCTGGAACGTCTCGTAATGATCGGCGAGGTCCTCGAGCTCGGTCGGGCAAACGAAGGTGAAGTCGGCCGGGTAAAAGAAGAACACTGCCCACTTGCCGCGCGTATCCGCGTCGGTGACGGTCAGGAACTTGCCTTCTTTGAAAGCCTGGGTCTCGAACGGCTTGATGGTCGTGCCGATGAGCGACATGCGTATCTCCTTAGCTGGTGCAGCGCAGCAGATAGTGCGCTGCAACAATTTAGGAAACCGTCTGATCAGGTTAGAATGATCGATTTTGTCGATCAGCCAGAGTGATGACGGAAAACGGCGTACCTGTCGTGCTTTGCGACCGCTCCGCGGCTCGCGGGCGCCGTCGTTCGAACGCACTCACGCTCGATTGCACGAAGTGCATCCGCAGTGCCGACCATAAACGACGGAGCGGACACAGGTCATTTGATCCAAAACGATGCGAAGTGCCGCAGTGCCAGCTTGTCCGCCCGAATGGCTCCGCCTAGCCTGATGGTAACAGGGGCGGGGAGCAGAAACATGACGGATCGCAAGGTGGCGTTGATCACGGGCGTCACGGGGCAGGATGGCGCCTATCTGTCCGAGTTATTGCTTGCAAAAGGCTATTGCGTTCACGGCGTCAAGCGCCGTTCCTCTTCATTCAACACCGGCCGGATCGAACATATCTACCAGGATCCGCATGATATCGATCAGCGCTTCCAGTTACACTATGGCGACCTGACCGATTCCACGAACCTCATCCGTCTGGTTCAACAGGTGCGACCGACCGAAATCTACAATCTCGCGGCGCAAAGCCATGTGCAGGTCAGCTTCGAGACACCCGAATATACCGCCAATGCCGATGCGGTGGGCACGCTGCGGCTGCTGGAGGCGATCCGCATCCTCGGCATGGAGAAGATGACGCGATTCTATCAGGCCTCGACGTCCGAGCTCTACGGCCTCGTGCAGGAAGTCCCGCAGAAGGAAACCACGCCCTTTTATCCCCGCTCGCCTTATGGCGTGGCGAAGCTATATGGCTATTGGATCGTGGTGAACTACCGCGAGGCCTATGGCATGCATGCGTCCAACGGCATCCTGTTCAACCATGAAAGTCCGCTGCGGGGCGAAACCTTCGTCACGCGTAAGATCACGCGGGCGGCGGCCGCCATCAAGCTCGGCCGCCAGGACAGGCTGTACCTCGGCAATCTCGATGCCCGGCGCGACTGGGGGCATGCGCGCGAATATGTCCGCGGAATGTGGCTGATGCTGCAGCAGGACGAGGCCGACGATTACGTACTGGCAACGGGGGAGACGACGCCGGTGCGCACCTTCGTCGAATGGGCGTTCGCCGATGTCGGCATCGCCCTGCGCTGGGACGGCGAAGGCGCCGAGGAGAAGGGCTATTGCGACAGGAGCGGCAACTGCCTTGTGGAGATCGATCCGCGCTATTTCCGCCCGACCGAGGTGGACCTGTTGATCGGTGACCCGGCCAAGGCGAAGCGCAAGCTCGGATGGACCCACGAAACGCCCGTGCGAGACCTGGCGCGCGAGATGGTGCTGGCCGATCTCGAGGAAATGAAGACCGCCCCGATCGGCAAGGACGCCTGATTTTGGCCGCCCAATCATATGATCTTTCGGGCAAGCGGGTGTTCGTCGCGGGCCACCGCGGCATGGTGGGCGCCGCGATCGTGCGCCGGCTCGCGGCGGAGGAGTGCACGATCCTCACCGCGACGCGCGCCGAACTGGACCTCAAGGATCAGGCCGCAGTGCGCGCCTGGTTCGCCGCTAACAAACCGGATGCTGTGTTCCTCGCCGCCGCGAAAGTAGGCGGAATCCTCGCAAACGACACCTATCCCGCCGATTTCCTCTACGATAACCTGATGATCGAGGCGAACGTCATTGAGGCAGCGCACGTCCACGATGTCGAGAAGCTGCTGTTCCTTGGCTCGTCGTGCATCTATCCCAAGTTCGCGCCCCAGCCGATTAGCGAGGATGCGCTGCTCACAGGGCCGCTCGAGCCGACCAACGAGTGGTATGCCATCGCCAAGATCGCCGGGATCAAACTGGCGCAGGCCTATAGCCGGCAGCACGGGCGCGATTTCATCTCGGCCATGCCCACCAATCTCTACGGACCGGGCGACAACTTTGACCTGAGATCGAGCCATGTCCTCCCTGCCCTGATCCGCAAAGCACATGAGGCGAGGTTGGCAGGCGCGCCAACGATGGAGATCTGGGGCTCGGGCACGCCCCGGCGCGAGTTCCTGCACGTCGATGATTTGGCGGATGCCTGCATATTCCTGATGCGCAGCTATTCGGGCGAACGCCACGTCAACGTCGGGTTCGGCGATGACGTGACCATCCTCGAACTGGTCGAGATGGTGGCCGAAGCGGTCGGCTTCACCGGCGCGATTGTCCGCGACGAAACGAAGCCCGACGGCACGCCACGAAAGCTGATGGATTCGGGGCTGCTGATGAACATGGGCTGGCGGCCGCGGATCGGGCTGCGCGAGGGGATCGCGGCGACGTACCGGTGGTTCCTGGACAACAGCAAAAGCCGCTGACGGCGACCGTCCCAATGCATGTGGGCTAAGGGCGCATTCCTACGAGCCGTCGGCGCGTCAGGATCGGCAACGCTGCCACTCGACCTTCAGGATCCGCATCAGGTCGGCCGCCGGCATGGGCCGGCAGAGCGGCGCCCCCTGCCCCGCCCAATGCGCCCCGAAGCCATGTTCGCCCTTCGCCTTGGCTGCCGCATGCAGCGCCTTTCCGGCGTCATAGGCGATCGGGTAATCGGGTGGCTGCAGCGCGGCGAGACGATCGCCCAAGGCAGTGAACCGGTTGGCCAGCGTCCGCGCCGGTCGGCCGGAAATCACCGCGGTGACCGCCGTGTGATGGGCAGCC
This sequence comes from Sphingomonas sp., assembly GCA_042096015.1. GTDB lineage: Bacteria > Pseudomonadota > Alphaproteobacteria > Sphingomonadales > Sphingomonadaceae > Sphingomonas. Next base: position 5,905 of record JBELMF010000072.1, read on the forward strand.
GGACCGGCCAGTGCCCCGCGATATGCGTCATCCGCCGCTGATTTCGGGCACGCCACGAAAGCGGTGCCGAGTTGCGCGGCTACCGCGCCGAGATCGAGCGCAGCCGCAATGCCGGCCCCATCCATGATCCCGCCGGCCGCGATGATCGCACGCTTACCTGCCGCATCAGCAATCGCGTCAGCACCATGGTGCCGAGCGCTTCGTCAGGGGCGGACGGATCGAAAACGCCGCGATGATCGCCCGCTTCAATGCCTTGCGCAACGATGGCATCAACCCCCGCGGCGGCTATGGCGCGCGCCTCCCAAGGATTGGTAGCGGTCGCCATCAGGTAGATGCCACGGGCGCGCAGCGCCGATAGTGCCTCCGCAGGCGGCAGGCCGAAGTGAAAGCTGACGACCGGCGGAGCCATGTCCAGCAACATGGCGAGCATGTCCGGATCGTCTGCGAAGCTTTTGAAGATCGTGCGAAGATTAGCTGGCGGCGCCGCATCGAACGCTGCGAAGAACGGCGTCAGGGCCCTCAGCTAGGCGTTCTCCCGCGCCGCATCTGGTCGCGCCGGACCATGGACGAACAAGTTGACGTTGAAGGCGCGTGTGCCGGTTGAAAGAGGGCTGCGGTGACAGGCGCCCGTCGTCAACATACCCGCGACGGGCGTTCATCACGCCGCAGTCTGCGCACCAGGTCTTTTCAAATCGCCCGCTCTCGGGAGCCGTGCCCGCGATCGGGAGCGGACGAGATGGATGGTGGACATTGATCCGTCGCACTGAATTGGCGACGGTGCCGCATGGACTTCATGAAGTGGCTCAACTCGCTCGACGAGCACCTCTTCGAGGTGGTGAGCTGGCTCGTCTTCTTGCCCTTGACGCTATTGCGCACGCTGGTGCGACTGATGGCGATGATGGACTATGCCGATGAGCAGCTGGCGCAGCCGGACGACGAGCAATATGCCGCCGCCGTAGAATAGCGGCTTAAGCCGTCACAGGCGCAGGCCGAGAAAGAATGCGCCGGGAACGGGATTGAACGAGATCGGCTCGGCCGCCACGAACCCGAGCGACTCATACAGCCTGCGGGCAGGGACGAACCTGGCCTGCACATCGAGCCTCATCTCGATATAGCCCTCGGCGCGCGCTTCTTCGATCAGACGTTCGGCTAGGGCGCGGCCAAGATGGTGTCCCTGGGCACGCGGACGAACATACAGGCGCTTCATTTCGCATATCTCGACGGTGACTTGCCGCATGGCGACGCAGCCCTCGATCTCGCCTTGCCGTTCTGCGAGGAGCACGCACCCCCTCGGCCGGGCATATTTGCCCGGCAGATCGGCAAATTCGCCATCATTGTTCTGATAGTCGAGATTCACCGGAGAGTTCGCGATAAACTCGCGCCAGATGTCCAGAACAGTCACGTTATCATCAGGAAAAATCGCGTGCCGGATGATCGTCATGGCGTGACTGGTTCGCCGACGATCGTGGCGGCAATTAGTCGGCCCCAAGGCACGATCCAATCGCCGGAGAGTGGACCTTCACAGCCGGTCCGCCGTGCCGACAGCCACCGCGCCGATCGGCGGCAAGGCAACGAGCTCGGATGCCCAGTCGACGCGGCCCGCCGGTCGTCCCCCGCGCCTGGCGCCCGTCAATACATATGCTGGCCGCCGTTGATACTCAGCGTCGAACCGGTCACGAACCCGCCCTCCTCCGAGCACAGGAAGGCCACGCCGCGGGCGATCTCATGCGCCTGGCCGAGGCGGCCGACCGGGATCCTGGCGACGATCTTGTCGAGCACGTCGGCGGGCACGGCGGCAACCATGTCGGTGTCGATATAGCCCGGCGCGATGGCGTTCACCGTGACGCCCGCCCGCGCGCCTTCCTGCGCCAGCGCCTTGGTGAAGCCATGGATGCCGCTCTTGGCCGCGGCATAGTTCACCTGGCCGTACTGCCCGGCCTGGCCGTTGATCGAGCCGATGTTGACGATCCGGCCCCAGCCGCGCTCGCGCATGCCGGGGAACACCGCCTTGGCCATGTTGAAACAGCCGCCAAGGTTCGTATCCATGACCTCCTTCCACATCTGGTAGGTCATCTTCAGGATCGTGCCGTCGCGAGTGATGCCGGCATTGTTGACCAGCACGTCGACCGGCCCGAGTTCGTCGGCCACCCGCGCGACGCCGGCGAGGCAGGCATCATGATCGCTCACGTCCCATTTGTACGCCGTGATGCCGGTGCGTTCGGTGAAGTCCGCCGCGGCGGAATCATTGCCGGCATAGGTCGCCGCCACGGTGAGGCCGAGATCCTCCAGCGCCAGGCTGATCGCTTCGCCGATCCCGCGCGTGCCGCCCGTGACGATCGCAACCCGTGTCATTATCCTCTCTCCCACCACTCGCGCGACGGCGACGCTACGGAACGCGCACCCAGCCTTCAAGCTCACGCGCCACGATGGTGCGTAACAAATCAATGCCTGGGGGGCTGTCGTTGAGGCACGGCAGATAGGCGAAGTGCGTGCCCCCCGCTTCGATGAACGTCTCGCGCCCACGGATCGCCAGTTCCTCCAGCGTTTCCAGGCAATCGGCTGAAAAGCCCGGCGCGACGATCGCCACCTTGCGCACGCCTTGTGCCGGCAGCGCGGCCAGCACCGTGTCAGTCGCGGGCTCAAGCCATTTGGCGCGCCCGAACCGCGACTGGAAAGTGATGGTCACCTTCCGGTCCAATGCGACGCCGAGCAGGCGCGCAGTCTTCTGGCAATGGCAATGATACGGGTCGCCGAGCGCCAGTGTGCGTTCCGGCATGCCGTGGAAGCTGGCCAGCAGCGCATCGGGGACGAAATCCAGCGTGGCCAGGCCCTGTTCGATCGACTGCTTCAGCGCGCCGATATAGGCCGGGTCGTCATGATAGGGCGGCAACGTCCGGATCGCCGGTTGCCAGCGCATCCTGGCCAGCCGCGCAAAAGCCCGGTCGTTCGCCGTCGCGGTGGTGGCGGCGGAATATTGCGGGTACAGCGGTGCGAGCAGGATCCGCTCGCACCCGGCATCCTTCAGTGCCTGCACCCGGTCACCGATCGCGGGCCGACCGTAGCGCATGGCGAAATCCACCGTCACCCCGGGCCCGAAGGCACCTGTCAAGGCGCTCGCCTGCGCCTTGGTGATCGCCGCGAGCGGCGATCCATCCTCGCGCCAGACCTGGGCATAAGCGTGCGCGGATTTCTTCGGCCGGGTGGTCAGCACTGCGCCGCGCAGGATCGGCTGCCACAGGAGGCGCGGGATCTCGACCACACGCGGGTCGGACAGGAACTCGGCCAGATAGCGGCGGACAGCCGGCGCGTCCGGGGCATCGGGGGTTCCCAGGTTGATCAGCAGCACGCCGACGCGGGGGGCCGGAAGGATCGGATGGTTGTCGGGCGGGATCATGGCACTCCTAGCGGCAGATGGCGCGGTCGTCGGCCGGACGCTGCGGCGAGCGCATTGGCGATCGCCGGCGCGACGGCGGGCACGCCCAGATCGCTCACCCCGCCGGGATCGGCGCGGCTCGGGATCAGCTCAACCGTGATCTCCGGCATATCCGCAAGGCGCGGCAGGCGTAAGTCTCCGAATGTGCGAAGATTGGTGAGGCCGTTGGCGAACGCAGGCACGCGCCCGGTGGCCTGCGCGATGGCGAAGACGATCCCGCCTTCGATCTGTTGGCGCACCACATCGGGGTTGATCGCCCGTCCGCAATCCACCGCGGCGACGATGCGGTCGACGCGGAGGCGACTGCCGGCGTCATACCGCGCCTCCGCCAGCACCGCGATCATGCTGCCTGTCATCGCATGGCAGGCCAGCCCCTGCCCGCTACCGGCCCGGCCGCCATCCCATCCGCCCAGCGACGCGGCGGTCGTCAGGCAGCGTGCCAGCCGAGCGTCGTGGCCCAGCATGCCGATGCGGAACGACATCGGCTCCGCACCCGCGCGATGCGCCAGCTCATCGATGAAGCATTCGGTGAAAAAGGCGTTGGCGCGATCCGCCCCGCCCCGCAGGTGGCCGATCTCGATCGGCAGGTCAGCCGGATGGTGATCGATCGCCAGCGCCGGCAGGCGATAGGGCGGCACCGTGCCGGACATGGCATAGCGATCGGCCGCCGCCGGCAGCGCGCGTGCCACGCGCGCCAGCGGGTCCCCCACCAGCAGCCGGCGGGCCAGCACCGCGCCGGTGGCGGGGGTCGCGATCTTCGCCTGCCAGGCGAGGATGCGCCCGTCGCTGGCGAGGCGCGCCGCCATGCGCGCCCTGGCGGGCGCACCGAAACGATCGTGCAGGATCGCCTCGCGCCGGGACCAGGTCAGCTGCACGGGCCGGCGCACCGTCACGGCGAGGATCGCGGCCTGCGCCACGGCGTCATGCTCCAGCGCCTGGCCGAACGATCCGCCGATCAGCATCGGGTGAAGCGTGACGGCGCTTTCGGCAACGCCGATGGCGCGCGCTGCCGCCGCGCGGGCGAGCCCGGGGGCCTGGGTGGGCGCCCACAGCTCCAGCCGGTCGCTGTGCCACCAGGCGGTGGCTGCCGGGGTCTCCAGCGCGGCGTGAATGCCCAGGCCGATGGAATAGGCGGCATGCGTCACGTCGCCCCGCAGCACGTCCGCCACCTCGCCCACCGCGGCATGGGCCAGCCCCTCGCGCGCGAAGGCGGCGTCCAGCGCGCGGTCGATGGCGCCGTCATCGGCAAGGCGCCCGCGTGTCTCGAAGCGCGGGCGCAGCGCGCCCATGCCCTGCAGCGCCGCCCAGCTGGTACTGGCGACCACCGCGACCCAGTGCGCGTTCTCCACCACCGCCATCACGCCTCGCACCCTGTCGGCGGCGGCCTTGTCGCTCCGGAGCAGTCGGCTGGTGCCGCCGACGGGGCCCTGCGTGATGCTGGCGAACACCATGTCCGGCAGGCGCACGTCGGCGGCGAAGTTCGCCGATCCGTCGACCTTGGCGGGCGCGTCGAGCCGCGGCAGCGACCGGCCGGTCAGCCGCCCCTCGTCGCCGATGCGCAGCGGGAGTTCGTCGGGCAGCGTCTGGGCGGCAGCCTCGGCCGCCAGCGCCCCGAAGCGCAGCCGACGATCGCCGTTGATCACGAAGCCGTCGCTCGTCTCGCATTGCTCCCAATCGGCGTCCCAGCGCGCCGCCGCGGCCTTGGCGAGCAGCGCGCGTGCGGCCGCTCCGGCGTCGCGCAACGCCCCCTCGAACATCCGCACGGAGGTGGACCCGCCCGTCAGCACCAGCGCCGATCGCATCCAATGCTCGCGCCGGACCGGATCGGGGAGGTGCGCCATGCCGCCCCCGAACAGGGCATCGGCCGCCAGCGGGTTCGCGTAGGGCGGGCTGGTCTCAGCCGCCTCCACCCCGATCGTGCGCCAGTCCGCGCCCAGTTCGTCGGCCAGGATCTGCGGCAATGTGGTGTAGACGCCCTGGCCATGCTCCGCTTGCGGCACCACGATGGTGATGCGGCCGCTCTCGGCGATCTTGAGCCAGGCGCCAAAGCCGGTCTCGCCAGGCTCGGGCGCCAGGTCGACGCGGTAATCGCGCGGCCACGCGCCCCAAGCGACGATCAATCCCAGCCCGGCGCCGCCAGCAATCAGAAACGAGCGGCGTGAGATCATCGTCAGGCGCTTAGCGGCTGCCGGCGCCGCCGTCATCGGCGACATTGAGCAAGCCGACCGCCAAGACGGTGAGAGTGTAAAATTTTGTTGCCTGCCCCCTTTACCGGAACGCATTAGGAAACCATGCGTATGAAATCGGTAAAAGGCAGATAAACAGGGACTTAGGAGACACCCGTGGGGCAGGACGCGCGACCCGTTTTGGAGCGTATCGAAAAGGTGCTCACCGAATTGTCGCGATCGGTCAACGCACCGACGCCTTTGTCCCCTCCATCATCTCCCGGTTCACCCGCCGCCATCACCAGCCCGCACCCCGACGACCATTCTGCCCGCCCGTCCGAACGGCTGAACACGGCGATCGCCTGGATCCGCGCGCGGGCGAAGCGCGACGAGGCGTTCGGCGACGATCTGTTCTTCGATCCGGCCTGGAGCATCCTGCTGGAGCTTTACGTCCATCATCGTCAGCGCACCGCCGTCTCGATCACGTCGCTGTGCCATGCGGCGAAGATTCCGCCGAGCACCGGGCTGCGCTGGCTCACGCTTCTGGAAAAGCGCGGACTGGTAACCCGCGAGTCCGATCCCTTCGATCGGCGCCGCACCTATGCGCTGCTCACCACCGAAGCGCTCGAACGGCTGGAGCGCGCGCTCGACGACGCGATCGAAAGCAATCGCCTGTTAGGAATCGAGCGGGTGAGCCGGATGAATTAGGTCGATTGCCTGCTGCACGTGCAGCGCCGCGAGCGTCAGTTGCTGCGTGCCGTCGGCGTCATCCATGGCTAAGCGATCAAGGCACGCGAGGACCGATCGCAACATCCTGGCGCATTCCGCCGCATCCGAAGGCTCATGCTCCACCGTCATGCCGAGATAGCGGTAACGCGGCCCTTTGGTTCCCTCGCCTGCCCGCCACGGCCGGTCACGCCTGTTCGGCGGGAAGCGCGTAATCCACCATTCGCTGGCGGATCAGCTTTTTGTCGATCTTGCCGGTCGCGCCGAGCGGGATCTCGTCGACGAACACCACGTCGTCGGGCATCCACCAGCGTGCGATCTTGCCGTCGAGGAACCCGGTCAGGTCGGCCTTCTCCGCACTGGCGCCGGGCTTGAGCTGGCACAGCAGGATCGGCCGTTCGTCCCATTTGGGGTGGGCGACGCCGATCACCGCGGCGAGCGCCACCGCGGGGTGGCCGGCGGCGATATTCTCGATCTCGATCGAACTGATCCACTCGCCGCCCGATTTGACCACATCCTTGGAGCGATCAGTGATCTGCATGTAGCCGCGCTGGTCGATCGTCGCCACGTCGCCGGTGTCGAAATACCCCTCCTCGTCGAGGATATCCCCGCCCTCGTTGCCGAAATAGCGGGCGACGATCGTCGGGCCCTTGATCTTGAGGTGGCCGAAGGTGGTGCCGTCGTGCGGCAGCGGCGTGCCGGCGTCGTCGGTCAGCTTGAACTTGAGCCCGCACATCAGCCGACCTTGCTTGATCTTGTGCGCGACCTGCGCATCATCGTCCATCGCCGCGACCTCGGCGCTGGGCGAGGACAGGGTGGCGAGCGGCGAGGTTTCGGTCATGCCCCAGCCCTGGACGACCTCGACGCCGAATTCGTCGCGGAAGGCGCGGACCAGCATCTCGGGCACCGCGGAGCCGCCGATCGTCACGCGTTGCAGCGTCTCCATCTTGCGGCCAGAGGTGCGCAGATACTGAAGCAACCCCTGCCAGACAGTGGGGACGGCGGCGGAATAGGTGACGCCTTCCTGTTCGATCAGGTCGCAGATCGATTCCCCGTCCATCTTCGGCCCGGGCAGCACCAGCTTCGCGCCGACCGCAGGGGCGGAATAGACCACGCCCCAGGCATTGGCGTGGTACATCGGCACCACCAGCAGCACCGTGTCACGCGCCGATAGCGCCAGTGCGTCGGCCTGGAGCGTCAGCATCGTGTGGAGGTAATTGGAGCGATGCGAATAGAGCACGCCCTTCGGGTTGCCCGTCGTGCCGCTGGTGTAGCACAGGCCGCAGGCGAGATTCTCGTCGAAGCCGCCCCACGCATATTCGGCCGGCTCGCCCGCTATCCAATCGTCAAAGGCAGTGGCGGGATAGTCGGTCCGCGGCAGATCGGCGGCGGCGCACAGGAAGATGACGCGCTCGATCCCGGGCGCCTGCGGGAGCAGCTGCGCGACCACGTCGGCGCAGTTCGGATCGGCGAACAGGATGCGATCGCCGGCGTGGTTGGCGATATAGGCGATCTGTTCGAGAAACAGCCGCGGATTGAGCGTGTGGAGCACCGCGCCCATGTTGGTGGCGCCGTACCAGGTGGCGAGATGGCGGTGCGTGTTCCAGCCCATCGTCGCGACACGGTCGCCCTGCTTGATCCCGGCGCGGGCGAGCGCGGCGGAGACCTGCTTGGCGGTGGCGTGGACGTTCGCGTAATCGGTGCGGGTGACGGTGCCGGCCCAATCGCGCGAGACGACCTCACGATGGGGCGACCAACTCGCGGCGTGATCGAGGAACGTGTCGACCGTCAATTGTCCCGATTGCATCAGGCCCAGCATTCACACTCTCCTATGTTCTCGTCACCCCGGACTTGATCCGGGGTCCCGCTGCCTTGTCCAACGGGTGAGAAAAGCGGGACCCCGGGTCAAGCCCGGGGTGACGCAGGATCATCCCTGCGCCGCCTTCCAATCGCGCTTCACCTTCTTGGCGAGGCTCCACTTATGCACTTCGGTCGGCCCGTCGTAGATACGGAAGGCGCGGACTTCGCGGAACACCTGCTCGACGATCGTGTCGCCGCTGACGCCGGTCGCGCCCATCACCTGAACGCAGCGGTCCGCGATGCGCATCAGCGCCTCCGACACCGCGACCTTTGCCATCGAGCTTTCCACCGTGCCGAGCACGCCGGTGTCGAGCACCTCGGCGCACCAATCGATCATCAGCTCCGCCTGCTTCAAGTCGATCAGGTTCTCGGCCAGCATGAAGCCGACGCCCTCGTGATCGATCAAAGGCTTGCCGAACGCTTGGCGGCGGTTGGCGTAATCGGTCGCGATCTCGTGCGCGCGGACGCAGGCGCCGTGCCAGCGCATGCAATGGGTGAGGCGCGCGGGGGCAAGGCGGACCTGCGCGAGCTTGAAGCCGTCGCCCGGATCGCCGAGCATCTGGTCGGCCGGCACGCGAAGGTTGTCGATCGTGACCACCGAATGCCCGCCGGGCATTGAGCTGTCGATCGTGTCGAGCACGCGCTCGATGCGGATTGCAGGATCGGGCAGGTCGACGAGGAACATCGACGCGCCCTCATCGGCCTTGGCCATGACGATGCCGACCTTCGCGCCGTCCGCGCCGGTGATGAAGGTCTTGCGGCCGTTGATGACCCAGTGATTGCCGTCGCGTACCGCGGTGGTGAGCATCATCGACGGGTCGGAACCGGCGCCGTTATCGGTGGCGGGTTCGGTCATGAAGAACGCCGAGCGCGCCTCACCGGCGACCAGCGGCCTGAGGAACCGCTCCTTCAGTTCGGGGGAGGCCTTCTGGCCGAGGAGGTACATGTTGCCCTCATCCGGCGCCATGACGTTCACGGCCAGCGGCCCGAGCGGCGACAGGCCGGAGGCGCGCAGCACGTCGGCGGTTTCGCGGTGGGTCAGGTGGCCGCCGTCGGGCAAGATATGCGGTGTCAGCACCCCCGCCTCGCGCGCCAGCCCGCGCATCTCCTGCACCAGCGCGTCCGATGGTCCATGAGTTCCGCAGCGCGGATCGCGCTCGTACGGCACGATCCGCTCGCGCACGAACGCCTCGACCCTGGCGGCGATCTCCTGGCCTCTCGTCATCCTCATCTCCCCGCTGATTGTTGTCAGTCGGGGGTGCTCTTGTCGTGTTTCGTTGTGTGTCGCCAGTGGAAAGCGCGCGCGCTCTGGCTCCGTTCGTCCCGAGCGTTGTCGAGGGACAAGCCAGGAGCGACATCGCTTGCGGCCCCTGCCTCGACTTCGCTCGGCTCGGACGGGCCAGTAGCGGCGCCCTCCGTCATCCCGGCCTTGCGCCGGAATCCAAGGTGCCGCGGGTGCTGTGGCCGGAAGCGCGAGCGCAGCGTGCGGGGAGGGTTGGATCCCGGCGCAAGGCCGGGATGACGGTGGAGAGCCGGGTAACGCTATATTCTTCGTCATGCCGGGCTTGTCCCGGCATCCACGGTGCCGCGAACTCCTCTGGCTGCGGAGTATGCGAAAGGCTGGATGCCGGGACGAGCCCGGCATGACATTGTGGATTAGGCCACCAGTGCCAGCAGGCGCCGCGCGCTCTTGAGGTGCGGGGCATCGATCATCTTGCCGTCGAGTTGCAGCGCACCGGCGTTGGGGTTCGCCTCGAACATCGCCACCACAGTGCGGGCGTGGGCGATTTCCGCCTCGCTCGGCGTG
>JBELMF010000073.1:0-15856 GCA_042096015.1 Sphingomonas sp.
ATGCAGGCGGCGAGCCTCGCGCCCGCCGCACAGTCGCGGGTGCGCAGCGTCGTTCCGTTTCATACGCTGGCATTCGACATCCGCGGCGCCGATGGTCGCATCGTCTACCCCAGGGGGTTCACCTTCAACCCGCTCGCCTATGTGACGCTGCCGCAGCGGCTCATCGTCGTCGGCCCCCGCGATCTCGGCTGGGCGCTCGCGCAGGCGAAGCCGACCGACTTCATCCTGCTCGCCGCCGGCAAGGGCGCCGATCCGATCGCGCTGGGCGAGAAGGCCGGACGGCCGATCTTCCTGCTGGAGGCGCGGGTGAAGGAGCGGCTCGGTCTCACCGTCGCGCCGGCCATCGTCCGTCAGGTCGGGCAGAAGCTCGAACTGACCGAGATACGGCTCGCCCCGTCGGCCGGGAGCGCCGCGCGATGACCCGGCTCGCTGCCATGCTCCGCGCCGGCGCCGCGGGGATCGCGCTGGCGCTGCTCGCCCCCGCCACCCCGGCGCACGCCTCGAAATGCGAGGCCGGCACGGTGTTCAACCCGATCACCAAGGTCCGCTGGACCTGCATCTTCCCGATCACCATCGGCGGGGTGAAGGTCGGCCCGTCCGATCCGCTGGGCAAGGCGCTCGACGCACAGACCGCAGCCAGGCCGCTTTGCGCCTGCCGCAAGGGGGCGACCTTCACTTTCGGGGTCAAGGTCAGCTTCTGGTCGCCGAACCGCATGGTCGATGTCGTCACCGAGCCCGGCTGCATGATGGCGCTGGGCGCCGACATCATGAACACTCACGGCCGCCTCCAGGGCAGCCAGACCAGCCTCTCGGACGGCACCAACACGCGCAAGCTGTTCGCGCAGATGCACTATTATGTCGCGCCGGTCTGGAAGATGCTCGACATGTTCACCGACCTGCCGTGTATCGAGGATGACGGCTTCGACGTCGCGCTGATGACCGAGCTGCTGCCGACGTGGCAGTCGGCGACGCTCGGCGCGATCGTCCAGCCCGAGGCGGTGTTGTTCGGCAACCCCGCCGCAGGGCTCGCCTGCATGGCCGACAGCGCCGCGGCGGCCGCCGGCAAGGTCATCGACCCGCTGTTCTGGTGCATGGGGTCGTGGGGCGCGACCTATCCGATCGCGGGCGACATCCATTTCGGCGACTCGGTCGAGGCGTGGGCGGGATTGGCGGCGCGGGGCACGTTCATGATGGGGCGGCTCGGCGCGCTCACCATCTCGTCGGAGGACGGCTGCGCGTTCCGGCCGCAGCCGATCTGGACCAAGTCCCGCTACAAATTGCAGCTGATGGAGCCCGTCAAAGGCGGCCAATGCGTCAACATCGGCCGTCCCGGATCCCTGTGGACCAGCGCGAAACACGCGCCGGGCAAGGACAACGCCCAATTCATGCTCTTCGAAAAGGTGATCTGCTGTGCCGGCATATCCACGCCCTGAGCGGCGATCACCCCCCTCCCTCATAACCCCCTTCGTGCGTGTCCGGGATGTGCCCGGGCCTGCCCGCCACAGCCATGGTGGCTGTCCGGGCACGCATGGAGCCGGGGCGGCGTCGATGATCCCCCTCATCGGCGTCGCTCCACCAGCACGGCCGGCGACGGTGGGCATCCCCTCCCCCTCCCGCCGTCCGCCGGTCGTGCTGGCTTGCCTCATCGTCTTCGTGCTTTCGGGTATGAATGCCACCGCGCAGATCGTGGAGGATCGCGCGCGCGCGGCCGCGACCGCATCGCGCAAGCGGTCGGGCGACAGCGAGGCGTTGCGCCGCAACTATGTGACGCCCGGGCTCGCCGGACAGCCGGTCGCGACCGTCGACGAGCGTACCCGCTTCACCCCCGATATCGCCTGCAAGCGCTCGGCGACGATGCTCGAGCTGATGGTCCAGCCGGGTCCCACCGGCGACATCACGCGCCTCACCGTCGCGCGCGACAGCGATCTCGATGGCCGCTTCGACACCAGTCTCACCGCGCCGATGCCGGTGTCCGGCATCTGCGCCAACGGCGTCATCGCCTGCCAGCCGGGGACGTGGAACGCCTGCCGCTCGTATCGCTGGGAGGTGGGTGCGGGCGACACGCTCAGGCTGACCGAAACCGCGATGACGACGCTCGCCGGCTGCACCTGCATCAACGCCAGCTGCGGCACCGACCTCGTCATGGGCAATCTGCCGTCGGTGCTGAAGGACCTCGGCGGCGGCGTGGTCGGCGCGCTCACCAGCGTCGATCCGCGCATCGGCGTCGCCGAAGCGAGCATCGACGGGCCGGTGATCCGCTACACCGGCGCGGTCACCACCGCCTGCACCGCCGCGCCTGGCCTTGCCGCCACGGCGTATCGCGCCAACCCGGCGGCGATCCAGGGGGACGCCTTTAGCGTGTCACGGTCGAACGGCGTCTTTCAGGCGCTTACCGGCTCGACCACGGCACGCGGCAAGGTCGAGGAAACCCGTGCCTGCACGATCGAGCGCGAGGTCCGCATCGATGCGGTATCGGCCGACGACATCATCGCGCGGGTGGCCGGCGGCTATGCGACGCTCGCGCCCACCCCCGATACGCGGCTCTTCCAGCTGGGATCGCCGGCCGGCGACAGTCTCAGGGGCGGCACTTGCCGGCTATTCGACTTCCGCATGACGTTGCGCGTCGGCGACGTCGACCGGCTGAAGGCGGTGCGGCTCACGCGCTACTTCATGGACGACTGGCTACAGCTGCGGATCGACGGCCGGCTGATACTGTCCGATCCGGCGAACTGGACCGGCAGCGCCAACCCGCCTGGCCGCTGCGAGCGTGGCCGGACCTGGCATGGTGCGCCCGACCTCGATCTCATGCCGTACCTGACCCGCGGCGATCACGAGATCTGGCTGCGCGTCGCGGTCGGCGGCGAGGGCGAGGCCTTCGCTGAGATCGCCGCCACGCTCGACACCGGCTGCCGCTCGGCCGAGCGCGTCGTCGACCTGTGCGCGGGCTATGCCGGCGACAAGGCGTGTCGCCTGACCGACGAGGCCATCGACGATGTCGCGACCGTCCGGAGCGGCGTCGTCACCGGTCTGCGGCCACTCCCGCAGACCCGCAGCTTCGGCACCGGCGCCTGCACGCTCGGCCTGCCCCGCGACTTCTTCGGGAAGGACCGTCGCTACAGCTGCACCAACGATACCGGCATCATGCCGGAGCCGGACCTCGGACGGGCAGCGTACATCATCGACCATTCCACCGAAACGATGCTCGCCGACCGGACACGCGGTGCGGACGGCAGCGTCACGCCGTCGTCCCGCGCTTTCGGCCTGCCCGATCGCGGCGCGGTGCCGGCATGCGAAACCCTGTGCAAGACGCGTTCGCGCACCGCAAACACCGCCGCGGCCCCGGACGGCGTCGTCGGCAGCCGCCAGACCGATCCGACCGGCTGGCAGACCTTCTATCATGCCTGCACCACCGCGAACGTCTGTCCCGCGGGTCCGGGCGAGGAGATCGTCTCGCCATGCGGCTGCCTCGACGACTTCCCCGAAGCCGCGGTGATGATGCAGACCGTCCGCCTCGGCGGCGCCGATCTCGTCTGCACGAGCACGCCCCGATGAACCGCTGGCTGCTCCCCCACCGGCTGGCGCTGGCGATACTCGCCGGGTTCGCCGCAGTGTTGGCCGGCACACCGGCGAGTGCCCAGATCTGTGCCGCCGATCGCAACGGCAATGGCGACGCCTCCGATGCCGGCGAAACCGCGATGTGCGACGCGATGGCGGGCGGCGGCGTCCAGTGCCCGATCGAGCGGACGCCGTGCATCGCTGATGCGGCCGGTGATTATGCCTGCCCGCTCGGCCCGCAATTCGCCTGCGCCGCTTCCATCCCCGGTGTGACGCCGACCTGTTCGCCGCACGCCTGCACCGCCGCCGGAGCTCCTGGCGGCGGGATCGAGCACGAACCGGTCGTCGACGATCCCGGCACGCCCGCCGATGGTCCGGTCGATGCGGCGGGCAATTGCACCGGCACCATCGAGATCTTCTCCGGGCGCGCGGTGCGCTGCCGTACCGCCGGGCTGTCCACGACCTTCAGCAACTGCTGCAAGGACAAGGGGAAGATCGTCAAGGACGGGAGCGGCTCGTCGCTCTCCTCGGCCGGCGCGACGGTGGCGGTCGCCCGAGGCGTCTTCACCGGGATGAAGGCCGCCTACACCGCCTTCCAGGCCGGCGCGACCGCGACCCAGGCCGCGTCCACCGGCGCCCGCGCGCTCGTCATCGGCATCGATCCGACCAGCCTCGCGATCAGCGTCGCGATCAACCTGATGGTCGAGGTTCTGCTGCAGGGCTGCGACCAGCAGGACATGGAAGTGGGTATGCTCAATGGTTCGGGCATGTGCCACGAGGTCGGCGAATATTGCACGTCGAAGATTCTGGGCATCTGCGTCCAGAAGGCGCGCGGCCAATGCTGCTTCAACACGAAGCTCGGCCGGATCATCCAGGAACAGGGCCGCCCCCAGCTCAAATCCTTCGCCGGCCTCGGCTGGGGAACCCCGAAACAGCCCTACTGCCGCGGCTTCACGGCGGAGGAGTTCCAGGCGCTCGACTTCAGCCGGATGGACCTCTCCGAATATTACACCGAGATCGAGGCCCGCGCGCAGGGTCAGATCCAACTCGACATGAAGGATCGGATCGATGCGTATACCCGCACGATGGGCCGGTAGCATGCTGCTGCTCGCCGGCAACGCCAACGCGGAGATGCCGCCCACTCAGACGCCGCCATCGCAGGACGCGCGAGCGCGCGTCTCCGAAGAAGGCACCGCGGCGATGGAGCGCCTCAGGGCGGCAACGGCGCGCCGCAAGGCGCAGACCGGCAGCACGCCGACCCTGCCCCAAGCCCCTGACGCGACCAGCCAGCGCCGCGCGGCCGAGGCGATGCGTCGTCGTCCGGTGTCGCCACCGATGGAGGAGCGCGCACGGTCGACGCTGACGAAAGGCCGCGAGGGATTGGCGGCGCAACGTGACGCGATGGCGAAGCGGCTGGGCCAGGCACTTGGCCTTGACGCCCCCGACATGGCCGCGGTCGCGGGCGCGGCGGCGCCCGGCGCGAGCGGCTGGGTGCCGGTGCTGTTCGTCTCGTCCTCGATGCCGGTCGCGACGTTGCGCACCTATGCCGGCCAGCTGGAGCGCATCGGCGGCGTCCTCGCCTTCCGTGGCATGCCCGGCGGCATGACCCGCGTCGCGCCGATGGCGAAGCTGTCCGCGGCAATCCTGCGCCGCGATCCCGGCTGTTCCGGTTCAACCTGCGCGATGCGCAGCGTGCAGGTCATCGTCGATCCGCTGGTGTTCCGCCAGCACGGCATCGCCCGCGTGCCGGCGCTGGCGATGATCCCCGGTGATCCGACGCGGGCATATTGCGAGCGCGAGGAGGGCAGCCCGCGCAGCCCCCATGTCGTCTACGGCGACGCCGCGCTCTCCGGCCTGCTCGAGGAATATGCCCGTCTGGGCGGAAGCAAGGAGGTGCGTGATGCTCGTCGCCGTCTGCAAAGCCGGTAAGGCGCTCTGGCCCGAAGTGAAGCTGCTGCCGCTGCGCGCGGCGGTCGCGCTGGGCAGCGCCGGCTTCGGTGAACCGCCCCGCCCCGACCGGCTGTGGAAGGGGTTGGGCGTAGTGCTGCCGGTCGGCCTCGCCGCGTGGTGGGCGATCCCACAGGTCACCTGGGTGATGAGCCCGTCGGTCGACGCCTGGGCGGTCCGCGCCGTGCCCGGCGTCATCCGCCGCGGCGATCTGGTCTCGTTCCGGCTGTCGCACCCGATCGCAGGCCCCAAGCCGGTGAACGTCACCAAATATGCGCTGTGCCTGCCCGGCGACCGGATCAGTCTGATCGAGAGGCCGTCCATGACCGGCGGTGCCTGGGATGGCTGGTGTTACTGCAATAGCCGACTGCTCGGCGTCAGCAAGATGCGCGCGCACGACGGGCGGCAGCTCGATCACTGGCGTCCGACGAATGGCCGCATCCTGCCCGGCACCATCTATGTCGGATCGCGCCATGAGAGCGGGTTCGACAGCCGCTATTACGGCCCGGTCGCGATCGAACGGCTGACCCGGATGGAGCGGGTGCTGTGAGGCGGCGTGTCCTTCTCACCGCCCTCGCGATGCTGGTGCCGACAGGCGTCGCTGCCGCGCAGCAGGTCGCGGGCGATACGACGGGTCAGCGCGGCTATTGGTGGTATCAGGCACCACCGAAGCCGCCGGCAAAGCCCGAGCCCGACGACCTCGTCAAACCCGCCATCCCGCCGATGGCGGAACTGGCGACATGGACGCCGCCGAAGATCCGCAAGCTGATCGAGGCGCAGCGCGACTATGCCGCGACCGTGCTGACCGTCGATGCGGTCGCCGATTTCTGGCGCCTGCAGGACTTCGCCCGCCGCAAGGCACGCGCCTTCGCCGGCGTCACCCAGGTCGCGATGCTCCGGCATCCCGAGCTCAATGCCCGCAGCGCGAACCCGCTGGTCGGCGAGGCGCGCGACCGGATGGGGGCGATGAAGGAGGCGACCCGGCTCGCCTATCTGCGCGCCCATGCAGGCCAGTTCGCGCTCGTCATGTTCTCGCGAAGTTCGTGCGGATATTGCCGCGTCCAGTGGCCGATCATCGAGCGGTTCCGCGAGGAGACCGGCTGGCAGGTGACCCTCATGGACCTCGATCGCCGTCCCGACCTGGGCGCGCGCTTCGGTGTCTCGGTCACGCCGACGACGATGGTGATCCGGCGCGGTTCGGCGCAGCGCATGGTCGTCGCGACCGGCGTCGAAGCCTATCCGGGCTTGGCGCAGACGGCGTACCAGGCGGTCAAACTGCTGACCGGCGATATCAAGCCGCAGCAGTTCCTGACCGGCGCGGGCGAGGAAGGCGGCTTCTTCGACGCGCTCGCCAACGGCCCGGTCGGCGCCGGCGATGGCGGGGGCGAAGCCCTCGCAACCGCGCCGGATGGACGTGAGCCATGACCGCGCGGTACGCCCTGATCTCGCTCACCTTCATGATGGCGGTGTCTGCGTCGGCACAGATGCCGCGGCAGGACGTGGCGCGCCGCGCCGCGATTCACCCCGTCGCGACCGTCGCGGACATGCGCGCGTGGCTTGCGCGCGTGCCGGCGACCCGCGCCTTCCCGCCCGACTTCACCGCGTCGCTGCGCGCGCAGGCGTCGTTGTTCGCGATCGAGATGACCACCGCCCCCGGCTGCATTCCCTGCGCCGATGCGTGGGGCAAGCTCGGCAGCTTCCGCGCCCGCTATGGCTGGCCGGTTCGCGCCCTGTCGCGCGACGAGGCCTTGCTGCGCTCGGGACGGCTCGGTCTCCCCTGGGTCGGCCACCCGGTGATCTGGGTGCGGCCGCTCGCCGATCCGACGCGGATCGTGCCCATCGCGGTCGGCACCGATCACGATGCCAACCTCGCGCGCAATGCCTGGCTCGCGGCGCGGATGCTCACGGGGCTGCGTCCGCAGACGGGCCTGCGCGCGATGGCGAAGTTCACCGGGATCGTCGGCGCGGGCGCGCTGCCGCCCCCTTCCCCCGCCCGGCGCTGACATGCGTCGCTGCCTCTCTCTTTCCGGTTCGAGGATCACCACCATGCCGTCGTTTCGTGCCCGCCTGACGCTTTCGGTAAGCGCCGTCCTCGCATCCTGCGCGGTCCCCGCCCATGCGCAGGGCTGGGCGGAAAGCTGGTTCGACAACGTCACCTACACGCAACCCGGCAGCTTCGAGGATCAGGCGCGCGGCTATGTGACCGCCGGCGGCATGTCGGGGCGCATCGACGTCCATGACGACTATCCGCTGTCGCTGACCCTGCCCAAGGTGAAGGCCGGCTGCGGCGGCATCGACATGTTCCTCGGCGGCATGTCGTTCCTCGACCCCGACTATCTCGTCCAGAAGCTCGAGACGATCCTCCAGGCCGCGCCCGCCGTCGCCTTCCAGTATCTGCTTGAGACGCTCGACGAGAAGATGGGCAACATCATCTCGAAGATGGAGGCCGCGACCAATTACCTGAATTCGATCCAGGTCAACGACTGCCGGCTCGCCAACCGCATGGTCCAGATCGCGAAGGGCGACGACAACATGTCGGGCATCGTCGAGGAGATGACCGGCTACAAGTCGGTCCGGCAGGGCTTCGCCAAGAGCTGGCAGCAGAGCCGCGAGAAGATCCAGGCGAACCGCGGCAACCCGACCGAGGACCTGAAGGACGCGCTCGCCAACTGCCCGCGCGAGGTCACCGACATCTTCCGCACCGGCTCGCTGCTCGCGCATGCCGCCGCGCGCGTCGGCGCGGGCGACTGGGCGGGCGTGATGCGCGCGCGGGTCGGCGACGTCTATATGCGCTGGTCCGACACCGACAAGGTGCCGGTCTTCGCCGCCATCCCCGCCTGCCCACGCCAGGACGGCGAGTCCGCCGACGACTTTCTGACCGGCCGCGTCCAGCGCCGCGCGCTCAACGTGCCCGCCACCGCCAACGACTGCGCGCCGGACGGCTCGGGCCGCGGCGCGCTCGTCCTCGCGCGCGACCGGATGCAGGCGATCGCGACGAAGATCAGGACAAAGGCGGCGCTCACCACCGAGGAGCGCCAGTTCGTCGCCAACGTCCGCACGCTGCCGGTCTACCGGATGCTGGAATGGGGCGTGCGCGAGGGGGTGACCGACTCCGTCATCGGCGACACCGACGAACTGGTCGCGCTGACGCTCGCCTATCAGATGCTGAACGACCTGACCCGGACGATCGACTTCGCGCTGTCGAACGCCGAACGCGGCGCCGATGCCGCCGGCGCGGTCGATGCCGCCAGTCCCAACCTCTGCCAGACCCGCATCCTGACCAAGGGGCTGGAGCAGCTGCGTGGCCTGCGCGAGGAGGTGCTGCGCCAGCGCGCGCAGATGCGCCAGAGCTATGTCGCCGCGCTGGGCGCCGCCAACCTGTCCGCCAATTATGCCGGCCTCGTCCGCCAGCGCGATCGCGATGCCCGCGACGCCGCCGGCGCCGATGCCCGCCGCTAAGGTCGCGCGATGAACGCCAGCTTCCACACCTGGGACGGGTTTGCCGAAACCGTCGACGCCTTCCGCCTCGTCGCGATGATCTTCGCCGATCCGCGCTACACGACGCTCGTCCTCATCGTCGGCGTCGTCGGGATCGCGCTCGGCGCGGTGATCGCCAGCGTGCGCGGCCAGGGGATGGGCCTCGTCGCCTATGGCTTCCAGATGCTGGTCGGGATCGGGCTGTTCGTCGGGCTCATCGCCAGCACCGGCACCGTCCATGTCTACGACCGGGTCCGCAACGCCTATCAGCCGGTCGGGAACGTGCCCAACCTGATCGTGCTGGTCGCGGGCGCCACCAACCTGATGGAACGCGCGCTGGCCGAGGTCATCGACGACAACACGCTCGATCCGAACGCCAAGCTCGAAATGGGCGCGGGCGGCCACAGCTTCGACCTGTTCCTCAACGCCGTCTCGCCGACGGGGCCGATGACCGACAGCTTCCTCGATGCGGGCGTCCGCGACTATGCGCGGGCGTGCTACCCCGTCGCGCGCGTCTCGCCCGCCTATGGCATCGACGACGACACGCTGTTCCGCACCACCACCGACCTGCCCGCCGCCTTCGCAGCGATGGCGGGGCCGGCGACCTTCTCGACCGTCTACACCGCGGCCGAGAAGGGCGGGCGAACCGTCAGCTGCACCGAGGCGTGGGAGCATATTTCCGGCCGCCTGTCGGACCCGGCGTTGTTCGACGACTATACCCGGCAGATCTGCCGGCGCACCGGTTATGCGATCGGCGACGCGGGCCAGCTCGCGCGCTGCCGGCAGCGGCTGGGACAGATGGGCGGGATGATGATGGGGACGGCGCTGTCGCTTCAGGGTTTCCTGACCGACGTGCTGCTCGGACGTACCGTCGGCGACGTGCTGTTCGAGGACAGTCCCGCCGCCGCCGCACGAACGATGGCCAACCGCGCGATGATCTCCAACGGCCTCGCCACCATGTCGGTGGCCAACGAGTGGATGCCGACGATCCGCGCCACCGTGTTCGCGATCATGCTGTTCATGGTGCCGATCGCGATGCTGTTCGTCCTGACCCCGATCAACCTGCGCGTCGCCACCTTCGCGCTGGGGCTGTTCGTGTTCGTGGCACTCTGGGGCGTGATCGACGCCGGCATCTACCAGCTGACCCTCGGTCGCGCGATGGCGGCGCTGGCGGAAATGCGGTCGAACCATCTCGGCGCCAACGCCTGGATCATCGCGCCGTCCGCGGCGATGAAGGCGCTGGCGGTGTTCGGCAGCTTCCGCACCGCCGCGGCCGGCATGGCCGGGGCGTTCGTGTTCACCGTCTTCCGCTTCTCGGGCAACGTCTTCAGCGCGCTCACCAGCGGCTCGCTCCAGGCGCAGGCGCAAGGGTCGACCGCAGCGGCGGGTATCGGCACCCGCGAGGGCTATGCCTCGGCGCTGGAGGCGCAAGCCTCGGCGGGCGGGACCTTCGCGCGCACGACCGCGGTGTCGAGCTTCGGCGACTTCGGTGAGCGCTCGACTTTCGGCGCTACCCGCGCATTCGGGGCGGCGGACACCGTGCTCGGCGAGCATGGCGGCGGCGCACCCGGTGTACCGGCGTTCGGGATGGGCGGGCTCGACGCCGCGCGCGAACTGGGCGGGCTCTCCCCTGCCCTGCGCAACCGCGATCCGAACGATCCGGCGGTCGCGCAGGCGGTCCGCGCGAACGCCACGACCACCGCGATCCACAACTTCGCGGAGAAGGATGCCTTGCGTAGCCTGGGCACGACCTATTTCGGCCAGGGTCAGGCCGGCGAACGCGCCTTCGCCGCCTTCGCGCAAGGGATGACGCAGTGGAAGGCGTTCGGCGACAACCGCGCCTATGACATGATGCGGCAGGGTGCCGAGCGGCATTTCCAGCGCGCCGGCTACTTGCCCGACGACGCCGCGCTCAAGGCATCGACCGTGATCGCGCAGGCATCGGCAGATCCGACCTTCGGCAAGCTCATCGCCAATGCCTTCGATCAGGAGGCGATGCTCCGGAACGACCTGACCGGTGCCGAGATCGGTGTCGGCGCCATGGAGGGCCGGCGCGATCAGGCCGGCGGACATATCGCGGCGACCGAGCGCGGCAATGTCGCGACCGAGCAGGCGTGGCGGACCGGCGGCAATGCCGGGCATCGCCGCGCCGCCGCCATGCTGGGGCTGCCGGTCGAGGAGACCTCGCGGCGGATCGGGTTCATCACCGCGCTGTCAGGCGAAGCGCGTGCGTCGGCGATCGGGCAGCTCGGGCGCGCGACCGGACGCAACGAGGCGCAGGTGCTAAAGGCGCTCGAAACCTATCAGGCCGCGACGCAGGTCGGCACCGCCGATGGTGCGACCGCCGAAACCGCACGCGAGGGCACCAGCGTCTATGCCCGCACGCGCGAAACCGCCGGCTACGACGTCGCCGAGCGTGCCGGCAAGCTCGATGCGCAGCGTGAAGTCGGCCACGACGGCACCCGCAGCGCCGCGCGGATCGGCGAGCAGCGGCGGCAGGCCGACAATGCCGGCTTCGCCGAGGGTGCCGCTGCCGCCGGCGTGTCGGTGCGCGAAGCCGCGCGGCTCGACAGCTTTATCCAGGCACTGTCACGAACCGCCGGCAACAGGCAAGATATGGCCGAGGGTGGTCCGGCCGGCATCGCGGATCGCGCGCGCAACGATCGAATGACGCGCATCGTCGACAACGAGCGGCTGACCCGCATGCAGGGGCTGCTCCACGAGAACGGGATCGATCTGTCGAAGCGGCAGATCGCGATGGACCAGAATGGCGATCTCGCCCTCAACCTGACCCCGCAGACCGCCGCGGCGATGTGGAAGGCCGGGCTCATCAACGAGAGCCAGCTCGGCGCGGTGGCGAACGGCGGCCATGCCCGCTTCAGCTTCGCGCACAACGACCTGCTCGTCTCCAGCAGCACCGGCTTCTCCCGCTCCGCGCGCAATGACACCAGCACGCGGTTCGAGGCCGGCAAGCAGGCAGGCCCCGATACGATCGAGCATTTCCTCGGCGGTGGCGCCGAGGGACATGCCGCGATGGTCAACTGGCTGCGCGGCGGGTTCGAGATGGACCGCAAGGGTGACTGGCGGCTCAAGCCGCAGGTGGCCGATACCATCCAGCGGGATGTGCAGGCGGTGATTGCGCAGACGGGTTGGTCGCGATCCCTCTCGCGCTCCGCCGACCATACCGCATCATTTGGCACCACCATCAGCGGCAACCTTTCCGCGTCAGCGTCGAGAGGTAGTGGATCCGTCCCCACTTCTGGCAAAGACACGAAGGCGAGTCGTAACGCGGTAAGCGGCGGAGCCGGTGGTAGTGTGGGTGCCGAGAGCACGGATCGTGGCATGACATCTGATGCAGCAAGGGCATCGCTCGACATTGTGAATTACAATGTTCGGAGTGTCATTGCAGCAGCTGAGAAAGCCGCATCCACGTCAAACCGGCCTGCCGAGACGTTCACGCAGGAAATTGCTTCGCGAGTTCTCGGTGAAGCCGGGTTACGAAATAAATATCTTGAGCAGGCAGATGCCGCGCGCGGCACATTTGACATTTCGGCACCAGTCACATCGGCGGAGCAATCCTCGATTCTGCGCACCGGAAGAATGCTGCTCGATCCCGATGGCGGCTCGGGCGACGGCGATTCAACTTTCAAGACTCGTAAGGATCAGTGATCGTGGTCGTGGAGAAGACCTCGATGCTCCAAATACCGAATGCCGGATCTTGGATCGGTGAAGTCGGTGTACGGATCGAGCAATTCACCGGGTCGACGCTCGATATGTATCGGTCGTTCGCCAATCATTTGGCCGGACGTGATGATCCAATCGCCACGATCGAGCTTTGCGCGCACGAATCCGGCGCCGAGAATCAGCAAGAGGATGAAAGGGTTGCAGAAAAGCGCGAGATAGTTTGCCGGAAGCGTTTCATAGAAAGCCCCCAGCGCAGGGACTTTGAGCCATGCCCAGCGGCCACTCCAATAGATCGGGATCGCAGCCCACCAGATCTTCGCGTACCAGGGGCGCCAGATCCAGTCGGACAGACGCAATCTTGCGGAATGAGTCAGACGCATATCGGACTGCTCATTTGCCTCGGAATCGGTTTCCATAAGCGTCGCCTTTCGAGCCCTATCGGTATCACAGCCGCACGGGTGACGAAACTCGGTCGCTTGTCCCGCGCATCACAGCTTGTCCGCCATCGCGCCCGCACCACTCCCCCTTTCCTTCCGCGACCCGACTATTCGAGGCGCAGTTCGATCATTCATCCTGTCGGTGTCGGCACGGTGCTGCCGTGAAAGGACGCAAGCAGCAGGACGGGATCGCAGGAATGCGATCGCCCGGAGGTATCCCGGCGATGTCGAATGAGGCCGAGGCTGCGATCCTGCGTCTCGCGCGCCTGCTGGGCCGGCAGATGGCCCGCGAGGCGTTCGAAGCCCGGCAGCGCCAGGGATGTTCACCGGGCGCGGATCAGGACCCTGCATCTCGTGCGCCATGACCGCCGCAGATCGCACTACGTATCAACACTTGTATAATAGACCTGGCGGCGCTACGTTTCTGTCCTGGACATGTAATCGGAGTCGACGCCATGCAGACGGTCGTCAAGAAATGGGGAAACAGCGCGTCGGTGCGCATTCCCGCACCCGTCATGGCAGCCGTCGCGATCGAGATGCACCAGACGGTGGATGTCAGGGCCGAGGATGGCCGGATCGTGATCGAGCCGGTCCGGGCACCGCTCTACGATCTCGACGACCTGCTGGCGGCGATGACGCCCGAGACCTTCCCGGAGACGGTCGAGTTCGGCGCTCCGGTCGGCGAGGAAGCGTGGTAAAGGCGTGGGTGCCCGATAGCGGCGAGATCGTCTGGCTGCATTTCGACCCGCAGGCCGGGCATGAACAGGCCGGACATCGGCCTGCCCTGGTGCTGTCGCCAGCCCGTTACAATGGACCGCGCGGCATGATGCTGTGCTGTCCGATGACGACGCGGATCAAGGGCTATCCCTTCGAGGTCGTCGTGTCGGACGAGCCGCCGAGCGCGATCCTCGTCGATCAGGTCAAGAGCCTCGACTGGCGCGCCCGCAAGGCCAGTCGCAAGGGACGTGTCCCCGCCGAGGTGCTCGCCGACGTGCGGGCGAAGCTGAAGGCGCTGCTGCAGATCTGAGCGGCGGCAAACAGGAGAGAGTCGATGACCCGCGCCGCCTTGTATGCCCGCTATTCGTCGGACCAGCAGAGCGCATGCTCGATCGAAGATCAGCTTCGCATCTGCCGCGAGCAGGCGATCCGCAACGGGTGGCAGATCGCCAACGACTATACCGACGCGGCGATCTCCGGATCGAGCATCGTCCTGCGCCCCGGCATCCGCGCCTTGCTGGAAGATGCGCAGGCGGGCCGGTTCGAGATCGTCGTGGCGGAAGCGCTGGACCGCGTGTCGCGTGACCAGGCGGATATCGCGACTCTCTACAAGACCCTGCAATTCGCCGGCGTTCCGATCGTCACCCTCGCCGAAGGCGAGATCTCCGAACTGCATGTCGGCCTGAAAGGCACGATGAACGCCCTTTTCCTGAAGGACCTGGCCCGCAAGACCCATCGCGGACTGCGCGGACGTGTCGAGAAGGGCCGGTCCGGCGGCGGACTCTGCTACGGCTACGACGTCGTGCGGCGCTTCGACAGCGAGGGCGAAGCGGTATCCGGCGAACGCAGCATCAACGCTGCCGAAGCCGAGGTCGTACGACAGATCTTCCGGCAGTTCGCCAATGGCCTCAGCCCGCGCGCGATCGCGCAGCGGCTCAACGCCACCGGCATCCCGTGCCCGAGCGGTCAGCTCTGGGCCGACACGACGATCCGCGGCCATGTAAAGCGCGGGACCGGGCTGCTGAACAACGAACTCTATATCGGCAAGCTGGTCTGGAACCGGCTCCGCTATCTTAAGAACCCGCAAACCGGCAAACGTGTGTCGCGCATCAATCCCACGTCGGAATGGATCGTCACGGAGGTTCCCGACCTGCGTATCGTCGATGATGCCCTGTGGGACGCCGTCAAGAAGCGGCAGGAAGCGATCGCCATCGAGTATGCCGGGGTGATCGAAGCGACGCGCGCTGCCAACAGCCTGCTCAATCGCGCGCATCGCCCGCGGAGCCTGCTATCCGGCCTGGTCTTCTGCGGTTGCTGCGGAGGACCGTACACCCTGCGCGGACAGGGCAGGTTCGTCTGCACCAACCGGATTTCGACGAAGACCTGCTCGAACGATCGCTCGATCGCGCGCGACAAGCTGGAGGCGCGTGTCCTCGATGGCATCCGGGAGCGCCTGATGACGCCCGAGATCGCAGCCGAAGCGATCCGGGCCTATGTCGAGGAGAGCAATCGCCTGAACCATCAGCGTCGCGCGACGGAGAGCAGCGACAAGGCTGAACTGGTCAAGGTGCAGAAGGCCATCGCCGGCCTCGTGGAGATGGCCGAACAGGGCGGAGGGTCACGCACGCTGGTCGATCGCCTGCTGGCGCTGGAGGCAAAGGAAGATGTCCTCCGGGCGCGCCTGGCGGCGATGCCGGCCGACATGCCCGACATTCACCCGAACATCGCCGAAATCTACCGGAGGAAAGTCGGGCAACTCGCCGAGGCTCTCGACCATCCCGAGGAGAGGAACGAAGCCGCCGATGCGATCCGCGGTTTGATCGAGCGGGTGACGCTATTTCCTGGTACGAAGCGCGGCGAGGTCACCGCCACATTGAGCGGCGAGTTCGGGGCGATCATCGAGTGGGTCGCGGCGCGGGAGGCGCAGGAAGCCGGACGCGACAAAACCCCCTCGGCGGGCGCCTCGGGGGTTTTGTCGGTATCGGTGGTTGCGGGGACAGGATTTGAACCTGTGACCTTCAGGTTATGAGCCTGACGAG
>JBELMF010000074.1:0-15614 GCA_042096015.1 Sphingomonas sp.
CGTGCTTGCCTCGCTTCGCCGCTCCTTGCCCTGCTGATGGCGGGCTGCGCCGCATCGGGCAGCTATCCATCACTGCTGCCGCGCGCGGCCGAATCGACGGACACGGCCGAGCCCGCGGTCGCGCCGCCGGTCACGGCCGTCGCGGATCCCGCGCTCGATACCGCCATCGCCGATGCGCTGACCGCCGTGGAGGAAA
This sequence comes from Sphingomonas sp., assembly GCA_042096015.1. Classification (GTDB taxonomy): domain Bacteria; phylum Pseudomonadota; class Alphaproteobacteria; order Sphingomonadales; family Sphingomonadaceae; genus Sphingomonas. Next base: position 197 of record JBELMF010000074.1, read on the forward strand.
GAAGCGCCGCCTTCGATGCCGCCGCCTCCCGCGCCGAGCAGCGGGTGGCGGCGGCACGTGGCGCCTCCGCCGGCAGCGACGCATGGCTGGACGCGCAGCTCGCCTTGGCCGATCTCGACACTTTGCGCGCCTCCACGCTCGAACTCTCGACCGGGCTGGAGGACACCGCCCGCCAGCGTGCGCTGTCGCTGGCGCCCGACTATCCCGCGCTCTCCGCGGCAGTGGAACGGATCCGGGCAGTCACCACGGCGCAGGCGGGCCGCATCACGGCGCTCCAGGCGCAGCTCGCGCCGGCCTGATCAGCGCGCCGGTGCAATCGGGCGCAGGGCCCCGCTGCGCAGGTACATGGCCGTGACCGTGATCTCGGTCACCCCATTGCCCACCTGCACGGCCGTGATCTTGGGCGACGGCTTCCGGCCGAACACGAAATCGAGCAGGGTCACCTTCGGATCGCCCGACGCGCCGCCGCCGTCGGACCGATCGGTATCGCCGTTGCCGTTCACGTCATGCCGAAGGTCGATGGCATAAGTGCCGGGCGCCGCGACGGGCATGCAGACGCGGATCGGGCCGCTTGCCGGCGCGGGCACCTCCACGCGCGTGATCCATCCCTTCTTCTCGAACCAGGTGGAGGTCGCGCCGCCGAACGTGCGCACCCGCAAGGCGCCCGAACGGCTCTTGAGGCCAACGATGTTGACGAGGATGGAGGGCGCATTGCCGGCAGCACAGCGCGCGGCATAGGGCCCGAGGATCGCGCCCTCGCGCTGCGCGGCCGCCGGCGCGGCAAGCAGGACGGCGGCAATGACGGGAACGACGCGGAGCAAATTCTTCATTCGCCCTCTTTTGCAGCAGCTAATGGCGCAATCAGGGCAGATCTTCGGCGAAGCGGGGCGCGATCGTCGCAGAATGCATCAACGCGGCTGATCGAGATCCGCTTGACCTGGATGTGACGGGCTGAGCGCGCTCGGCGACGCGGGCGGATGGTGGGCGCTGACGGGTTCGAACCGCCGACCTACTCGGTGTAAACGAGCCGCTCTACCAGCTGAGCTAAGCGCCCGTCCCGCGGGTGGACGCCCCCTTTAGCGTGCTCCGCCCGAGGCACAAGACTCTGTCGACGGCCGGCGGTCATCAAGTAGCATTTGCGCCGGCAACGATTCGATATAAGGCTGCAATATAACAAGGAAATCAGGGATCTGACCGATGCGGCTTAAACGCGCCATTATCCACATCGGCCCGAAGAAAACCGGCACCAGCACCATTCAGGATGGCCTTAGCCGCAATCGCGCAGCACTCGCCAGACGCGGGATATTGTATCCCGGCACCTCAGCGAATCACAATTCGATCCTGCTGGCGTCGTTATGCGATGATCCGTCACAATATCCGCGATTGCGGTTCCGGATGGAGGATCCGGAGCTTTCCGGGATCTCGGAGCTGGCACAGGCGAGATTCGCTGCGGAGATAGCCGAGTCGGATTGGCATACGCTGATCCTCTCCGCGGAAACGTTGTACGAACTACGGCGACCCGAGATCCGCAAGCTGCAGCGCTGGCTCGAACCACTCGTCGATCGGTTCGACATCGTCGCGACTGCCCGTGATCCGGTCGACTGGGCGGTCAGTTCGGCACAGCAGAGTTTCAAGAGCCGCGATGATCTGGACAGGCTGCTTGGGGAGCCTGAAGTGCCGCAATGGCGGCGGCGGATCGGGCACTGGGAGCATGTCTTCGGCCGCCGGGCGGTTCGGATGTTGTGCTTTGAGGATCTGGTTGCCGACCCAGACGGGTTCACAGCGGCATTCCTGAAAGCGATCCATCTGCAACGGATGTTCGACAGGCTGGACCTCTCCGTACCGCGTGCCAACGAATCGCTGTCGTGGGAAGCTGCGATGATGATGGCGACGCTGAACAAGCGGCGCCCCTATTTCATCGATGAGCAGCGCAATATCGCCCGCAGCGGACGGGAGCTCAGTGCCTTCCTGGGAGTCGCCGGCCAGCGCTTCGACCTTCCCGATGAAACCCGCCGGCGGGCTTATGACGAAACGCGCGATGATGTCGCCTGGCTCGGCGCGCGCTTCGGCATCGATCGCTACGATTATCCGCCGGATCGGTTGCCCGCCTCCCGATCCCCCGCTGGAATTTCCCCGGAGTTCATGGCGCAGCTCGGCGATCGTCTGGCCGACATGGCCAATGAACTGCTGATCAACCGCAATCTGCTCATCATCGAACGGTTGCGGGCCAAGGGGCGGATCGACGCGGCAGAGTTCATCCGCCGCAAGTCACTGGCGAAATTCCCGGCTGACAAGCGGTTCGCGGCACCTTTGGAGGCCGCCCCGGCAGAGGTCACACCACCGGCAGCCCCAGCGCCCGTGCCATCGCTACGTAACGGCGCATCGCGTCCAGCCCTCGTTCGGTCAGCGACATGAAGGCGCGGCGCCGGTCGAACGGATCCGGCCGGCGCTCGAAGAACCCCGCCTCGGTCAATCGCGCGATCCAGCGCAGCGCCGTGGTCGGCGCGACGGCCGCCGCGATGCACAGGCTGGAGACCGAGACGTGCGCGCGCTCCAGATGCGCGGCGTAAAGGTCCAGCATCATGTCCCAGGCCGGGTCCTCGAACAGGCCGGTGCCGACGTAGCGATCGCGCAGTCGCCGCGCGCGCACGATCTGGCGGATGTCGGCGGCCGAAATGGCATGTTCCTGCTCGACCTGCCCGACATATTCGGCGGTGCGCTCCGCCACGACCAGCCCATGGGGCGCGTCGTCATGCTTGGACAGGCGCGCCAGCACATCGGCGATTCGCGCCACCTCGGCATTGAGCTTGGCCAGCCGCGCCGCCTCCCCTTCGGTCACGCGGTCGTGCAGCGCCAGCCGGTCGCTCCCTAGCGTCAGCGCGATCGCCGTCACCCACTCGGACGGGCTCGGCTCGCACAGGATCTGATGCCGCGACAGCACCAGTCCGGCCGCGGCGATATCGATCTGCCCCGTCTCGATCGCCACGATCAGCCCCAGGTCGCGGCCGGCGGTCAGCCCGTCCAGCCGCGACAGCGCCCCCACCAGTTCGTCGTCCGGCACCGCGCGCGCATCCAGCAGCACCAGCGGACGCGTGCCGATATCGGCGACCCGCCGGGTGGCATCGGCCAGCGATTCCGCGGCAATCACACGCCCCCCCGCCAGCGAGACGGCCTGTGAGGCCTCATAGTCGTCGCCGCCGCTGGATGCCCTGATCACCACGGCATCGAACCGTGTATTCACGTCAACGTGATATTCGCGTCCTACCAGATGCATGAGCCCACCCCGATCTGCGACCGACGCCTGGTGTTTACCACTTTTTCCCGTGGTTGTGACTCACACTCGTAATGAATTGATCTTGCCGTGAAATAATTTCGCTCCGATTTGGATCAAGCGATCAGTCCAGCGCCTTCACGATCTCTTCGACCATCTTCTTGGCATCGGCCAGAAGCATCATCGTATTGTCACGATAGAATACTTCATTGTCGACGCCGGCATAGCCGACGCCACCCATCGATCGCTTCACGAACAACACCGTCTTGGCCTTCTCCACATCAAGCACCGGCATGCCGTAGATCGGCGAGCTCTTGTCGGTCTTGGCTGCCGGGTTCGTTACGTCATTCGCGCCGATCACGAAGGCGACATCGGTCTGCGCGAACTCGGAATTGATGTCTTCCAGCTCGAAGACTTCATCATAGGGCACGTTCGCCTCGGCGAGCAGCACGTTCATGTGGCCCGGCATACGGCCCGCGACCGGGTGGATCGCGTATTTCACCCGCACGCCCTCGGCCTTCAGCTTGTCGCCCATCTCGCGCAGCACGTGCTGCGCCTGCGCCACGGCCATGCCGTAACCGGGCACGATGATGACCTGCTCGGCCTGGCTCATCAGGAACGCCGCGTCCTCGGCCGAGCCGCGCTTCCACGGCCGGTCGATCTGCGCAGCGCCGCCGCCGCTCGGCCCCGATTCGGCGCCGAAGCCGCCCGCGATCACGCTGATGAAGCTGCGGTTCATCGCGCGGCACATGATATAGCTGAGGATCGCGCCCGACGATCCCACCAGCGCGCCGGTGATGATCATCGCCGTATTGTGCAGCGTAAAGCCCATCGCCGCCGCCGCCCAGCCCGAATAGCTGTTCAGCATCGACACCACGACGGGCATGTCCGCGCCGCCGATCGGGATGATGAGGAGGAAGCCGATCGCGAACGACAGCGCGACGACGATCCAGAAATCGACCGGCGATTGCGTCAGCCAGAAGGAGAAGGAGAACCACGCGATCATCAGCGCGACGCCGAGATTGATCGCATGCCGCGCCGGCAGCATGATCGGCGCGCCGCCCATGTTGCCGTTGAGCTTCAGGAAGGCGATCACCGAGCCCGAGAAGGTGATCGCGCCGATCGCCACGCCCAGGATCATCTCGATCCGGCTGACGCCATGGATCGCGGCGAACGGCGCGCCGATCAGCGGCGTCACGACATCCGCGATCCCGAAGGCCACGGGATTGAGGAACGCCGCGATCGCCACCAGCACCGCGGCCAGGCCGACGAGGCTATGGAAGGCGGCGACGAGCTGCGGCATCGCCGTCATCGCGATCCGCCGCGCGGTGACCACGCCGATCGCCGCACCGAGGCCGATAGCGAGCAGGATCTCGATCACCGCCAGCGTATCGACGCGCTGGAGGATGGCGGCGTAATCGTATCCGGCGACCTCGCCAACTGCGAGAACCGGCATCACCGGCACATGCGTCACCAGCGTCGTGACGACGGCGATTGCCATGCCGATCATGCCATAGCGATTGCCGCGGCGGCTGCTCTCCGGGCTCGACAGCCCGCGCAGCGCCATGATGAAGCACACGCCCGAAATCAGATAGGCGAGCGCCACCCAGGGATTGTCCGCGACGTGTTCCACTATCCTCTACCCCCTGTCCGTCACCCCGGACTTGATCCGGGGTCCCGCTGTTCTACGCGTCCGATACCGCCCGGCCCCGGGTCCACCCGGGCGCGCGGATCAATGCTTCGCGGCCGCAGGCCGCTCCTTCTTCTTGTACATCGCCAGCATCCGCTGGGTGACGGCAAAACCGCCGAAGATGTTGACGCTGGCAAGCACCACGCCCAGCAGCCCCAGCCACTTCGCGCTGGCGCTGCCGCTCGCCGCCGCGGCGATCAGCGCGCCGACGATGATGACGGACGAGATCGCATTGGTCACCGCCATCAACGGCGTATGCAGCGCCGGCGTCACCGACCAGACCACGAAATAACCGACGAAACACGCCAGCACGAAAATCGACAAAATCGCGATGAAACTCATGTCCTGTCCTCCCCGGCACGGGGAGGGGGACCATGCAAAGCATGGTGGAGGGGGGTCTCCGTCGCCGAGACGATGGCGGCAGCGACTGCCCCAACGTCTCGCGCCACATCGACCGCCGTCACCCGCAGCACGCGGAACCCGTTCTCCCGTATGAAACTATCGCGCGCCTCGTCGTACGCTGCTCGGTCGCCATCGTGCGAGGCACCGTCCACTTCGACCACCAGGCGAGCGGACAAGCAGCAGAAATCGACCACATACTGTCCGATCGGATGCTGCTTGCGGAACTTGTGACCGAGGGCACGCCCACGCATCCGCTGCCACAGCAAGACCTCCGGATAGCTCATCTCCCGCCGCAGCCGGCGCGCGATCGACACTTCCGGCCGCACCATGCGTGGCACACCCCCTCCACCACGGCGCTTCGCGCCGCGGTCCCCCTCCCCTTGCAGGGGAGGAGTGATCACGACAACAACCTCGCGTTCACCACCTTGCCGCCCTGCGTCAGCCGCACCGCATCGCCGATCTCCTCGTCCAGTACCGGGCGCCCGGCGTCCTTGTCCCAGAATGCCGAAAGGAAATTGAACAGGTTGCGCGAGAACAGCGCGCTGGCATCCGCCGCCAAGCGCGATGGCACATTGCGATGCCCGACGATCTTCACGCCATGCCGCGTCACCACCGCGCCCGCCACCGCACCCTCGACGTTGCCGCCTTGCTCGACGGCCAGATCGACGATCACGCTGCCCGGCCGCATCGTCGCGATCTGCGCATCACTGATCAGCCGCGGCGCGGGGCGCCCGGGGATCAGAGCGGTGGTGATGACGATGTCCTGCTTGGCGATATGCGCCGACACCAGCTCGGCCTGCGCCGCCTGATACTCCGCGCTCATCTCGGTGGCATAGCCGCCCGATCCCTCGCCCTCGATCCCGGCGACATTCTCGACGAAGATCGGCTTGGCGCCCAGCGACAGGATCTGCTCCTTGGTCGCCGATCGCACATCGGTGGCGGAGACCTGCGCGCCCAGCCGCCGGGCGGTGGCGATCGCCTGCAGGCCGGCGACGCCCACCCCCATCACGAAGACCTTGGCGGCCGAAACCGTCCCCGCCGCAGTCATCATCATCGGAAAGGCGCGGCCATATTCGCCCGCCGCGTCCAGCACCGCCTTGTAGCCCGACAGGTTCGATTGCGAGGACAGGATGTCCATCGATTGCGCGCGGGTGATCCGCGGCATGAATTCCATCGCCAGCGCCTCGATCCCGGCTTCGGCATAAGCATCGACGCGGGCACGCTCACCGAAAGGGTTCAGCCCCGCGGCCAGCCAGGCGCCCGGCTTGGCGCCGGCGATGGAGGCCGGGTCCGGCCCCTGCACGCCCATGATGATATCGGCATCGGCGATGACGCCCGCCCGGTCGCCGACGGTCGCACCCGCGTCGCGGTACGCCTCGTCGGTGATCGATGCGCCGGCGCCCGCGCCAGCTTCCACGGCCAGAACTGCGCCCAGCTGAATGAACTTCTTCACCGTCTCCGGTGTCGCCGCCACTCGCCGCTCGCCGTCCGCCCCCTCCTTGAGGACAGCGATCTTCATGGCTCAGGCGATCAGCCAGACCACGAAGGCGGCGATCAGCGCACAGGCGATCGTGCCGTATTTGAGGAAGCTCATCACCTTGCCGTAGGTGATCTCGTGCGCTTTCATGTCGCCGGGACGCGCGCCGTGCTGGGCCATGACCATCCTCTTTCCTCTTGCGTTTCGATGCGTCTTAATCAGGTCTGTGCGTTGTCCTCAAGCCTGCTTAAGCGTGCTTTTACTTGCCAGGGCTAAAGTGGAACACGGATCGAAACGGGACGAACGATGACGCGCAACGGCCAGCGCATGCTGATGCTGATCGATGACGAGCCTGCGCAGCGCCGCCTGGTGGCGGCGCTGGCGGCGCGTGGGAGCTGGCGGACGCTGTTCGCCGGCGACGGTGAAACGGCGATCGCGACGCTGGGCACGCAGGACGGGATGCAGCTCGATGCGATCCTGCTCGATCATTGGGGGGAGGACGCCGATGCCTCCGCCCTGATCGCGGAGCTGCGGGCGCGTCGGCCCGCGCTGCCGGTACTGGTGGTCACCGCAAACGGGTCGGTCGCGCATGCTGTGAACGCGATGCGTGCGGGCGCGACCGATTTCCTCGTGAAGCCGCTCGCGCCGGAGAGGCTGTTGCAGGCGCTCGACGCCGCCGTGGCCGGCACCGCGGCGGGAGAGCTGCGGCCGCTGACGGAGAAGATCCCCGCGATGCTCGGCTTTGACGAGATCGTCGGCTCCGCCCCGCAGTTCCGCGCCGCGCTGGCGATCGCCGCCAAGGCGGCGCGCGCGCGCGTCGCGGTGCTGATCGAGGGCGAAAGCGGGGTCGGCAAGGAAGTGGTGGCGGAGGCGGTGCATGCCGCCAGCCCGCGCGCCCGAAAGCCGATGTTCACGGTGAACTGCGGTGCACTTGCGGCAAACCTGATCGACAGCGAGCTGTTCGGGCATGAGCCCGGCGCCTTCGCCGGCGCCTTTGATCGCAAGATCGGCAAGTTTCAGGAGGCGGACGGCGGCACGCTGTTCATCGACGAAATCGGCGAGATGCCGCTGGAAACGCAGGCCCGGCTGCTGGACGCGCTGCAATCCGGGCTGGTCCATCCGCTCGGCGCGCGTCACCCCTATGAGGTGGACGTGCGCGTCATCGCCGCCACCAACAAGCGGTTGATCGACGAGGTCGAGGCCGGCCGCTTCCGCGAAGACCTTTATTACCGGCTCAACATCGTGCCGGTGACGATCCCGCCCCTGCGCGAACGGGCGCAGGACATCCCGGCGCTCTCGCGGCACCTGCTGGCAAGGATCGCGCTGCAGCCGGGCCTGCGCCAGCTCGGCATCACCGACGACGCGCTGGCGCTGCTGGTCGATTACGACTGGCCGGGCAACGTGCGCCAGCTGCAGAACGCGCTCTTCCGCGCCGCCGTGGTCTGTGAAGGAGACGCCCTCACCCGCGCCGATTTCCCGCAGATCGCCACGCTGAACGCCCGCCGCGTGCGCACGCCTCAGCCGCAGCATATGTCGACATCGGGCGGCGTCGATCTGTTCCGGCCCGATGGCAACATGCGCGCGCTTGAGGAGATCGAGGCGGACGTCATCCGCCTCGCCATCGGCCATTATCGCGGGCGCATGACTGAGGTGGCACGGCGCCTGGGGATCGGCCGGTCGACGCTGTACCGCAAGCTCGGCGAACTCGGCATCGACAACGCCGCCTGATCGCCCGGCGCGGCGGATCAGGGGCACCCGTCCTCGATCGCCGCTACCCAGCCGGGCAGCGCCGCCAGGCTCGGCAGTTCGCGGAAGCGTGCCGCGTCATCGGGCGGGGTTGCCGCTTCATGCGCCCACGCCCCGTCCTGCGGCACGAAGGCGGCCCATGCGCCCGCCGCCAGCGCCGGCAGGATATCCGATCGCATCGAATCGCCCGCCATCAGCGCATGATCGGGGGCGACGCCATAGCGCGCGAACAGCCGCGTGAACGTCTCCGGCCGCTTGTCGCTGACGATCTCGACACCGTGGAAGCGGTCGCCCAGCCCGGATGCGGCCAGCTTCATCTCCTGGTGCAGCAGGTCGCCCTTTGTCACCAGCACCAGCCGCGCACTCGCCCCCAGCGTATCCAGCGTCGCCGCGATCCCGTCGAACAGCTCGACCGGATGGGCCAGCAGCGTGCGCCCCGCCTCCAGGATCGCGCGAATGGCGCCGGCATCCGCGCCGAAGGCCAGCGCCGTCTCGATCATCGACAGCGTGAAGCTCTTCGCGCCATAGCCGTACAGCGGCAGGTTCCGGATCTCCACCTCGGCCAGCCGCTCCCGCGCGATCCCCGCCTCCGCAAACGGCGCCAGCATGGCCACGAACGCCTCCTCCGCCGCCACGAAGAAGCGCATGTTGTGCCAGAGCGTATCGTCGGCATCGAGGCAGATCAGGTCGATGGGCATGGCGACGCGCTTAGCACCGCATCGACCCCGCCGCGATCCACGCTGAACCGGGGCGTCGCGACGATTGACTTGGACGGGCATTTGGCCTTACTGACATGTCTGTCAATAAGGAGCCGAATCACATGGCGAAGCTTCCCCCCTTCCCCGGCAGCACCGGGCGGCGTGATTGGACCACGGCCTTTGATGCGATCAAGAAGCTGCTCAGCAACGGCGACGATACGGTGCAGGTGTTCCGCATCATGCGCGCGCTGAACGTCGGCAGCACCGAATGGGGTTATGCCCGGCTGCTCGGCACCGAAGAGGGCGGCCGGATCGCTCGCGAACAGGCCGAACTGGCCGAGCGTTTCTCCGATCGCGCCTGGGTCGATAGCTTCGCGCCCGGCACGGTCGGCGCCGCCTATCGCGATTTCCTCGACAGCACCGGCTATTCCGCCGACGGGCTCGTCCAGGTCAGCCGCGAGGGCAACGACAATGTCGAGATCGACCATCCCTATGCCTGGTTCGGCCGCCGCACCCGCGACATGCACGACATCTGGCACGTGCTGACCGGCTACAAGGCCGACGAAAGCCTCGGCGAGGCGGCGCTGGTGGCGTTCAGCTACGCCCAGGTCGGCGGCGCCGGCTGGGCCTTCATCGGCTCGGCCGCCGCGCTCAAGAGCCTGCGCATCACCAAGGGGACCTTGTTCGCCCGCGCGGTGATGGAGGGATATCAGCGCGGGCGTGCGGCCAAGTGGCTCGCCGGCGAGGATTACCTGAAGCTCATGCACGAGCCGCTCGGCGCCGCCCGCAAGCGCCTCGGCCTCACCGAGCCGGTGCTGTACCGGCGCGCGCAGCAGGAACTGGGCGAGGAAATGGCTTCCTATCTCAGCCGCCAGCGTGACGAGCCCGAGCCGGCACGCCTCGCCGCCTGATCCCCCCTTCGTATCCTTCCCCCCGCCACGGGGAGGGGGATGCTGGTGGAGCGACGCCTCTCCGCTGGCGCCGCACTGTTTTGGGCCGCGACGGTTGCGCATGCTGCGTCCATGGATTCCCGCCGTCGCGGAATTTGACGCGGACGAGGCATTTCAAGCCATCCGGCCTTCGCCTGGCCGCAACCTGTCTTGCGGGCAAGTCGCGCCCAGGCAAGGTCAGCCATTCTTGCGATGTTCATCTTGGACGGGCTAAGCGCGCCCAACGGAGTAATCTGGGCGAGACGATGACAGTGCGTGCGAACCTCGGCTTGGGCCTGCTGGGCGGACTGGCACTCGCCCTGTCCGGCTGCGCCACGCCGCCCGCTCCCGTGCAGCCGCCACGGGTGGTCGCGGCGCCCCCGCCGCCGCCGCCGGTGATGCCGGCAGGTGGCTATATCGGCATGAAGAGCCCGGCCAAGCGCGCCGACGGCAAGTATTTCACGCCCAATCTCGACAATACCGATCAGGCCGCCGTCTGGCATCTGCGCAACGCCCTGAACGTCGCCGCGCTCGGCTGCGACCAGGCAGGTGGCGGGGTCATCGAACACTATAATGCGTGGCTCAGGACGCGCGCCGCGGTGATCGATCGCTACTACCAGGCCTATATTCGGGAATGGCAGGCGCCCGGCTGGTGGGACTGGCAGCGTGTCTATGATGACAATCAGACGCGCATCTACAATTTCTATGCGCAGCCGGCGATGCGGGCGGCCTTTTGCGCGGCGGCACGCGTGGAGGTCGCGCAGGTCGGCCAGGTCGCCGATGAGGATCTGCCGGCCTTCGCCAGAGCGGCGCTGCTGCGGCTCGATCGCCCGTTCGTCGAATTCTACGCGGCATACGACGCCTGGCGCAATTATTACCAGCCGTCTCCCCCGCTGGTCGTTCCGCCCCCGGTGGCACAAACCGTCGACACACCCGTTGATGTGACCCCGCAGCCCGCGATCACGACGGCGGACGGCAGTGCCACGATCGCGGCCGACACCGAGACATCCCCGGCTCCGCCACCGGCGGCGCAAGCTGTCGACACACCCATAGAGGTGACCGCGCCGGCCACGATCGCGACGCCGGACGGCATCGACACGATCGCGGCAGAGACCGAAACTCTCCCGGCCCCGCCAGCGGTGGCGCCAACCATTGACATACCCGTTGAGGCGCCCCCGCCGGCCGCGATCGCGACGCCGAACGGCAATGAGACGGTCACGGCAGACACGCCGACATTGCCGGCGCCTGCGCCCGACGAGGCCCCGATCCCTGCGCCCGCTCCGCCTCGCTGACTACTCGGCAACTCCTGCCACTTCCCCCTCATCATCATCCCCGTGGCAGCGAGGATCCATAAACTCCGACCTCGCGAGACAAACGCCCGTTGCGTTCATGGATTCCGCCTCCGCCGGAATGACGACAGGTATGCGTTTTCAGGCCGGCAGGTTTCGGGAAGTGCTTCGGCGATCATGGACGCCCGAAATTGGGGGAGGGAAGCGGACGTAGGTCTGCTTAGCGCCAGATCGCCAGAAAGACTTGAATGTGGCGTTGGCGTCCGTCCTCGGTCGGTGTCGGCCATGGTCGCGGCTGCAGCCCGATCGCAACCCTACCCGTCGCAGCCCCACTATTCTTCAAGTAATCAAACACGGCAGATGCCCGCCTTCTTTGAAGATCAGGCGGTTCGTCATTGGAGCGGTAGCTTTCGATCAGCATCTCGCCACCGCAATGCTTTGATTCAGAACGAACCGTAGCAAGCACCTCTCTATGCCATTTCGTAAGCTGTGCTGAGCCTCGCTCAAATGTGAGCACGAATGGGCCTGCGAAGCAGTGATCGTAAGGTGGGGCAGCACCGGCTTGAGCCGACGCGAGGTTCGCGACACACCCGGCCGCCGTCACTATCGCGATGCAAAGTGCGCGCATCATCCTCATGACGATTAACCTAGCGGACACCAAGGCGTCTGCAACTGGGCGTAAGCTGCCGTTGCGCATTCCTCCCCTGGAAGGGGAGGGGACCAGCGAAGCTGGTGGAGGGGTAGGCTTCCGCAGGCGAAGCGCATCATCTGGGGCGACTACCCCTCCACCACCTTTGGCGGTCCCCCTCCCCCTCCGGGAGGGGAAATTCAGCGCAAGCTGCCGACCGCCTTTCAGCGTCCGTTCCGCTGCTTCCGGCCACACCGCATGACCACGAGGCCATCCCTGAACCTTCCGGCATCCGCCCCACCTCGGCAACGAGAAGCAAGCGCTCGGTAATTACCCCCGCCAAAGCCAGGAATAGTCCCGTTTGAGCACCCGGAACCCATCCCATACCGTCCCCCGATATTACGCCGTGGTACAGGGCGAGGAGGTCGGTGAATGCGCGTGCTGCCTCAATCGTACCGGCGCCTCGCCATCCGTATCGCAGGTGCCGCAGCCGCCACCCTCGGCATCGTCGCGGCTGCCCCGGCGACCGCGCAGGAGCGGGCCGGCCCGCCGGCTGAGGAAAAGGCGGCGGAGGATCCCACCAAGATCGCGACCAGGGCCGGGATCGCTTATGCTGGTGAGCTCTCCGTCTCCGGATCGCTGGCGTTCGGGCCGAAGTTCAAGGTCAACGGCCGCGTGGCCAAATCCGGGCAATGGTCGCTGGGCGCATCATATCTGTTCCCGGTGGCGATCCTCACCTTCGCCGCCGGCAGCAGTGAGCTGGAATCGGGGGCGCAGCAGACCCGCTATTCGCTGGGCGGGTTCGTCCCGCTGCGGCAATTGGGGCTCGACACGGGCAGCTGGCAGTTGTTCGCGCCGTTCGGCTATACCTACACCAATAGCCGCCAGCCGGTCACCGATCTTGACGTGCAGGATGGCATCCCGATCCAGGTCAGCAGCAACAGCGGCTATGTCGGCCTCTTCATGCTGCACCCGCTCCGCGAGCGTCTCACCCTGATGGCGGGCGCGAATTATACCAGGGGCACGAACGATTTCTCCGGTGTGGCGGCGGCGGCGGGCCTGTCCCTTCACCTCACCGAACGAGACACCGTCGCGCTGCGCGCCAGCTATGTCGACAACAGCTTCGGCTCGAAGAAACGGGTCGGCATCTCGCTGCAGCACGAATTCTAGGGTCCGCAGCTCCTCGGCCGCCGACGCGGCGCCGGGCAAGGCGCTTTCCCCCGCCCGCGTCTCCGCCTAAAGCCCCGGCGATGATCCGCCGGCTCGTGCTGACCGATGTTCGCAATCATGCCGCACTGCCGCTTTCGCCGGGGGCCGGCTTCGTGTTGCTCACCGGCCCCAACGGCGCGGGCAAGACCAATGTGCTGGAGGCCCTCTCCCTTCTCGCCCCCGGCCGCGGCCTGCGCCGTGCGCCCCTCGGCGAGATCGCGCGCAACGATGGGCCGGGCGGCTTCGGCATCGCCGCGACGCTCGGTGACACGACCGAGATCGGGACCGGCACGCTTGCCGCCGCGCCCGAGCGGCGCGTGGTGCGGATCAACGGCGCGGGCAGTGCCGGCAACGCGCTGGCGGAATGGCTGTCGGTGCTGTGGCTCACCCCGGCGATGGACCGGCTGTTCGTGGAGCCGGCAAGCGAGCGCCGCCGGTTCCTCGATCGCCTGACGCTCGCGCTGGCACCGGGCCATGCGCAGGAAACCACCCGCTACGAGGCGGCGATGCGCGCGCGCAACAAGCTGCTTGTCGAGCCCTATCCCGATCGCGACTGGCTGTCCGCGCTCGAAACGCAGATGGCGCAGCACGGCGCGGCGATCGACGCGGCCCGGCGCGACACCGTCGCCGCTTTGTCGGATCGCCTCGAGCAGGCGGCCGGCCATGATTTCCCGCGCGCCGCCCTCGCGCTGGAGGGGTGGACGGGTGATCCCGACGCGCTGCTCGGCGCCTTGCGCGCCGGGCGGCCCCGCGATGCGGCGGCGGGGCGCACGCTGGTCGGCCCGCACCGCGCGGACCTTCACGTCCGCCATCTCGACAAGGCCGTTCCCGCCGCCCAGGCATCGACGGGCGAGCAGAAGGCGCTGCTGCTGGGGATTGTCCTCGCCCATGCCGCGCTGGTCGGGGAGCGCCGCGGACAGCCGCCGATCCTCCTCCTCGACGAAGTCGCCGCGCATCTCGATCCCGCCCGCCGCGCCGCATTGTTCGCGCGCCTCGCAGGCCATGCGCAGGTCTGGATGACAGGTACCGAGCCGGCGCTGTTCGCCGCGATCGGCGAAGGGGCGACGCGGATCGATCTGGGCTGATCCGCCTGCAGATGCGCCCGGCATGACGAACGTGCTGGACGCCGGTCGCAGGCGCGCTACCATCCTCGGCATGGAGAGCGAAATGCACCGACCGGCACCGGCCGGCGAGTGGCGTCGCGGCTGGCCCGTCGTGGCCGCGGCGATGATCGGCATCGGCACCGGACCGGGGCTGTTCCAGAACCTGTCGAGCCTGTTCATCGGCGGGCCGGTGGCGGAATTCGGCTGGAGCCGCGGCGACATCGCCACTGCGGCCGGGCTCGGCCTCCTCGGCGGGCTTGCCGTGCCGTTCCTTGGCCGGCTTGCGGACCGCATCGGCGCAAAGGCGATCATCGTGCTCGCCATGCTGCTGCTCGGGCTCACCTATGCCGGCATGGCCTCGCTCGGCGGGCCGCTGTGGCAGTATCAGTCGCTCATCTTCGGCCTGGCGCTGACCGTGCCGGGCACCAGCGCGATCGTATACGGCAAGCTGATCGCGCAGCGGTTCGAGGCGCGCCGCGGCATCGCGCTGGGCGTCGCCACCTCGGGCATCTCGCTGTCCTCGCTCGCGCTTGCGCCGCTGCTCGGCTGGGTGATCGCCACCTACGGCTGGCGGTCCGGCTTCCTGACGCTGGGCGGCATCGTCGTGCTGCTCGCCCTTCCCGCCGTGCTGGTGCTGCTGCGTCACGAGCGCGCCGCGCCCACCCGCCCCGATCCGCATTCGCTTGCCGCCACCCGCCCCGTCGACGGCATGACCGGCGCTGAAACGCGCCGCGACGGGCGATACTGGCGGCTCGGCGCCACGGCCGCGCTGATCAACATCGCCAGCGTCGGGCTGGTCACCTCGCTCGTCCCCTTCGGCACCGATCGCGGCCTGTCCGAGCCGCAGGCCGCCTTGCTCGTCACCGCCTTCGCGGCGAGCCAGGTGGTCGGCCGGCTCGTGATGGGCGCGCTGGTCGATCGCTTCCGCGCGCAGATCACCGCCGCCGCCTTCGCCGCCGTGTCGGCGCTCGCCTTT
>JBELMF010000075.1:0-15592 GCA_042096015.1 Sphingomonas sp.
CGGCATCGCCTACCGCCTGAAGCGAGCGCGCGCGCACCAGCCATGTCTCGGGCGCATTCCCGCCTTTGCGGAACGCCCGCTCGGTCGCGGCGAGGGCGCCGTCATGGTCGCCCATGTCGCCGAGCGTTGCCGCAAGATTGTGCTCGGCAACGGCACTTTGCGGCTGCATCTCCGCCGCCGCAGCATACGCCTTCGCTGCTCCCGCGAGATCCCCGACCGCTTTCAACGCGGCAGCGCGCGCGCTCCAGTCCTGCCCCTTCGCCTGGTCCATGCGCCTGACTATCCGTCGGACGCTTCCGCTGGCAAGCGGCGCCGGGCGAACGGGCGTTTACGGAACGGGGGCAGCGCCCGTTCCACGCGCACCGTTCCTCAACGGAATTTACGCGGAAACTGATATGCTAAGCACTGGGGCGTACACTGCCATCCGTAGAAGTACGTACCGCGACTCAGTCACAGCTTTCAAGCCACGATGAAGGAACGCAATTCTATCGGCGAAGATGGCTGGGGCGGCAGGATTCGAACCTGCGTATGACGGTACCAAAAACCGTTGCCTTACCGCTTGGCGACGCCCCAGCAGAACGCGCGCCCCTATCGCGGCGCGACGCGAAGTGCAAATCCTCAGGCGATCGGGCGAACCCAGCCATGCGGATCGGGCGCGCGGCCGCGCTGGATGGCGGTGATCGCATCCAGGAACCGCTGCGTGGTCTGCCCCGTGCCGCCGGTGCCGATGGTGAACCCGTAATCCGGGCCGGATACCTGGCCGATCGGAGTCACCACCGCTGCCGTCCCGCAGGCGAAGCTTTCGGTCAGCCGGCCGCTTGTCGCATCGGCACGCCACTGATCGATCGAATACAGCTCCTCGCGCACGGTCAGCCCGGCAGACCGCGCCAGCTGCAGGATCGAATCACGCGTGATGCCCGGCAGGATGGTGCCGGTCAGTGGCGGGGTCTGGATCGATCCGTCCTCGAACACGAAAAAAATGTTCATCCCGCCCAGTTCTTCGATCCAGCGGCGCTCGGCGGCATCCAGGAACACCACCTGGTCACAGCCGCGGCGGATTGCTTCCTGCTGCGCGACGAGGCTGGTGGCATAATTGCCGCCGCACTTGGCCGCACCGGTCCCTCCCACGCCGGCGCGCGAATATTCGTGGCTGACCCACAGCGAGACCGGGCGCACCCCGCCCTTCCAATAGGAGCCCGCGGCGGAGGCGAGCACCATGTACAGATATTCTCCCGCCGGCTTCACGCCCAGGAAGACCTCGCTGGCGATCATGAACGGGCGCAGGTACAGGGAGCCGCCCTCGATCGAGGGGAACCAGTCGGCATCCGCCTTCACCAATGCCTCGATCGAACCGACGAACAGGTCATCGGGCAATTCGGGCATCGCCATGCGCCGGGCGGAATCGCGAAAGCGCGCCGCATTCGCCTCGGGCCGGAACAGCGCGATGCTGCCGTCTTCATGGCGATAGGCTTTCAGACCTTCGAATATCTCCTGCGCATAATGCAGCACGGCCGTGGCGGGATCGACCGTCAGCGTGGTGCGCGCCGTGATCTTCGCGTCGTGCCAGCCCTTCTCCTCGCTCCACCGGATCAATGCCATGTGATCGGTGAAGACCCGGCCGAACACCGGATCGGCAATTCGCGCCAGACGTTCGCTCGCCTGGATCGGCGCCGGATTGGGCTCGAAGACGAAGGGCGCGGGAGTCGGCACGATGAAACTCCTGGAGAGCGCCAGAAATCGGCGCCGTTGACGGGGTTGCGGTCGGGTAGGGCCGATGGCAATGCCGGTCAACATGGCTGCCCCGACCTCCTCCGCATCACCCCTGTTCCTGCGCGAGCCCGAGATCCGGCGGGGCCTCGAATTGCTCTACTTCGGCAATGCGCACGTCACCCGGTCGATCGACCGCGGACTGGCCAAGAAGGGATTGGGGCGCGCGCACCATCGCGCGCTCTATTTCATCGCACGCAAGCCGAACATGGCGGTATCCGATCTTCTCGCACTGCTCGGCATCACCAAACAGTCGCTGGGCCGCGTGCTGGGGGAGCTTACGGAACGCGGCTATGTCGAAACACGCCCGGGCGAGCGCGATCGCCGTCAGCGGCTGCTGCGCCTTACCGAGGAAGGCCAGGCGTTTGAGGCTGAGCTGTATGACGCGCTGCGCGAACGGTTGGCCGCCGCCTATTCAGAGGCGGGACAGGGTGCGGTCAGCGGCTTCTGGTCGGTCCTGGAAGGGCTGATCCCCGAGGAAGAACGCGACCGCGTCGCCGCCCTGCGAAGCTGAAGCTTTCGTCCGGTCGCCGTCAGCCTTTCTGGTTTCTTGCCGCGATCGCCAGCGCCACGTTGCGATCCCTGCTTGCTCTCAGCGTGGCGGTCATCAGCGCCTGCAATGCTTTTTCGTGATCCAGTACGTTGAGGCCCTCCCGCGTCGATCCGCCCGGGCTCGCCACGCGGTCGGCCAGAACTGCCGGGCTTTCCCCCGCCCCGGCCGCCATCGCCGCCGATCCTTCCACCGTCGCGAGCGCGAGGCGGGCGGCCTGATCCTGGGGCAGGCCAAGCGCGGCGCCCGCCGCCGCCAGTGCATCGATGAAGCGGAATACAAAACCTGGCCCGCACCCCGACAAGGCGGTCACGGCGTCGAACATCGCCTCTTCTGCGATCCATTCGATCGCTCCGAGCGGCCGCACGAGCGCTTCGGACATCGCCCGCGCCGCATCGCTGGCCTGCATCGCATGCAGGGCAGTCACACCCTTGCCGATCGCGACGGGCAGGTTGGGCATGGCGCGAACGATCGAGGGCGCGCCAATCCGGGCCGCCAGCGTCGCCTCTTCAACCCCGGCCAGGATCGACAGCAGCAAGGCGGGCCGTACGTCCGCCAGGCCGGGCGCAACGGCGTCGAGCAGCTGCGGCTTCACCGCCAGCACCATCACTTCGGGCGCAGTCTGGGGAGGCGAAGCGACGACACGAACCCCCTCCGGCACCGACGGAGCGGCGGGATCGACCACCGTCACGGCTTCGGGGTGCAGGCCCGCGGCAAGCCAGCCGCGCAGCATCGCGCCGCCCATGTTGCCGCAACCCACCAGCCACAGCGATCGCGGCAGGCTCACGCCTCGCCCTGCGTGTCGATCAGCGCCGCGGCGATTGCCTCGCGTGGTGACTTCCCGCCCCACAGGACGAACTGGAAAACGGGATAGAAGCGCTCGCACTCATCGATTGCCGTTTCCACCAGCAGCTGCGCCGCTTCCAGCGACAGCGTCGCATCCTCTTCGTCGCGATCGACCAGCGTGGCTTGGCGATAAAGCAGGATCCCACTGGAGGACCATAGTTCGAAATGGCCCAGCCAGAGCTGTTCGTTCACCAGCCCGATCGTCTCGTAGATTGCCGACCGCGCATGTTCCGCAACCTTGACATCGGGAAAGGTCAGGAACTGCAGCACGCCGTCTTCTTCACGCCACAGGGCGCGCAGCTCATATTCGGTCCAGCTGCCCTTCATGCTGGCGCTGATCTCGTCCTCATGGCGGTCATAGGACCAGCCATGGGCCGAAAAATAGCTTTCGAGCATATCCAGCGGGGCTTCGGGTTCGTGGTTTTGGTCGGCTTCGTCGAGCATTGATGCCTTATCGCACGGGACGGGGCCGTGACGCAAAACCTGCCCGTCAAATGGCTGTGGAAAAATCAGCCCTGCTGCTTCGCCTCCAGCGCATCAAGGCGCGCGCGCAGTGCGTCCGCCTCGTCGCGGGCGGCGGCGGCCATCGCCTTCACCGCGTCAAATTCCTCGCGGGTGACAAAGTCGAGCCCGCCGATCCACTCGCGTGCCCGGTCACGCGCGCCTTCCTGCGCCTCGCGCCCCATTCCCGCCACGGTACCGGCGGCGCCATTCACGAATTTCACCAGATCGTCGAACAGCCGGTTTTCGGACTGCATTGCTTGCGCCTTTCGGAAGAGAATCAGCCGATGACTTGGGAGGTTCGGGCGTCGGGCACAAGGGTTTGCGCGTTCGGGTTGAGCTGCCCGATCCGCCAGTTGAGGACGCCGGCGAAACCCAACCAGATCAAATAGGGCAGCATCAGCCATGCCGCTGTCTTCCGGATGCGATCAAACGCAAGCGTGGTCGCGATCGCCAGCACAAGCATGGCGATGATCACAAGGAGAGCCGCGTCCACCTTGTGCGCGCCGAAGAACAATGGAGTCCAGGCGAGGTTCAGGGCGAACTGGGCAACGAACAGCCCTACCGCGACCGTCCGGCCTCGCGCGCCCCGCGCGTTGAGGATGATCGCCAGCGCGAGGCCGAGCATGATGTACAGGGTCGTCCAGGCGACCGGAAACACCCAGCCCGGCGGCGTCAGTTCCGGCTTCGCCAGCGCGCGATACCAGCTGTTGTCTTCGCCCGAGGCCACGCTGCGCCCGGAAATGAAGCCAAGAAGAACGACTGACGGGACGCACACCATCGCCCAACGCGCGAAAGACATCCGAAGCTGACCCTTTGAAGCTATTCCGCCCACAAACCCTCCGCGATGCTTTCGGTGCCATAGTCACGACGTGCCAGACGCGTAAATCGGGCAATGGAGGTGCATTCGGCGCGATCTGCCTCATCGGCGGACACATCAGGGCCGCAATGCGGCGAGCAGATATTCGACATTGCCTTCCGGGCCGGTGATCGGACTTTCGCTGATCCCGGCGACCTGCCATCCCTTGTCCGAGAACCAGTGCGCCACTTCGTCGCAGACCCGCTGCCGCACCATCGGATCGCGCACCACCCCGCCTTTGCCCACTTCCTCGCGTCCCGCTTCGAACTGCGGCTTCACCAACGTCATCACGCGCGCTGACGGCTTGGCGAAATCGAGCGGCACGTCGAGCACCTTGGCAATGCCGATGAAGCTCGCATCGCACACGATCAGGTCGATCGCCTCAGGGACATGCGCCGGCGTCAGCGTCCGCGCACTTGTCTGTTCATGAACAATGACGCGCGGATCCTGCCGCAACTTCCAGGCCAGCTGGTTGGTGCCGCTGTCCACGGCGTAGACACGCGTGGCGCCGCGCGTCAGCAGCACGTCGGTGAATCCGCCGGTCGATGAACCAACGTCGATCGCTACCGCGCCGGTCACGTCCCAGCCGAAATGGTCGAGCCCGTGCGCGAGCTTGATGCCCCCGCGTGACACCCAGGGATGGTCCCGTCCGCGCACGTCAAGTGCGACGTCGTCGCCGATCGCCTGGCCGGGCTTTTCGATCTTCCGGTCGCCGGCGAAGACAAGACCCGCCATGATCAGCGCCTGCGCGCGTGTGCGCGACTCCGCCAGGCCGCGGTCGACGAGCATTTGGTCTGCACGGATCTTTGCCATGCCGCCCTATCGAACGACATGCGCTTCGTCGCAAGGACCGGGCAGGCCGGCTTCCTTCCGGAACGAAGCTATTGCCCATCAATTTAGTAGATATATACCCGTGCATGAGGTCGCGGTGTCGGCTGTCCCCCTAGAGCACCGGCAACGCGGCCTCGCCGACGAACAGGAGGACCCATGATGGGCAACGCTTCGTCCTTTGATTCACGCCGGCCCACTGTTCTTACCGTGCCCGGCTTCGGTGGCTCCGGTCCGACACACTGGCAGACCTTGTGGGAACAGGCGCGCACTGACACGCGCCGCGTGGACCTGGGCATGTGGAACACCCCCCACCGCAACGCCTGGGTGACCAAGCTCGACCAGGCGGTATCGCAAGCACAGGCGCCCGTCATCCTCGTCGGCCACAGCCTCGGCTGCCAGGCGATCGCCTGGTGGACCTCGCTCAGCCCGCAGCCCTATGGCTGGCCGGTGGCGGGGGCGCTGCTGGTCGCGCCCGCGGACGTTGACCGCAACGACGTTCCGCAGGAACTCGCGACCTTCGCACCCGCGCCCAGGACGCCGCTGCCCTTCCCCTCGATCCTGATCGCCAGCACTGACGATCCGTGGATCACCATCGATGCCGGGCACAGCCTGGCGGTGGATTGGGGCAGCCACTTCATCGACGCGGGCGCGCAAGGGCACCTCAATGCCGCGAGCGGGCTCGGCTGGTGGCCGGAGGGTCAGGAACTGCTGGAGCGCGTAATCGCCGCATCGGGCGGGCCCCACGGCGAAGTGCGCGCACCAGGCGACGCGCGCGCGATCCTGGCGCGGGCGGGCGAGAGCACGGCAAACGCCCGACCACGAGCGTTCTGACGGCCGGTATCTTGGGTACGAGCGAGTTCCTCATCCACGCAGTCACCCCGGCCCTGAGCCGGGATCCAACCATCCACGGGCGCTGCCGCTTATTCCTCAGGCCGCAGCGCGTGCGTCGCCATGGATCCCGGATCAAGTCCGGGATGACGGCGGCTAGATGTGCCCCGATCGGCACCCACTAACGTACCGTCGCCCCGGGGCTTGTCCCCAGGGTCCAGAGTTCCGCTAACTCCACGGCCTCTAGGTGTGCGGCACCCTGGACGCTAAGGACAAGCCCGGCATGACGATTCATTTCAAGATATCGTCGCTGTGTGAGCCCTCGCGCCGCTCCGCCTCAGCCGCGGCCTCACCCAGCCGCCGCGCCTCCTTCATCCGCCGCCATAGCGACAGGTTCAGGCACGCCAGCGCCACTACCATCAACCCGGTGGCGAGGAAGACCTTGGTCCAGCCGCTCACGCGCGCGCCGCGGCGCCGGTCTCGTTCCAGCGCAGCGCCTTGAGGACGGTGCCAACGATCCCTTCCGCATCAAGCCCGGCCTGCGCATATTGCACCTCAGGCTTGTCCTGATCCTGAAACACGTCGGGCAGGCGCAGCGTGCGCAGCTTCAGCCCGCCGTCGATCAGCCCCTCGTCCGATGCCATCGTCAGCACATGCGCGCCGAAGCCACCGACCGAGCCTTCCTCGATCGTCACCGCAACCTCGTGGCTCGCCAGCAGGCGCTTGATAAGCCCCTCGTCGAGCGGCTTGGCGAAGCGTAGGTCGGCGACGGTGGTCGACAGCCCCTTGGCCTCCAGCTGCTCCGCCGCCTTGAGCGCCTCGGCCAGCCGCGTGCCGAGCGACAGGATGGCAACCGTCTTACCTTCGCGCACGATGCGGCCCTTGCCGATCTCCAGCAATTGCGGCGTTTCGGGCAACGGTACGCCGACGCCATTGCCGCGCGGATAGCGCACCGCGATCGGCCCCGAATCATGCTCGACGCAGGTGTGGACCATATGGACCAGCTCGGCCTCGTCCGCCGCCGCCATCACGACGAAATTGGGCAGGCTCGCGAGATAGGTGATGTCGAACGACCCGGCGTGAGTCGCGCCGTCCGCGCCGACGAGCCCCGCGCGATCGATCGCAAAGCGAACCGGCAAATTCTGGATCGCCACGTCATGCACGACCTGGTCATAGGCTCGCTGCAGGAAGGTCGAATAGATCGCGCAGAACGGCCGCATCCCCTGCGCCGCCAGCCCGGCCGCGAAGGTCACGCCATGCTGTTCGGCGATGCCTACGTCGAACGCGCGATCGGGGTGCCGCTTGGCGAAGCGATCGACGCCCGTGCCCGACGGCATCGCCGCCGTGATCGCGCACACGCGCGGGTCGCGATCGGCTTCATCGGCCAAGGCGTCGCCGAACACGTTCTGATAGGCCGGCGGTCCCGGCGGGGCCTTGGCCTGCGCGCCGGTGATGACGTCGAACTTCTGCACGCCGTGATACTTGTCCGACGCGGCCTCGGCAGGGGCATAGCCCTTGCCCTTCTTGGTCACGACATGGACGAGGATCGGGCCTTCCTCCGCATCGCGCACATTCTCCAGCACCGGAATGAGATGCTCGAGATTATGGCCGTCGATCGGTCCGACATAATAGAAGCCGAGCTCCTCGAAGAGCGTACCGCCCATCGTCATGCCGCGGGCGAATTCGTCGGTCTTGCGCGCGGCATTGTGGAACGGCCGCGGCAGGCGGCGCGCCACCTTCTTCATCAGGTCACGCAGCGACAGGAACTCGCGGCTCGACACGATGCGCGAGAGATACGCCGACAGCCCGCCGACCGGCGGCGCGATCGACATGTCGTTGTCGTTGAGGATCACCACCAGCCGATTGCCTGCCGCCTCAGCGTTGTTCATCGCCTCATAGGCCATGCCGGCGGACATCGCGCCGTCGCCGATCACCGCGATCGCCTTGCCCGGCTGGTCGGCGATCTTGTTGGCGATGGCAAAGCCCAGCGCGGCCGAGATCGACGTCGAGCTGTGCGCCGCGCCGAACGGGTCGTATTCGCTCTCGCTCCGCTTGGTGAAGCCGCTCAGTCCCCCGCCCTGCCTGAGCGTGCGGATGCGGTCACGCCGCCCGGTCAGGATCTTGTGCGGATAGCATTGGTGGCCGACGTCCCAGACCAGCCGGTCACGCGGGGTGTCGAAGACGTAATGGATCGCAGTGGTCAGTTCGACCACGCCGAGCCCCGATCCGAGGTGCCCACCGGTCGTGCCGACCGCGGAGATCGTCTCGGTGCGCAGTTCGTCCGCAAGCTGGCGGAGCTGCTCGGGTGCCAGCTTCCGAAGGTCGGCCGGCGTCGATACCGTATCGAGCAGCGGCGTCTGGGGCAGATCGGTCATCTTGCGGGGCTTACTCCAGCGCGTCGACCGTGTCGAATGCTACCGGATTGGGATCGATCGATATTGTCGGTCAATCGTCCGAACAGGCGGCGCATTGCCCGCGCACTTCGATCACCGGACGCACCGGGGAGAAGCCCGCTGCGGTCGCCGCGTCACGAACCCCGCCGGTCAGCCGGTCGTCATCCAGATGGGTCGTCTGCCCGCACGAATCGCACACCAGGAAGATGCAGTCGTGCAGGCAATCGGGATGCGCATTGGCGACATAGGCGTTGGCGCTCTCTACCTTACGGGCAAGGTTCGCACCGACGAACAGGTCGAGGATGCGATAGACGCTGTTCGCCGCCACGCGCCGCCCTTCCGCCTTGGACACGGCTTCCGCGATGTCATAGGCGCTTGCCGGCTTGTCGAACCCCGCGAGCGCGCCGAACACGCTGGCGCGCATCGCGGTCCATTGCTCGCCGGCACGCTCCAGCGTCGCCTGCGCGGCGGTGGCAAGGTCCGCGCCTTGCGGTTCGTGATGATCGTGATGAGCGTGCGCCATGATCTTGATTTAGGCGCGCGCCCGTCTTGCAGCAAGCACCCGCCGGCTCACGCCCTCACCAGCATCGGCAGCGCCTCGGCATAGCGGCGCACATCCTCGATCCGGCCGGTCGACACCCGGGACCAGTTCCGCCAGGTGCCATATGTCCCGCGGATGGCGATGTTGCGCTCGGCCATGGCGGCGCGCAGCGCATCGGCATCGGGCACCTTCACGAACAGGAAATTGGCTTGGCTCGGCAAGGCGCTCAGCCCCGCTTTCTGCACGGCGCCCTCCATCATGTGGCGCGCCTCCAGGATGCGCTCGCGTGAGAAGCGCGTGAAGCTGACGTCGTCATAGGATGCGATTGCCGCGGCAAGCCCGGCGGAATTGCCGCCGAAGCTCATCAGATATCCCGACAGCAGCTTGGCCACTTCGGGCTGCGCGATCGCATAACCGACGCGCAGCCCGGCCATGCCGTAGATCTTTGAAAATGTACGGCAGACGATCAGATTATGGCCTTCGCGCACCAGCGCGGCGACCGAGGAATAGTCGGGCCGCTCGGTCAGTTCGTTATACGCCTCGTCAACCAGCACCGTTGCCTTGGGCCCGACCGCCTTCACGAATCCGCGCAGCTGATCGCCGTCCAGCACCATGCCGGTCGGGTTGTTCGGGTTGCAGATATGAACCAGCGCGGTCTCCGGGGTCACCGCCGCGGCCAGCGCGGGAAGGTCGATCCCCATGTCGGGCGCCAACGCCACGCGCTGCACCTTCGCGCCCTTGCGCTCACCATATTGCACGGTGGTGTCCCAGAACAGCTCGGGCGCCAGGATGGTGCCCTTGCTTCCGAAGTACAGGGCCGCGGCGCTCAGCACTTCGGTGGATCCCGAACCGATCACCACATGGTCGGGCGTCACGCCGAAGCGCTCTGCGATCATCGCGGTCAACCGCTCATGCGCCTTGTCGCTGTAATAGCAGCCCTTGGCCGCTGCCTCCGCCATGGCCTGCACCGCAGCAGGCGCCGGGCCATAGGGATTCTCGTTGCGGGACAGCTGCGCAAGCCCGGGTGACGGCCCGAAGAAGGCCGCCGCGGCTGACGGCGCGACTGTCGTCGATGTCGCGAGCGCCGGCAGTGCCCCGCCGGCTGCCAGCCCCCCGGCGATAAGGGTACGGCGCGATAAGATCGTGTCCATGTCTCGTTCCCCTGTTGGCGGGCGGATTGGCCCGCGGTCACGTCAATCCGTTGCGAACCATCAGCATGCCGATCGCGAGCAGGTAGATGCCGAACAGGCGGCCCAGGATCGCGGCGGGCAGGCGATGCGCCGCCGCAGCGCCCCAAGGCGCGGAAAAGATCGACATCGAGGTGATGACCACCGCCGCCGGCACGTTGACATAGCCCAGCGATCCCCATGGCAGGCCGCTCACGCCCTGGCCGATCGCGGCAAAGCCGATCACGCCCGGTACGGCGATGATCACGCCCAGTCCGCTTGCGGTCGCGATCGCGCGGTGGATGCTCTTGCCGCACAGCGTCATCACGATGATGGCGATCGTTCCGCCGCCGATGCCCAGCAGCGACGATGCGGCGCCGATGCCCCCCGCGATGCCGGCGCGCGCGGCGCCGCGCGGCAGCGCCTCGGCCACTTGCTGGCGCCCCAGCACCGGAAACAGGAAATGCAGCGCCATCACCAGCATGCCAGCACCGAAGATGACGGACAGTCCATCGCCCGGCAGGCGACTGGCCAGCCACACGCCCGCCCCCACGCCGCCGACCACCCAGGGCGCCCAGCCCCGCAGCATCGCGAAGTCCACCGCATCGCGCCGGGCGTGCGCCTGCACCGAGCGCAGCGACGTCACCACGATCGTCGCCAGGCTCGTGCCGATCGCGACATGCGCGATCTCCTCGGGCGCAGCGCCCAGCAGCGGCAGCACCGCGAACAGCGCCGGCACGACGACGAAGCCGCCCCCGATGCCGAACAGGCCCGCGGCGAAGCCTGCCAGCATGCCGGCGCCCAGCATGGCGACCAGCGCCGGCAGCAGCGTGGCGAGGCTCACCGACCCCTCATGGCGACTGACAGGATCATAGGCACGATCGTCACCGGTCCCTTTCGCGCGCGTGGCGGAAGTGGCGTCGTGCCGCCCCGCGTCTCGCCGGCGCCGCTGGGGCTGTCTCGACGAAAACGGGCGGCAGTGGTTCGATCCTGCGGAACGCACGCTATGTGGGTCCGCCTCGCCACGCAAGAACGGAGATTCGCCATGGACCTCGGCCTCACCGGCAAGACCGCCATCGTCTGCGCCTCAAGTCAGGGGCTCGGCCGGGCCTGCGCCGAAGAGCTCGCCCGCGCGGGCTGCCGGCTCGTCATGAACGGCCGTGACGGCGATGCGCTCGACCTGGCCGCCGCCGCCATCCGGCAGGCGACGGGTGCGCAGGTGGACGCCGTCGCTGGCGACATCGGCGATCCCGCCGTGCAGGCGGCACTGGTCGAGACGGCCGGCACGCCGGACATCCTCGTCAACAACAACGGCGGTCCGCCGCCGCGCAATTTCCGTCAGGTCGATGCGGCGGCCATGCACGCCGGGCTCGACGCCAACATGGTCACCCCGATCCGCCTCATTCAGCAGGTCGCCGACGGAATGGTGGAGCGGCGCTTCGGCCGCATCGTCTGCATCACATCCGGCTCCGTGAAGTCCCCCGCCGCCGGGCTCGATCTGTCCAGCGGCGCGCGCATCGGGCTCACCGGCTTTCTCGCCGGTGTCGCGCGGGAGGTGGCCAGCGCCAACGTCACGATCAACTTCCTCCTGCCCGGCCTGTTCGCGACTCGGCGCTTGCCGGGCGTCATGTCCTTCGCCGCCAAGAGCCAGGACATCGACATGGAGACGGCAGAAGCGCGCGGCCGCGAGCGCATTCCGGCCCGGCGGTTCGGTGACCCTGCCGAGTTCGGCGCCGCCTGCGCCTTTCTCTGCTCCGCCCAGGCCGGCTTCATCACCGGGCAGAGCCTGCTGATCGATGGCGGCGCCTACCCTGGCGTGCTATAAAGTACAGCTTGTTTGCGCGCGGCGACATTTTCGCGCATTGGCGCGCGCCGAAAGGAACCGATTATGGCCGCCAATTGGGCCCCCCACAGCTGGACCTCGCATGAGGCTCGCCAGCTTCCCGACTATCCCGACACTGCCGCGCTGACCGCCGCGACCGATACGCTGCGCAGCTATCCGCCGCTCGTCTTTGCCGGCGAAGCGCGCAATCTCACGGCGGAGCTGGCACGAGTCGCGGCGGGCGAGGCGTTCCTGCTCCAGGGCGGCGATTGCGCGGAAAGCTTTGCGGAATTCCACCCCAACAACATCCGCGACACGTTCCGCGTGATCCTGCAGATGGCGGTGGTCCTTACCTACGCCTCTAAGCTGCCGGTGGTGAAGCTCGGCCGCATGGCGGGCCAGTTTGCCAAGCCCCGCTCCGCCCCGACCGAGACGATCGACGGCGTCGAGCTGCCTTCCTATCGCGGCGACAATGTCAACGACATCGGCTTCACGCCGGAATCGCGCATCCCCGATCCGAAGCGCATGGTGCAGGGCTATGCGCAGTCCGCGGCGACGCTGAACCTGCTGCGCGCCTTCGCCCAGGGCGGCTACGCCAACCTCGCGCAGGTCCACCGCTGGACGCTCGACTATATGGGCCGCAGCCCCTGGGCGAAGAAGTACGCCGAGACCGCCGACCGGATCGGCGAGGCGCTGGACTTCATGGCCGCCTGCGGGATCGACCCCGAAACGGTGCCCCAGCTCGCGCAGACCAGCTTCTACACCAGCCACGAGGCGCTGCTGCTTCCCTATGAGGAGGCGATGACGCGGCAGGATTCGCTGACCGGCGACTGGTACGACACGTCGGCGCACTTTCTGTGGATCGGCGATCGTACCCGCTTCGAGGGCTCGGCGCATGTCGAGTTTCTGCGCGGTATCGGTAACCCGATCGGCGTGAAATGCGGCCCGACGCTGGAGCCCGACGTGCTGCTGCGCCTGCTCGACACGCTGAACCCCGGCCGCATTCCCGGCCGCATGACTCTGATCACCCGCTATGGTCACGACAAGATCGAGGCCGGCTTCCCCAAGCTGCTCCGCGCGGTGACCCGCGAGGGGCATCCGGTGATCTGGAGCTGCGACCCGATGCACGGCAACGTCGTCAAGGCGGCGAACGGCTACAAGACGCGCCCGTTCGAGCGCATCCTTGCCGAGGTGCGCGGCTTCTTCGCCGTCCACCGGGCGGAGGGCACGCATGCCGGCGGCATCCATGCCGAGATGACCGGCCAGAACGTCACCGAATGCACCGGCGGCGCCGTCGACGTTACCGAACAGAGCCTGGCGGATCGCTACCACACGCATTGCGACCCGCGCCTCAACGCCGGCCAGAGCATCGAACTGGCGTTCCTGCTGGCCGAGATGCTCAATGCCGAGATGGCGGAGCGCAAGAAGGCTGCGGCCTGATACGAAAAACGGCGCGCGGCGGCTTGACGGGCCGCCGCCACCCCCGTAGAGGCGCCGCTCCCGCTTGCACGGCCCCTTCGTCTAGCGGTCTAGGACGTCGCCCTCTCACGGCGAAAACACGGGTTCGAGTCCCGTAGGGGTCACCAAGCGATCACAAGCACTTAGCATCGTCACGCCGGCCTTACCCGAGCAGTTTGGGTAATGGATGGGGAATATACGTGTCGGGACGTTCGCGGATGTTCACGGACAGTTCCGGGATGAACGGCGCTTTGACAGACGGTAGCGCCGACCATAGCCTCCCGCCTCGGAGAGCTTGGCAATGGCTACGATGTGGAGCCCGCATCAGGACGAGCAGGTCCGCGGGCATGGGTTGTTCAAGGACAGGTTCTGGGGCCGGCTCGTCGCAGAGGTGGGCAAGGCAGCAGCTGCTGTGGCCACCGACGAATATGAGCGCGGGGACAACATCCGTCGCGGCCTCGATGTCGTGGAAACTGCGGCGAGGGCCGTGAACCCGAACTGGTGGGATCGTGATGACCAGCAAGCCGCTCTCGCTTGGCACCACCAGTCCAGGCCATCCCTTGCCGGTAAGAAGCATGCCGAACCCTACATTGTCCGCATCGAAGTCGAGGAGGCAGCGGCCGAGTATCTGGCCCTTCCCTACCGCGTGGATCGCCTCGACCGCCTGCTGACGGACATGCTGATGGCCGCAGAGATGTTCGCCTTCGCGGACGAGATGCAGCCTCAGTTGAAGCAGAAGCTGCCGACGGTGCTCTCTTGGCTCTGGAGCAACCTCAAGTCGCTCGTCATCGGGCTATCGATCGCCGGCATCATAGTCTGGTTCGCGCCGGACTCGACCGTCATGCTGTGGATCGCAGGCATTATCGCTGGCGTCACCCTGCTCGGCGCCGCGGTTTCTCTGATCGTTTTTCCCTTCCTCTATCCAGGGGTGCGAGCGCAGCGACAGAAGTTCCATGCGACGGTCATGGGGATGATCGACGCCTACACCGCGCTGGGCGGCTCCCCTGCCTCGGTCCCGCACATCCGAAAGCTGGTCGATCGCGCAACAGACAACGGGGTCGTCTGGCCGGCACCGCTTATGGCGCTGCTCGATGACATCGCCGATCGGCGAAAGGCGATCTGATATGGATCAGCGCGGATTTCGCCAGATCGGCGCCTTCTTCGATGCGCTTCCCGAGAAACCAACCCGAGACACGCTCTATCGCGGCCATGCGGACGTCACTTGGTCATTGCAGCCATCGGCCTATCGACAAGGCAAGAAGGGCATCACGGATCGTGAGACGCTTCATCGTTGGTCCCGCGTGGCCGCGCGGTTCGCGTCGCCGGTCCCCCGGAATGACATCGAATGGCTGGTCCTGGCGCAGCACTACGGCGTGCCCACCATGCTTCTCGACTGGACCGAGAGCCCGCTAATCGCGCTATTCTTCGCCTGCTACGGCGAGGACCGGTCCGACGGATGCGTATGGCAGGTCCGAACGGGCAGCGCCTTCACCCACTTCCACTACCACGAGACGGTCGACCCGTTCCGGCGTGAGAGGGATCGCCCCGGCCTGATCTGGGCCACGGCCATGAACGCGAGGACGTTGGCGCAGGACAGCGCGATGTCACTGCACTGCGGACCGGCAGACAGCATCCCCAGCGCGTTGATGCGGCAGGTCTACATCGTGCCGAGTGCGGAAAAGGGGGACACCCTGAGCGCGTTGAAGGTGCTTGGGTTCACGCGCGAGCGGCTGTTCTCGGACATCTCCATGGCCGTGGACGCCTTTCTCGAAGACATCGCCGGCTGATCGGCCTTATTCGTCCCCGGCGGCGGGCGGCTCTGGATCACGCCAGATGCTGTGACCGCGGATCGTTCGCTTCCCGGCCTTCTCCCGGTCGCGCACATATTCGAAGTGGTTCATGCCAGCGAACATGCCGCCCGTGCCGGTCATGAACTCACGCTCAAGCTGCCGCTCTTCCTCCAGTTGGGGGTCGATTGTGAATCGGCGTGCAATATTGACCCCGTTCGGGGCTGATCGGCGTGCAAAATT